>SYGV01000087.1 GCA_005799365.1 Nitrospiraceae bacterium
GACCGACCCCACCTCTTTGGCGCTCAACCCTTCCATGTCCCGCAACACGAGCACCAGACGGTACTTCTTCGGCAGCCGCTGGATGGCCTGATCGAGCGCGCCCCGCAGCTCCTTGTTCTCCAGCGCCTCTTGCGGCGTCAAGCCCTGCGCGGGGATCTGCAAACGGAACTCGCCCTCCGAGGTCGGGATGAACTCATCGAGCGAGAGTTCCCGTTCCGGCTCGCCATTGCGCCTGCGCCGCATGCGCAGACAGGCCCGCGCGGCGATGGTGTAGAGCCAGGTCGAGAGCTGCGCGTCCCCTCGGAACCGGTCGAGGCCCCGGTAGGCGTTGAGGAACGTATCCTGGACCAGATCTTTGGCGTCCTCCGCCTGGCCGCACAGCCGTTGGGCAAACCGGAAGATCCGATCCACATGGTTGCGGTAGAGTTGATCGAAGGCCGTGGTGAGTCGGCCGTCCGAGGAGGCTGCATCCGCTCCGTCCTGTCGGCGGGTCTTGCCGGCGCGTTCTGGTGCGCGAGTGGCCATAGAATAAGGAGGGAGTGTAAGGGGGGGGGCGGGAGGGAGTCAAGCGGCCCGTGCGCGGTCTGTGCGCGCCCTTGCCTTTGGCGACCAGGCCGCGCACCGCTTCGACAAGGCAAAAAGCTGCGTGCGGCCGGGGGCAATTCCGATTAAGATGGGGCTCCATAAAGGAGGCTGGTTCGTTGATGCGTGCCATGGTCATGAACAGAGGCGGTGACGTGAACCGAAGCCCCTTGGAACTTCGGGATCTGCCGTTGCTGGAGCCGGGGCTTGGCTTTGTGCGGGTGAAAGTGTCGGTCTGCGGTGTCTGCCGGACGGACATTCATGTCATCGAAGAGGAATTGCCGCCGGCCAAACGGCCCATCGTGCCCGGCCATGAAGTCGTCGGCATCGTGGACCGGGTCGGCTCCGGCGTGCGCGCGATCAAGGAAGGGGATCGGGTGGGGATTGCCTGGCTGCAGCAGACCTGCGGTCGATGCGAGTTCTGCGCGAGCGGTCGCGAAAACCTCTGCCTCGGCGCGCGGTTTACCGGCTACCATGAGGATGGAGGGTATGCGGACTATGCGTTGGCGCCGGAAGCCTTCGCCTATCCGATCCCGGCCCTGTTCACCGATGAGGAAGCGGCGCCGTTGCTCTGTGCCGGCATCATCGGCTACCGGGCGCTGCGGCTCAGCGGCGTGCGGCCGGGCCAGAGGCTGGGCCTCTACGGCTTCGGGGCCTCCGCCCACCTGACGATCCAGGTGGCGAGGCACTGGGGCTGTGCCGTCTACGTCTGTTCGTTGCGTGAAGAACATCGGAAGCTGGCGTGGGACCTAGGCGCAGTCTGGGTCGGCGGCGCAGCCGAGGCCCCTCCGGACAGGCTTCACGGGGCGATCATCTTTGCGCCGGCCGGCGATCTGGTGCCGCCGGCCCTGCGGGCCTTGGACAGGGGCGGCACCCTAGCCCTGGCCGGCATCCACATGACGCCGATCCCCGCCATCGATTATGACCGGGACCTCTTCGGCGAGCGGGTGATCCGCAGCGTCACGGCCAATACGAAACAGGACGGGCTCGATCTCCTGCGGGAAGCCGCCGCCATCCCCATCAGGCCGCATGTGCAACGGTTCCGGCTGGAAGAGGCGAACCAGGCGCTGCAACAATTGAAATCCGGGACGGTCCAAGGGGCCGCAGTCCTGACGATGGACCCTTCGCCGAGCTTGTGCTGAGCTAGGCCGAAGTACTCAGGGTGATCGGGGAAGACAGGAGCGATGATGGCGCTGTGCGATCGTGACGAAGCGGGCCGCCTGCTGGCCGAGCGGTTGGGCGCCTATCGTCGCGATCCCCAGGCGCTCATTCTGGCCCTGCCGCGCGGCGGGGTCGTGGTGGGGGCTGCAATCAGCGCGGCCTTGCAGGTCCCGTTGGATGTTTTCCTCGTGCGCAAGCTCGGGGCGCCGGACAATCCCGAGTATGCGTTGGGCGCTGTGACGGAGACGGGGACCGTTTATCTCAACCCCGAAGTCGGGGAAGTTCTCGCCCGGCACGACGTCCCCGACGGGTATCTGGACCGGACCATCCGGGCGGAACAGGAGGAGATTGTTAGGCGGCAGGCGCTCTATCGATGCGGCAAGCCCTTGCCGAGCCTGAGCGGGCGCACCGTCCTGCTGGTGGACGACGGGATTGCGACCGGCGCCACGTTCCTGGCCTCAGTCCAGGCGCTACGAAGCGTGAGCGTGAAGCGCTTGGTGGCGGCTATTCCGGTCGGGCCGCCGGAGGCTTTGCGCGAAGTCGGCAAGCTGGTGGATGAACTGGTCTGGCTGCTGGCGCCGGAGCCCTTCTTCGCGGTGGGCGCTCACTACGGGAGCTTCGTACAAGTGGAAGATGCGCAGGTACTGGCCTGCTTACAGCGAGCGGCCGGGGCCTCGTCTTGAGGCCCCGGCCCCGCACCCGTCTAGTCCGCCCGCCGCTTACTTTGGAAAGGACGTCGGCGCTGTGATGTGCTGCCAGCCTTCCCCGTTCAACGTCCGGAGAAACGCCACGAGATCGTGTTTCTCCTGGTCCGTCAACTCGAGCGGAAGGACCAGTTCATCCTGATGCGGGTTCTTGACCCCGCCCTGGTTGTAAAAGTTCACCACCTCGTCGAGCGTCTTGAAACGTCCGTCATGCATGTAGGGGGCGCTACGGGAGATTTCCCGCAAGGTCGGCGTTTTGAACGCGCCGATGTCGGCCGGATTTTTCGTCACCATATATCGGCCCAGGTCCACGGTATTGGTGTCCCAGCCGATGCCGAGGTTGTGAAACTTCTCATCGGTAAAATTGAATCCGGAATGGCACCTGGTGCACCGGGCTTTGGTGCGGAACAGTTCCAGGCCTTTTTGGGCTTCCGGCGAAATGGCCTTCGCGTCCCCGCCCAGATCGAAACGGTCGGCCGGGCTGTTCCCGGACAGGATCGTTCGCTGGAAGCTGGCGATCGCCATCCCCACTCCCTCAGTCGTCACGTCCGTCCCGAAGACGTCCTTGAACAGTTTCCGGTAGCCAGGAATTTTCTTCATCTTGGCGACCATCTCGTCATGATTGGCAAAGCCATGCTCGATGGGGTTGATAAGCGGTCCGACCGACTGCTCCTCCAGCGTGGAGGCCCGGCCGTCCCAAAATTGGGCCTTGCTGAACAGCCGATTGAGCGACGCGGGCGCGCTGCGGCCTCCCTTGAGCCCGTGGATGCCGGCCGACACTGGCTTGCCGTCCGTGAAGGCAAATTGCGTCATATGGCAGCTGGCGCAGGCGATCGTATTGTTCTTCGACAGGCGCTTGTCGAAAAACAGGAGCCGCCCCAACTCGACCTTGCCCTTCGTCAGGGGATTGTCGGCCGGGATGGCGATGGCGCCCTCGTCCAGACCGAAGGGGAGTGCGAGTTTCAACTCGCCTTGCGACGCCGGTGCGGAAGGCTTGTTCTGCCCCGCATCGGCCGGGACCAGGCTTCCCAGCCCCAGGACGGTTAAGACGAAGATGGGCAACGAGACCAGGAACGGCTTGAACGTCATCGCAGACCTCCTTTTCAGAACATGCAATAGGTTAGGCAACCGGAAGCGACCATAGTTTCAACGGCACTGTCTGCAAAGCCCCTCGGCCACCATGCGCACTTCTTGGACTTGGTAGTTCTTGAGGCTCTTGCGCACATGATCGGCTGTCATGAGCGCATACGGCATGTCCTCCACGGTCCCGCAGCGAAGACACTTGAAGTGGTGATGCTGAGACACGTTGGGGTCCACGCGTGTCGTGTCCTGCTGGATCAGCACTTCCTGGAGCAGGCCGGCTTTCAGCAGCGTTTTGATCGTGTTGTAGACTGTGGCGCGGGAAATATAGGGAAAGCGCTTGTGGACCTTGCGATAGATCTCGTCGGGCGAGGGGTGATCGCGGTTTCCCTGGAGAAACTCCAGGACGGCCGCCCGCTGGGCCGTGACCTTGACGGATTTTTCGATGAGATGTTGGGTCGGCGTCCTCACGTTGATTAGACTAATTCTAATCTAAGAATTTATCAAGTCATGCGGCGGGCGCGATGCGGCGCGCGACGGGAGCCGGCACCGAAACGCCGCGCCTTACTTCTTGCGCACGAGAATGCGGAGCGGGGTCCCGAGGAAGTCGTATTGTTCGCGGAGGCGGTTTTCCAGGAACCGGAGGTAGTTTTTGGTCACGTCATCTGGGTGCCCCACGAAGAGCGCGAATGCCGGCGGCTTGGTCGCCACCTGGGTGATGAAGACGGATTTGATCGCCTTGCTGGGCTTGCCCTTGCGGACCGGGAGGGGATTCTCTTCCAGAAGCGCCTGCAGGAACTTGTTCAGCGGCCCGGTGGGCACGCGAACCGTGAAGGCGTTCACCACGCGATCGATCAGCCGGAAGATCTCGCGCACCGAGTCCGGCTTCATGGCCGAGCCGTAGAGCACCGGCGCCCAGGGCAGGAAGGGGAACTTCCGCTTGAGTTCGGCTTCATACTCCTGGCGGGCCTCCGGGTCGCTCTCGCGCAGGTCCCACTTGTTGACCACCAGGATGCAGGCGCGGCCCTGCTTCAGGGCGAGGCCGGCGATCTTCGTGTCCTGTTCGGTGATGCCCTCGACCGCGTCCAGCAGCAGCACGGCGATGTCCGACCGGCCCATGGCCTTGAGGGCCCGGGCCACGCTGAAGCCTTCGATGCCCCGTTCGATCTTGCCGCGGCGCCGGATGCCGGCGGTGTCGGTGAAGACGTACTTGCGGTCCTGATAGGTCACGAGCGTGTCGATCGGATCGCGCGTGGTGCCGGCCACGTCGCTGACTAGCACTCGATCCTCCCCCAGCAGGCTGTTCACCAGCGTGGACTTGCCGACGTTGGGGCGGCCGACCACGGCGATGCGTGGCAGGTCTGCCGGGCTCAGGTCGGCGTCCCCTTCCGGCAGCAGGTGATGGAAGGCGTCGAGCAGGTCGTCCACCCCGATGCCGTGCTCGGCCGAGACCGGGAAGAACTGGCCCTGCCCGATCCGGTAGAAGTCGGCCATCAGCGGCTCGGCTTTGAGCGTGTCAATCTTGTTGATCGTATAGAAGACCGGCTTGTTGATGCTGCGCAGGAGGGTGACCACTTCCTCGTCGGGCGGCGTCAGGCCCGCGCGCCCGTCCATCACGAAGATCAGGATGTCCGCCTCGGCGATCGCGATCTGCGACTGGCGCTTGATCAGGGCCAGCATGCCCTCGCTGGCGGCCGGGTCCAGCCCGCCCGTATCCACTAGGCGGAAGGGCCGGCCCCGGTAAGTTCCGTCGGCGTAGTTGCGGTCGCGGGTCACGCCCGGCACGTCATCCACGATCGCGGGTTTCCCGCCCAGGATGCGGTTGAACAGCGTGGATTTGCCCACGTTGGGTCGGCCGACGATGGCGATGAGGGGCGGTGTCATATCGCCGCTCGCTCCCGCGCCTCTCGCGGCACCCCGCCCACGGCGCTCCGAAGCGGAAGCCTTCCGGTATTCCCGTCGCCGAAGTTTAGCAACTTCGGTGCGGTGGTCAGTACCGGCTTTCCCTCTTCGGGCGCCGGGCGGGAACCCCGCCGCTCCGGCAACGCCCGCTCCAGGAGACATGACCCCTGCTGGGCGGGGTGGGGTAGTGGAAAGATAGGAGACTGGTCAAATGCCATCGGGGTTCTCCGGCACAACAACTCGGCAGAGCTACGACAAACGAACCGTACCACAGGGGTTTCGACAAAGACAAGAAACGACAGCGCGATCGAGGCGCCATCGTGGAGCCGACCAGGACCAGTCCGGGTTGCAGTTTTGTCGTCCTTGCCATAAGGTAAGGATTGGAGAGAATGTGCGGGGTCCGCTTGGTCGAACGGGCCGGGCCGTAAAGGATTCCCTTGCTCCCTATGACGCCTCATCCCCGACCACTCACGCCTCACGTCTTCGATTGGGATTCCGTTTACGATGTCATGCTGGACATGGACGGGACGCTGCTCGACCGGCATTTCGACAATTTCTTTTTCGAAGAGGAATTGCCAAGACGCTATGCGGCCAGGCAGGGGCTGCCGTTCGAAGAGGCCCTGGCGAAGCTGTTGGCCCTGTACCGGTCGGTCGAGACGGATCTGGCCTGGACGGACCTCCATTATTGGTCCCGGCTGCTGGACATGGACCTGGTCGCGCTGACCAAAGAGCTCGACCACATGATTTGCTTTCTGCCGGACGCGGAAGACTTCCTCGCCCACCTGCGCGAGCAGGGCAAGCGTGTCCATATCGTCACGAACGCCCATGCAAGCGGGATTGCGATCAAGGCCGCCAAGACCGGCGTGGACCGGCATGTAGAGCGGATCGTGAACGCCTTCGAGGTCGGCTACCTGAAGATGCGGCCTGAGTACTGGCCTATCTGCCGGCGCCTCATCGGGTTCGATCCCGCCCGGTCCCTCTATATCGACGACGACGAGTCCTGCCTGGCCGCCGCGCAAGCCTTCGGGATCGGTCATCTCATCCACCGTTCCAAGTCTAGCTCGCAGCTCCCGCCGCAGCCCTCGTCACGCTATCGTTCAATCGAGACGTTTCATGTGTTGATGCCCCGCTGAGCGCGTCTCGCAATCTTGTGACCCCTGGTGGTCTATGTTAGATTGCGCGTCGCAATAACAGTCTGAAATTCGGCAAGTCTTAAAGTCAGAAACTGTGCCGGACTTGAAGTCTTTTAGACTTTATGACTGCTGGACGGTTTGATTCATGAGCAAAACCTACGACCATCGGGCGATTGAGGCTAAGTGGCAGGCCTACTGGGAGGCGCACCGGACGTTCCGCGTCGCGGAGGAGCCGCCCGATCCAACTAGGCCCAAGTTCTACTGTCTCGACATGTTTCCCTATCCCTCCGGTTCCGGCCTGCATGTCGGCCATCTCGAGGGCTATACCGCCACGGACATCGTCTCCCGTTACAAACGGATGCAGGGCTTCAACGTCCTGCACCCGATGGGC
>SYGV01000007.1 GCA_005799365.1 Nitrospiraceae bacterium
AAGATGCGCACCAAGTTGTACATCCATCACACCGGTTATCCGGGCGGGCTCAAAACCACCACCGCCGAACACCTGCATGCGAAGAACCCCACGGAGTTGCTGGCTCGGGCCATCAAGGGCATGCTCCCGAAGAACACGCTGGGGAAACAGATGGCGAGAAAATTGAAAGTCTATCCGGGGGCCGAGCATCCGCACCATGCGCAACGCCCGGAAGTGCTCGCGCTCTAACCTGATCTCTCTACGGGACTGAAGGAGGCATCGTCGAATGGCCGCAACACAGTATGCAACGGGCAAACGCAAGTACGCGATCGCGAGGGCGTGGGTGTCCGCCGGCACCGGCAGCATCGTCGTCAACACCAGGCCGCTGGATCAGTATTTCCCGCGGCCGTCCTTGCAGAGTTTGATCCAATTCCCGCTCGAAGTGACCGGCCTCGCCGGCAAGTGTGACGTCAAGGCGACGCTCTGCGGCGGCGGCACCACCGGCCAGGCCGGCGCGCTGCGCCATGCCATCGCCAAAGCGTTGGTGACCATGAATCCGGCCTTGCGGGAGCCTCTCAAGAAGGAAGGCCTGCTGACCCGCGATTCGCGCGTCAAGGAACGGAAGAAGTACGGGCAGAAGGGAGCCAGGAAGCGGTTCCAGTTCTCCAAGCGTTAACGCATCGCGAGTTGTCCGGAACAAGGGAAGGCCGCGAGGCCTTCCCTTTTTTCTGTCTGTTGCCGAAGGAATCAACGGCGTGAGCACGATCGAAACAATCACCGTGGCGGTGGCTGGGGCAAGCGGCTATACAGGCGGCGAGTTGCTGCGCCTGCTGCTCGGCCATCCGTGTGCGAAGATCACGGTAGTCACCTCGGAAAAATCGGCCGGGAGTCCCGTCGCCGCCTCGTTCCCCCACTTGGCGTCGGCGCTTCCCCTGTCCTTCGAGGCCCTGGCTCCGGCGGAGATCGCGAAGCGCGCCGACGTGATCTTTTTGGCCCTTCCCCACACCAAATCGTTGGCGCCGGTTGCGGCTTGTCTGGCCGCAGGCAAGCGCGTGATTGATTTGAGCGCCGACTATCGGCTGAAAGACCCGGCGCTCTATGAAGCCTGGTATCAGACGCCGCATCTCCATCCAAGCCTGTTGCACGAAGCGGTCTATGGGTTGCCGGAGCTGCACCGGGATGCGATCAGGACCGCACGAGTGGTGGCCTCGCCTGGGTGCTATCCGACTGCGGCGATCTTGCAGATGGCGCCACTGGTCGCCAAGGGGCTGGTGACGCCGGATACGCTGGTGATCGACGCCAAGTCCGGGGTCTCCGGCGCGGGGCGCAGTCCGGCGCTCCCCTACCATTTTCCGGAAGCCCATGAGTCCATCGAGGCCTACAAGATCGGCCAGCATCGTCATATTCCAGAGATCGAGCAGGAGTTGATCCTGTTGAGTCAACGATCGGCTACGAAGCCCGCCGCCCTGCGTGTCGCCTTTACTCCCCACTTGGTGCCGATGAATCGCGGCATCCTCAGCACCGCCTATTGTCGGTTGCGCGAGCCGCTGGGACAGGATGAGCTACGGGCCCTGTACGCAGACTTTTATAAGGGTGAGCCGTTCATCCGGCTCCAGAGTGGAACCCAGTCGGCCAACCCACGCCACGTCCGCGGGTCGAATTTTTGCGACCTGTCCGTCTTTTCGGACGCGCGATCCGGTTGGGTGGTCACCGTCGCGGCGTTGGACAACCTAGTGAAAGGAGCTGCGGGCCAGGCGATTCAGGCCATGAACTTGATGTTGGGTTTTCCGGAAGACATGGGCCTCCGCTCGCCGGGAGTCTTTCCGTGAGCAGACCACCCACCCTCCCCTGCTTGGTTCTCTCGATAACATGAAGCCAACGACCATCCACAATATCCCCGGCGGGATCACGGCCCCGCGCGGATTTCTCGCGGCCGGGCTGCACGCCGGCATCAAGAAGCCCTCGATCCTTGATCTGGCGCTTGTGGCTTCCGAACAGCCTGGGCCGGTTGCCGGGCTGTTTACCCGCAACCAAGTCGCCGCCGCCCCGGTAGTCCTGGATCGTCTCCACCTCAAGCAAGGGCAAGGGCACGGGCAAGGGATGGGCCGCGCCTTCATCGTCAACAGCGGTAATGCCAATGCCTGCACCGGCGCCCAGGGATTGGCCGACGCAAAAGAAACGGCCACGTTGACGGCTCAGTGTCTTGGCGTGCCCGTACGTTCGATTTTTGTCGGCTCCACCGGGGTCATCGGCCAGTTCTTGCCGATGCCCGTAATCCGACAGGGAGTCCCGCGATTGGTCCAGCGGTTGCGCCGGACCGGAGGGCGTGAGGCGGCCAAGGCGATCATGACCACGGACCTCAAGCCGAAGGACGTGGCCCTGCGGGCGCGGATCGCCGGGCATATGGTGACGGTCGGCGGCATGGCCAAGGGGTCCGGGATGATCCATCCCAACATGGCCACCATGCTGGCCTATCTGACCACGGATGCGGCGATCGCACAGCCGGTGTTGCAACGAGCGTTGCGGGCGGCGGTCGAAACGTCGTTCAACTGTATTTCGGTGGATGGGGACACCAGCACCAACGACACCGTCCTCTGCCTGGCAAACGGCCTGGCGGGAAACGCCCTGTTCCGCGACGGCACGAAGGAATTGGCTGCATTCCAGGCCTTGCTCAGCGAGGCCTGCCGCTCGCTGGCCATGCGCATCTGCCGCGACGGCGAAGGGGTAACGAAGATCGTGCACGTTCTGGTTACGGGAGCGAAATCAGCGGCGGATGCGAAGGCCGTGGCCAACACCGTCGGCACCTCCTGCCTGGTCAAGACCGCATTCTTCGGGGGGGACGCGAACTGGGGCCGAATCATGGCGGCCGTCGGACGCGCCGGCGTGCGCATCAGGCCGGAACGGATCGGGTTGACCATCGAAGGAGCGCCGATCGTCAAAGGCGGCGTCAGCCTCGGGCGCGCTGCGGAACGAGCCATTGAAAAACTGTTCCGCCGGCGGGAGTTTCGGATCGTGATCGACCTGGGGCTTGGATCCGCGCAGGGCGCCCTCTGGACGACCGACCTCTCCTACGAGTATGTGCGGATCAACGCGTCCTACCGGTCGTAGATACGCACGCCGCCGGCTTGCAAATTCGGTCCCGATCGTGCTACGTTTTCAAGCCCTTGTACGATTTCGACAAGCGCAGAGTCCGGTACTCAGGGGAAAGCCACAAGGCTCATTACTCAAATTCGAATTGGCGTGTTGCACGCCACTCGGCTTGGGAATAAGGGGAGCAAGACCTCTCGTCCGACGTGATCGGACGCTCCGCAAGCAGAGGAAGGAGGTGAACGGATGGGGATGATCGCGATCAAGGAATTGCTGGAAGCCGGTGTCCATTTTGGCCACCAGACCAATCGCTGGAATCCGAAGATGAAACGGTTCATCTTCGGCGAGCGCAACGGGATTTACATCATCGATCTGCAGCAGACGGTGCAGCGGTTCGAAGCCGCCTACGCCTTCGTGCGCGACACCGTCGCCAACGGCGAATCCGTGTTGTTCGTCGGCACCAAGCGCCAAGCCGTGGACATTCTCGAGGAGGAGGCCAAGCGGGCCCGCATGTTCTTCGTCAACAAGCGGTGGCTGGGCGGGATGCTGACGAATTTCCAGACGATCCGCA
The DNA here is from genome assembly GCA_005799365.1 of Nitrospiraceae bacterium. GTDB lineage: Bacteria > Nitrospirota > Nitrospiria > Nitrospirales > Nitrospiraceae > SYGV01. Next base: position 3,638 of record SYGV01000007.1, read on the forward strand.
AGAGCATCGAAAAACTGAAGAAGTTCGAGTCGGCCCTGACCGACGGCACCCACCAGCGGCTGACCAAGAAAGAAATCGGGCAGATGGAAAAAGAGCGGGTCAAGCTGGAAAAATATCTCAGCGGGATCAAGAGTATGAACAGCCTGCCCGGCTGCGTGTTCGTGCTGGACACGCGGATCGAACACATCACGATCATGGAAGCCAACCGGCTCGGAATTCCGGTCATCGCGATCGTGGACACCAATTGCAATCCCGACGGCATCGATTATCCGATCCCGGGGAACGACGATGCCCTCCGTTCCATCAAGCTGGTCGTGTCGCGCATTGCCGACGCCTGTGTCGAGGGCGCGCACTTGCGTGCGCAGCGCGAGGAAGGCGAGAAGCCCGAGGCCCAGGGAGAGGTGCACAAGGCGACCGGGATGGTGATGGAAGCCGTTCCGGCTTCGTAACGGGTCCGGCGTCGGGCCGACTGTCATTGTGTGACGATTACCAAGGGGAGCGCGAACGGCATGGCAGGCAATGCGACGTTAGTGAAAGAGCTGCGTGAAAAAACCGGCGCCGGCATCCTGGATTGCCAGAAGGCGCTGGTCGAATCCGGCGACGACATCGAAAAAGCCATCGAGCACCTCCGGCAGAAGGGCCTGGCGGCGGCCCAGAAGAAGGCCGGGCGGGAGACGAACGAGGGCATCATTTCCTCGTACATCCACCCGGGCAGCCGGATCGGGGTCTTGGTCGAAGTCAATTGCGAAACGGACTTCGTGGCGCGGAACGACGAGTTTCAGGCGTTTGTCCGGGATCTGGCGCTGCAGATCGCCGCATCCAACCCTTCCTTTGTGAAGCGCGAGGATATTCCGGCGTCCGTCGTCGAAAAAGAGAAGCAGATCTACCTGGCACAGGCCAAGGAAATGGGCAAGCCGGAACCGGCTTGGGCCAAGATCGTCGACGGCAAGCTCGAAAAGTTCTACCAGGAGGGCTGCCTGTTGGAGCAGACCTTCATCAAGGATCCCACGGTCACGATCAAGGACCTGCTGGCGCAGAAAATCGCCAAGATCGGCGAGAACATGGCCGTCCGGCGGTTTACGCGTTATCAACTGGGGCACGAATGAGTGCCGCCAAATACCGGCGGATCCTTCTCAAGATCAGCGGCGAGATTCTGGCCGGCGACCAGGGGTACGGCATTCAGCCGTCCGTGCTGGAAGGCCTGGCCGAGGAAGTGGCCTCCGTCGTGGCGCTGAATGTGGAAGTGGCGCTGGTTATCGGCGGCGGCAATATCTTCCGGGGCATCGCGGCCAGCGCCAGCGGGATGGAACGGGCCTCCGCAGACTACATGGGGATGCTCGCCACCGTGCTCAACGCGCTGGCGCTGCAAAACGCGCTGGAGCGCAAAGGGGTTACGACCCGCGTTCAGTCGGCCATCGAGATGCGGCAGTTGGCGGAAGGGTACATCCGCCGTCGGGCGATCCGGCATCTGGAAAAAAAACGCGTCGTCATCTTTGCCGGCGGGACCGGCAACCCCTACTTTTCGACCGATACGGCAGCCGCCCTCCGCGCCATGGAGATCGGGGCCGAGGTGATCATGAAAGGCACCAAAGTGAACGGGGTCTTTGAAGCGGACCCGGTCACGAACCCGACCGCCAAGATGTTCACTGAGGTGCCCTTTCTCTCCATCATCAATAAAAACCTGAAAGTCATGGATTCGACGGCCGTCACGCTCTGCATGGACAATAACCTGCCCCTGATCGTCTTCAATCTGAAGGAACGCGGCAACCTCGCCAAGGTCGTGCGCGGGGATAAGATCGGGACGCTCGTGACCGCCGGCGGCCGCTGAGGCGGAGGGAAAGGCTTATGTCGGGCGCCACGCACAAACAAGTCCAGGAACGGATGGAAGAGGCGCTGGAGCATCTGAAGCGGGATCTGGCCACCCTCAGGACCGGCCGCGCCTCCCTGGCCCTGCTGGACGGGGTAAAAGTGGATTACTACGGGACGTTGACGCCCCTCAAGCAGGCGGCCAACTTGGGCCTGCCCGAGAGCCGTCTGATCACGGTTCAGCCTTGGGAGCCGGCGCTCATCAAGGAAATCGAGAAGGCGATTCAGGCCTCCGGGCTCGGACTCACCCCCTCCAACGACGGCAAGTTGATTCGCATCCCCGTTCCGCCCCTGACGGAGGAACGGCGCAAGGACCTGATCAAGCTGTGCAAGAAGCATGGGGAGGAGAGCAAGGTCCAGCTCCGGAACATCCGCCGCGAGGGCAACGAGGAACTCAAGGGCTTGCACAAGGACGGGAAGTTGTCGGAAGACGACGTCCGCAAGGCGGAAGCCGAGATCCAGAAGGTGACCGATCAATACGTCCAGAAAGTCGACCAGACTCTCAAGAAAAAGGAGGAGGAGATCCTCGAAATCTGAGCGGGCTCGCAGTCCGCCTCGATCTCGATCACCAGCGTGTCTCCCCTCACGACCTCACCCCCGACCATCGCTTCCGTCGACCTCTCTGCCCTGACGGCCAATCTGCGGCAGGCGCGGCAGCTCCTGTCCCCAGGCTGTGACATCCTGGCCGTCGTCAAGGCCGATGCCTATGGGCACGGCGCCGTCGCCATCACCAAGGCTTTGGCGCAGCAAGGAGTAACGCGGTTCGCGGTCGCCACGATTCAGGAAGGGGCCCAACTTCGTGACGCCGGCATCCAGGCGCAGATTCTGGTCATGGGAGCCCTGCCTCCAGCCCAGTTCGCCGATCTGCTTGGCTATGATCTGACGCCGGTTATTTACGAGTCGAACATTGCAGCTGAGCTGGCGGCCAGACTCGGAGCCCGATCGATTCCCTATCCCGTCCATCTTAAGGTTGATACGGGGATGGGACGGCTCGGTCTTCTGCCGGAACAAGTCCTGCCCCTGCTCCAGGCCCCGGCTTTTCAAAGGCCCTTGCGGTTGGCAGGGCTGATGACGCACCTGGCCGATGCCGATAATGCCGATCCTGCCTACGCCAAGATCCAGATCGAGCGGTTCCAAACGGTCCTGGCCGGGCTGCGTGAGGCCGGCCTCTCCGTTCCCCTCATCCATGCGGCCAACAGCGCGGCCATCCTTGGGCATCCGGCCGCGCACTTCAACCTGGTGCGGCCCGGCATCATGCTCTATGGCTACTCCACTGTCCCAAGCGGCCAGGCGGCGACGTTGAAACCGGTGCTCTCCCTGCGCAGCCAGGTTGCGCAGGTCAGGCGTCTGAAGCAGGGCGACAGCGTGAGTTACAATCGCGCCTTCGTCGCAGCTAGGCCTTCCAAGATTGCCGTCCTGCCGATCGGCTATGCGGACGGCTACAGTCGGGCCTTGTCCAACCGCGGGTACGTGCTGGTGCAGGGACGGAGGTGCTCGGTCGTGGGGCGGGTCTGTATGGACATGACGCTGATCGACGTGACGGACCTGCCGGACATCCATTCCGGGGATGAGGCAGTCTTGATCGGCCGCCAGGGGGCCGACGCAATCCTGGCGACGGATCTGGCAGCTTGGAGCGGGACGATTCCCTACGAAGTCCTCTGCGGGATCGGGCCGCGGGTGCCACGGGTGTATTCCTGAGCATCGCCTTCTTCCCGGCATGGACGATATCGCCGGATAGTGTTCGTTGTTCGCGCTGGGCGGTTGCTCTATAATGGCGCGAGACAGAGGCTTGTTGAGGCAGAAACCCGGTGTGGGGATGCCGATTTCGCTGCCAGGCTCTTCGATCTGCTCCTGATAGATGACGTTAAAAATATTCCCACAAAATACTTTAAGTTTTCAGCGTTTTAGTCGGCAATCATGCCGCGATTCATTAACTTTAAGACTTCGACTGGCGAACGGTTAGCAGCCTCGATGGCGGCACGATGCGTTGAGGCCGGCGGCATGGCGGGAGCTGTCTATACAGGGGCCTTAGGGCATCGCGAGCCGTTCTGCTAATCCGATGAGGCAAGCGACCAACTCAATGACGTGGAGTGGCAGTCGGGGGGCAACGCATCGTGCCGCCGTCGAACACGGGCGCCGTTCGTCAGCCTAGTTCTTGCTCTCGGTCGGCTGCCCTTCGCTAACTGCGTCGATCTTTTAAGTCTTGAGTTTCCGTTTGAGCTTCTTCTCGACACTGACGACTTTGCCAGCGAGGCGCCCATTGTGGCCTTTGCGGTAGTCCACCTTGATCGTGCAGGAGATGCGGCCACAGTCTTTCTTCATCCGCTCGTAGCACTTGCGGACCACTCCGAACACTTCGTCCCACTCCCCTTCCAGCACCGTGCCCATCGGGTTGAGCCGGTAGTCCACCCCGCTCTTGTCGATGATGTCCAGGGACCGGGACACGTACTTGCCCACGCTCTCCCCTTTTCCCAGCGGGGACATGCTGAATTCCAAGAGGACCATGGATCGCTCCTTCCAATCAGGCTTGTTGTTGCCGGCGCGCGTCGAGCCAGGCTTGCGGATACTGAATGGTGCCGTTGAGTTTGAAACCTTCTATTGCCTCGCGCAACGTGGCGCGCCGTTGCTCCGCGTCCGGCTCTGCCGCCTTGGTTTCATCCCGGATGACGGCCAGCCATTCCAGAAATCGTTCGAACTCCTCGTCGAAGAGCAGCTCGCAATCCTGTCGGATCTTGCCGGCCAGGACCGGCGCCACCCCGCTGGTGCTGATGGCCAGGCGCAAATGACTCCGCTTGGCCACAGCGGGGAGCATCACCGTCGAGTATTCCGGCTGGTCTGACGCGAGGAGTAAAAACCGCTCCTTCTGAGCCAGTTCATAAAGGGAACGGGAAAAGTCCTGATCGTGCCGGAGGGTATTAATGACGAGGAAGCAGCCCTGCGCGTCGGTCGAACGAAACAGCCGGACCCGGTGCAGGATCTTGGCGGTCGCCGTGAGTTTCCGCAGGTGGTCGTTCAAGGTGGGGCTGATCACCGTGACCTTGGCGCCGCTGTCCAAGAGACGGTCAACCTTATCGGAGGCTTCGCCATCGCCTCCCAAAACCACGCAGGATCGTCCTTTTACATCGAGTGAGACTTGAAACCCTGGATTAGCTGCCATTGCTCCTCCCTGCCCATCATCTCAAGACCTGTATGCCCTCGTTGATGCTTGCCGGCGCGTATCATACAACAGCCTCCCTGCCCGGAGAAAGCCTCCTTCCTATTCCACTGGCCGGCTTGTATAATGCGCCGCGTTGGCTGTTTTGGTTGGGTCTGACGTGAAGGAGGATGCAGGTGGCAGAAGGCGCAATGAGGGTGATCGGGATGGCCGGCGGCGTGATCGTTTTGGCCGGCATAGCCGCCTGGATGGGGCTGGCGCACGGGTGCGAAAAACCGTCCGGCAGCGGCGTGATTGCCGGACAGGTCACGATCGATCCGGCCTTAGTGTCAAAAGTCCGTCCGACGGACGTGCTGTTCGTCATCGTCCGCAGGCCGCAGGGCGCGCCACGACCCCTGGCGGCGAAGCGTATCGACAACCCGACGTTTCCGGTCTCGTTTGAAATTACCAATCAGGACGTGATGGCGAGCGGGTCGGAATTGCGCGGGATGGTGGATGTGCTTGCCCGGATCGACCGGGATGGCCAGGCCGGACCGCCGCAGCCGGGAGATTTGGAAGGGAAGTTTGCCAAGAACCCGACCTTGGTTGGATCGCGGGAAGTGGCAATCGTAATCGACAAGGAGTACTAAAGGAGTATGAGCCCGCCTTCGTTAAGACGGGTTATCCCGCTTCCGGCGGATCCGCTTCCAGTTCCAGGTTCCAGTACAGATAGTCCCGCCAGCTTTCCGGCGCGTTCCTGATGCCGATCGTAATCGTGATCACGGGATTCCAGCGCGGCTTGACCGGCTTCCGGATCAACCGCATGCTGGCTTCGTCCGGGGTGCGCCCGCTCTTCCGGTTGTTGCAGCGCCAGCAGGCCGTGACGATGTTTTCCCAGGTCTTCTTGCCCCCCTTGGCAATGGGGACGACGTGGTCGAAGGTCAGGTCCTCGGTCCGGAATTTCTGGCTACAGTACTGGCAGGCATAGCCGTCGCGCGTAAAGATATTAATGCGGGAAAATTTGACCGCCCGATGACTGTCCTTCAGCTTCACCAGCTTGAGCAGCCGCATGACGGCCGGAAGCTTGATGGAGATTGAAATTCCCTGGATGTCCCGGTCGTACACTTCCAGGACTTCCACCTTCTCCTGCCAGAGGAGCGTAATGGCTTTTTTCCAGGTAACGACACGAAGCGGTTCGTAGGTCGAGTTCAGTAGCAGCGTCAGTTCCATCTGTCCTCCTGGGTCACCCCGCAAGTCGACAGTGCCGAACCAAGGCTTTCAC
>SYGV01000088.1 GCA_005799365.1 Nitrospiraceae bacterium
CGCCGGTTGCCCCGTCTGCGAATCGACGAGGATCAGCTTCTCCCGCTCCGGCCCCTGCTCGAAATAGAAATAGATCCCGTCCCGTTCCATGAGGCGGGCGATGAAATCCAGGTCCGTCTCCTCATACTGGCAGAGATAGGACCAAGTCTTGTAGGAGCTGGTCAGCCGCACTTCGCAGTCTTGGCTCGTCAGTCTGTGCTCCTGCAGCTTGCGCGCAATCACTTGGGGGGTCGTCAGCTCCACATAGACCTCGGACATCTGCTCCCGGGAGAGGTTCCATACGTGCGGCCTCAGCTGCGCCCGATAGACCGCATAGGGCCCGATCTGCTGGGCCTGCTCCAGGTGCGTGACGAGGCCGTGATAGGACACCGGCTGCGTAGCATCGGTGCGGGGGTAGATCGTCAGCGTGGCTGGGTGGTTCAGCACGGCCTCGAAGTCCAGATCCCGGTTCTCGGAGACCAGAGTCAGCGTAAACTCATAGAGGCGCGAGATCGCCTCGGTCCCGACCAGGTCCACGACCGCGAAGGTGCCGGACGGCAGGGCCGTCGCAGTGAACCCGAAGCGACGTTGATCCCCCAATTGTTCATCGAATGCGGACACGTTCCATCCTCCTCAAACAGGCGCGCCGCTCCTCAGACGGCGAGAGCGGCGACACCCAATTGGTCCGATCAGGCCTTGAACGTGAGCGCGAAGATCCCGTCGGCGGCCACGTCCAGGTTCACGCTCGACGGCATGGCCCCGTCGGCCATGTGCGTGAGAATTTCCTGCGAGAGCTGAGGCATGATCGTCCCCCGCAAGATGAAGTCGATGTTCCGCGCGCCGGTTTCGGACTCCGTGCAGCGCGCCGTGATCTGATCCACGACCTTGTCCATATAGGTCATGGTCATCTTGTTGTTCTCGGCTAGGCGCGACACGAGCTTGTTGAGCTTCAACCGCACGATCCCCTTCATCGCTTCCGGGTCCAGCAGGTAATATGGGATGACCGTCATGCGGCCCAGCAGCGCCGGCTTGAAGTGGTTGCTGAGCAGGGGCCGGACCGCCCCCATCACCGTCTCCAGCGGCGGCCGCGCCCCACCCTGGGTGAGTTCTGCGATCACGTCGGTCGCCAGGTTGCTCGTCAGAAACAGCACCGTGTTCCTGAAGTTGATCAGCCGTCCCTCGCCGTCGGCGCAGGCACCCTTGTCGAAGATCTGATAGAAGAGGTTCAGCACGTCCAGATGCCCCTTCTCGACCTCGTCCAGCAGGACGACGGAATAGGGCCGCTGGCGCACCCCCTCGGTGAGCACCCCCCCCTCCCCGTAGCCGACATAGCCGGGCGGCGAGCCGATCAGACGGCTCACCGTGTGCTTCTCCTGGAACTCACTCATGTTGATCGTGATGACCGACTGCTCCCCGCCGAACATCATGTCGGCCACGGTCAGGGCCGTCTCGGTCTTGCCGGTGCCGCTGGGGCCGACCAGCAGGAAGACCCCCTCCGGCAGGTTGGGGTCCTTGACCCCCGACTTGGCCGCCTTGAGAATCTCCGCGATCTGGTCCATGGCATGGTCCTGCCCCCGGATGCGCTTCTTGAGAATCTGGTCCATGTGCAGGGTGTTGTGAGCCTGGTCGCGGAGCACCTTGCCCAGCGGGATACCGGTCCAGTCGGAGACGACCTTCGCCACCACGTCCGGATCCACCTCCACGCGGATCAGCGGGGTGTCGCCTTGGAGTTGCTTGAACTCCGCCATAGCATTCTCGGACTCGCGCTGGAGTGCGGCGATCTGGTCCGCCTGCTCGCCCTTGACCCTGGCCTCCGCCAGCTGACGCCGGAGCCGGACGACCGTTTCGCCGGCGGCCTTCTCCTTCTGCCAGCTGGCGCGCAGCGCCTCGACCTCCTTGGCCAGCGCGGCGACCTCCGCCTTGATCTCCTTGAGCCGGGCCTCATCCACCGGCTGGCCGTTGTCCCGATCCCGCTCCAGCGCCCGCTGTTCCCGTTGCAGGGCCTGGCTGCGACGCTCCCTATCCTCCACCACGTCGGGGATGGAAGAGAGGTTCACCTTCACCCGCGCGGCGCTCGTATCCAGCAGATCCACGGCCTTGTCCGGCAACTGGCGGCCGCTGATGTAGCGGCTGGACAGCTCTGCCGCCGCCACGATGGCATCGTCCCGCATCACCACCTTGTGCGCCGCCTCGTAGTTGTCGCGGAGCCCGCGCAGGATGACGACCGCCGTCTCCACGGAGGGCTCGTCCAGCTTCACCAGCTGGAACCGGCGGGCCAGGGCCGGGTCCTTCTCGAAATATTTCTTGTACTCGCTCCAGGTCGTGGCCGCGATCGTGCGCAACTCCCCGCGCGCCAGCGCCGGCTTAAGCAGATTGGCGGCGTCGCCACCGCCGGCCGATCCGCCCGAGCCAATCCGCGTGTGGGCCTCGTCGATGAACAGGATGATGGGCTTGGACGAAGCCTTGATCTCGTTGATCACGCCCTTCAGGCGGTTCTCGAATTCGCCCTTCACGCCGGCGCCGGCCTCCAACAACCCCATGTCCAGCCCCAGCAGCGTCACGTCCTTGATGAGGTCCGGCACGTCGCCCTGCACGATCCGGAGCGCGAGCCCCTCCACCAGCGCGGTCTTGCCCACGCCGGGATCGCCGACCGCGATCGGGTTGTTCTTCCGCCGCCGCGCCAGAATGTCCACCATCTGCCGGATCTCCTGGTCGCGGCCGAAGACCGGATCGATGTCGCCCGCCTTGGCCTTGGCGGTAAAGTCGGTGCAGAACCGGCTCAAAGCCGTGCCCCCTCCGCCGCCCGCGCCGGACTGTGCCTCTCCCGCTGCTGCGGCGCCGCCCGTCGTCGACGTTTCGAGCGACCCCCTAGTCCAGTCCCCGAACTTCCCCAGCAGCATGTCCCGATTGACCCTCTTGAGCATATCCACGTAGCTTCCGGAGGCGAAAAATGCGGCCCGGCTCAAAAAGGCCAGGAGCAGGGCCCCGGAGCGGATGCGCGGCTCCAGCAGGTTGATGGAGGACGCCAGCCAGGCATCCTGGATCAACTCCAACAGGAGCGGTGAGAAGACCGGCTTCCCGCTATTGCCCGTCCGAAAATCCTCAATGGCCTGATCGATGGCCCGCTTGGCTAGGGCTGCGTCGAGGTCGCCCTGGCGGAGGATCAGTGAAAAATCGGCCTGCAGGTCTTCGAGCAGCTTGCTAAAAAAATGCTCGACGGTCACTTCGTAATTGCTGTGGGACAGGCAGAGTCCGGCTGCCCCTTCCAACGCCTGGGTGCAATAGGGGTTCAAGCGGGCGAGTAACGGTTTCAATTCAACAAGAATCATTATGCCCTCGATGATGTTGTGTGAAGATGATTAGTGGGACAGTGCGAACACGACCCGCGGCGCCTGTTGATACGTGCCGGAGAATATCCAGGTGTCCAACCCCAACCGGCCCCATTGTACCACGCCCAGACAGGCCGGGCGCTGAAGACTGCTGGCTGTGAGCACCAGCTCCAGCGAGCTGGCCAGACAGCCGACCTGGTACAACCGAACCAAATACTTCACCCATCCGTACTGGGGCTGGCCGGGCAACAGTTGATGGTACTGGTCGGCGGACACGGGCCCGATGCGGACCCGGAAATGATTCATCCGATCGTTCACGGACTGCCCCAGCCAGGCCCCGTGCCCCAGCTGGCCCTGCGCGGCCTCGCGACGCTCGCCCAGAATCAGCCGCTGCTCTGTCGGAATGTCCATCTGCGTAGGCACGCAGGACTCGACCGACACGGGAACCTGCTCCAGCGCGTCGCTCAGCAACGTCTCCAGCCCCATGGCCGACCGTGGAAACTGGGTCAAGAGACCCGCATAGCGCAGGAGCTGATAGGCATGGGGCTGCCGGGTGCGGTTGGATGCCTCGCCCATCCCGATCAGCGCGTAGAGGCGGTCAAGGTGCGCGTCGGCACCCTCTTCGAACACAGTCCGGCACGGTCGATTTTTTGACCAGGCCTCGAAGAAAATCGGATAGAGGGCGCTGTGGACGATGTCTAGAAACTCCCGGACTGCGCGTTTGTCAGCCCGCTGCTCCTCGATCAAGCTCTCGGTATAAAAGGTCGGGAGCGGCGACGACACGCCGTAGAGCCCGAAGAAGTTGGCCGTGATCCGATAACCCTTCCCATCGGGCAGGGCCTCAATCGCGTCGAGATCAGTTTCTGGAAAAGCCAGGCTCAGATTCGGCCGGATGTGGAGCTTGTCCCAGACCTCAGCGGGCGTCCCGCCCGCGCCCTGTTCGTGGCGCAGGGCTCGCTGCAGGAGCCGGATCGCCTGAAAAAACGTGACCGAGGGGGCATCCCGGAGGAGCCTGCTTGTCAGATCAACTGTTGCTGCCCGATCCGTTCCGGCCATCGGTACAATGCTCCCGTATGCGCGTCTTCGATCTCAAAGCGAGTGTACGAATTGAGCCCTGCATAACAGCCCAGGAAGTGATCCAGGATGCAGCCGAAGAGGAACAGGTCCCCCTCGCCGGCGAAGTGGTCCGACTGGCATTTGACCCGGATGTGCCAGCCCCGCATTATGTAACCGGAGACGAGGCGGCTAGCCGGGGTAGCCGTGACCTCCAGAATGCTGTCGATCCGCTTCCGGTTCGCCACGTCGCGGCCCCGCTCATGCACCTCCGAAAACAAATAGAGCGACAAGAGGGCCTTCAGGTTCTGCGCCGTGGCCAGCGAGAAATAGTTCAAGGTCAGGTGCGAGAGCAGCCGCCAGAGCAGGGCGTCGTCGGCCGGTGCCAGCTGAAAGGCGCTCGGCGGGCGGATGTTCCTGAACGCCAGCCGTTCGGGCGAGCTGCCGCTGGGCTTGGAGATGTCTCCTAACCGCAGCGTCTCCGGTAGGGCACCGTTCGCGCAGGTCAGCTTGATGGAGAGCGTTTCGTCATCGAGGATTTCCTCCGGCGCATAGATGACCGACAGATACACGTCCGTGCCACGCGCCACCGTCGACGTCTTGAGCACCGTGTGGTACGTGCCGCACGCGGCCTCCGTCGGCTGCCGGAAGAGCCCGAACGGATCATAGCGCTTCTCCTGCGCCCCCCCCTGCCGAAACCCGACGACCTGGTCGATCGTGTGGATCTGGCAATGGGCCTTCATGGCGCCAGCGGGCGTGACTTCGTACTCACTCCGTTGATGCGTCAGCGAAATCGGGGTCGCATCGCAGGGGAACAGGTTGATCGCTGGCGTCGCGTGCAGCATGAAACTATCGCGCCGGATCTCCGGCATCCAGGCGGGGGTCTCGCGCAGGCGGAACTCGACATCGAACGTGTGCCCTGTTCCCCGGTTCTCCCAGCGATCCAGCCCCTCCAGATCGAGAAAGAAATACTTTTCGGGCAGGATGAAATATTCCTGCAGAATCCGGTACCCAGGATAGATGTGCGGCGGATAGGGCAGGAGGGCCTGTTCGTTGGACAAGCCGACCGGCTTCAGGGCGTCGGGAGACAGCGTGAGCGTCTCGGCGTGGGGTGCGCTGATGCGGATGTCTTGGAGATGCCGGCTCAGCAGGAAGAACAGCTTGGCGGCGTCGGCAAACGATCCGGCCAGAAACAGGCGCAGGCTGGCGGCCTTCCATTGTGACAAGGCCATCCCACTCAACTCGAAGGACAGCTTGATCACGGCCGGCGCGCCAGGGGTTTTCACCAGCTGCGCGTCGAGCAGCGTGCACGGATAGACCTCCACGGCGTAGCAGGTGCGAAACACGCAGACCGTCCCGTCCACCGGCACCGAGTTGATCTCCACGCCAGCAGCCACGTGCACCGGTTCGTTCAGCTTGCCCGTAGCGGTAAAGACAATGATGGTGGTGCAGGGAATCGGTCTAAGATACTGCGGAAAGAGCAGCCACGTCAGCTCCTGGATGAATTCCGGGAATCCATCCGCGAGTTTGCGCTTGGCCAGGCCGACCAAAAACGCAACGCCTTCCAGCAGACGCTCGACATCCGGATCGGATGAGGGCCCGCTGAGCATCGGGGCCAAGGAGGGATTGTCTTTGGAGAACTGGACGGACAGGTCCCGGAGGTGCTGGAGTTCTTGTTCGTAGTAGCGATCCAGCATCACATGGCTCAGCCAACGACTCCGGCATGTCCTCGCGGCCCACCCATACCATCACCATGGCGCCTCACGCAGCCACGAGACTCAGGTGACGGACACAGCAGCACGCCCGACGCAGATCCTAATCAGTGGAAGACTGACACCTGGCCATTGGCCGACACCACCGTGGCCAGATGGACCGGAATGTCCCGATCATCCACGGCGATCGTGCCGGACAGTTCGAATCGGAGCGACAGGGGCTCTGCTCCGTCTGAAAGCAATCTGACTTTGGGAGATTTGAGGCGGGGCTCAAACCGCTCAATGACCTGTCTGAGCCCCACTTCAATATCTTGCGGCATGCCAGGAACCAGGGAGCCAGCCAGATTCGTGTAGTCCGGAACCCCGAACATCTCGTCGATCGGCACACTGCCCTGTTTCGTATTCAACAGCCGCTGCAAATGGTCGAGCACCGAACGGACCAACATTTCCACACTGGCACTCGCGGTATACGCTCGTCCCTCTTCCCAGTGCGAGATCCGTTCGAGTAGTCGTTGCGCGCCCATCGTCTAGTGAATGCTCAGACTGGGGCCTTCCAGTCGTCCTGGCCCTCAATGCCGTCCGGCACATAGGTCCAGATCACCTTCTCGTAGGTGAACTCATACGTGATCATGTGGCCCATTGTCGAATTTTCTGGCCTCAGGCAGTCCGGCACGTACTCGCGCATCGACACCACGATGGCGTTCTCCATCTTGATCGTGAAGTACTTCTCCTCAGTCCCGGTCGGGCTGATCCGATAGTAGTCCACCTGCACGCTCTTCATGCGCTCGCCGCTACAGAGGGCCTGATAGAGCTTCGGGGTAGCCTTGTCCAGCTCGGCGGTCACGGAAAAGGGGTTGTGGACGCGCTTGCCCGTGGGCAGGCCCGTCTGAGGGCTCTTAGGAATATTCACGAGGCTGTCGACGGCCTGGCCAAGGATCGTTTTCTCTCGGCCCTTAATAGTGCAGCCCCCATCGATCGCGCCCTGTTTCTCACCTACGACCGTCATATACACTGGACTTGGCATACAAAACCCTCCCGTGATGAGTAAGACTAGCTGAGATTACTATTTGCGCACATGCTATTGCTTTTCGAGTTTCCCCACGAGCGAGAGCGTGAAGGAGGCCCCCATGTACTTGAAGTGCGGCCGCACCTTAAGCTCCACCTTGTACCAACCCGGATCGCCTTCCACGTCCGAGACCACAACCTCAGCCTGGCGCAGCGGCCGTCGACTCCGGACGCCCGGGGCTGGGTTGTCCATGTCCGCGACATACTGCTTCAGCCAGTTGTTCAACTCCAACTCCAGATCGCCCCGCTCCTTCCAGGTCCCGATGTTTTCCCGCTGCAGGACCTTGATGTAGTGGGCCAGTCGGTTCACCACGAAGACATACGGCAGTTGGGTGCCCAACTTGTAGTTCAGTTCCGCCGCCTTGCCTTCCGGGCTCTGCCCGAAGGTCTTGGGCTTCTGGCAGGAGTTGGCCGAGAAGAACGCCGCGTTGTCGCTGTTCTTGCGCATGGTCAGCGCGATGAAGCCCTGTTCGGCCAGCTCGAACTCGCGCCGCTCGGAGACCAGAATCTCCGTGGGGATCTTCGTCTGGATCTCCCCCATCGCCTCGTAGTTGTAGATCGGGAGCCCCTCGACCGCGCCACCGCCCTGCGGGCCAATGATGTTCGCGCTCCAGCGATACTTAGCGAAACTGTCCGAGAGCCGCGAGGCGAAGGCGAAGGCCGCATTCCCCCAGCAGAACTGATTGTTCGCCTTCGCCTCTTCGTTGTAGAGGAATTTCTTGGCCGGCACGGTGGCTGTCCCGTAGGGCACCCGCAACAAGAAATGGGGCACCGCCAGCCCGACATAGCGCGCATCCTCCGACTCGCGGAAGGCGTTCCACTTCGTGAACTGCGGCATCTCAAACACTGCGGAGAGGTCCTTGAGGTTGGGCAACTGGGAGAAGTTCTCGATACCGAAGAACTCCGGCCCGGCGGCGGCGATGAAGGGCGCATGGGCCATCGCCGATACGCTCGCGCACTTTTCCAGCAGCGCGATGTCCTGCGTGCCGGGTCCGAACTCGTAGTTCGCGACGATGGCTGCAAAGGGCTGGCCGCCGAACTGCCCATACTCGGCCGAGTAGACGGTCTTGTAGAGGCCGGACTTCATCACCTCCGGCGCATCCTCAAAGTCCGCCAGCAGTGTCTCCTTGGAGACGCTCACGATCTGGATCTTGTTGTTCTCGCGGAAGTCCGTGCGATCCACCAAGTACTTGAGCGAGCGCCAAGAGGATTCCAGCTTCTGGAAATCCGGATTGTGCAGGATCGCGTCGACCTGCTTGCAGAGCTTCTGGTCCAGCGCCGCAATCATATCGTCCACCAAGGCCGGCGTAACCTTCTGGACCGCCCGTTGCGGCTCGAGCAAGCCCGTGATGAAGGCCTGCAGCCCCTGCCGGGTGATTGAAAAGGCTTCCGAGCCGGGTTGTAGCTTTGTGGTCTCGACTAACTGGTCCAGCAAGGACGGTTGGGCAGATGCCGCCGCTTGCTCGGGTGTGCTATCCTGCTTTTGCTCTTCAGCCATAGTGTCCCCCATCTTATTAGCACTACCAGCGGCAGCGCCCTGAGCCTTCTACCGCCCGGGAAGCACCCACGCGTGCACGTTATCCATGATGCCGACGACACGCACCCACGTCATTTTTCTTGAATGTCTAGTTCCGAGAGCAGCCGCTGCTTCGTGCCTTCGTCCTTGACCAGCTCCTGAATCTTCTTGCGAAACTCAGGCACATTTCCAAGGGGCCCCTTCAACGCCTTGAGCGCCTCGCGCAAGGCGATCAGATTCTTCAACTCCGGCACCTTCTCCACGATCGCGTCTGGCTCGAAGTCCTTCAGCGACTCGAACTGCATCTTGACCGCCAGCTGCTCGTCTTTGGCCTTCTCATCCAGCCGATTGGGTACCGACAAGTCCAGCGACAGCTTCTGCCCCTTGAGGACATCGTTGAAATTGGATTTGTCCACATTGATCGGCTTGCGGTCTTCCACGGGCGTGTCGTCATTCTGCAATGTAAAGTCCCCCACGACCAGCAGCTTGAGCGGGAGTTCGACTTCGGCCTTCGCATCGCCAGTGGCTGGACGGTACACGATGTTAACACGCTCTTTGGGTGCAACGGAGCCTTCACTGGCCATGGTCAACTCCTTTGGCTATGGGTTACCATCAAGAAAGAATTTAGTACGGGCATCAATACCAAATGCGCAGGATTTCATCTCAGCGGATAACCAATGCAGATTATTTGAGTCATCATTGATGACTGAATTGTATAGAATATCTCTCGCACTGTCTATATCAATTATTTGTACCAACGGCACCGGGGACAGGCGTCGTTGGCAATTGACGACGCAGCCTTGGTGTGGGGCTGCGGCTCATCGCTCGGGCCACCTCCACTCCAGACCACACGAAAGGAGCTGCCCCATAATCCGATTCTGAGACAAGGTCAGGGGCACGCCATGCGGGCGTCGGCCGCCGCCGCTGGAGTGCCGACGCAAGGCGGTCGCCCGCACGGTGGCGCGGCGCTAGGCCCGGATTTCGCTCAGACAGCAGACGGTCGCCGAGGCACTGGTCGCGCGCCTTGCGCAGCCCCGCCCCACGCACCCAGGGCGCGGCGAGCCCGCACTGGTGCGCATGCCCGGCGGCCAGCTGGCCGCCGGGTCATCGTGTTGGGCACTGCCTGCGCCCGACTCCTGCACGATGCCAGTCATTGAGGGAGCCGGCGCGATTCGGGGCCAGCGGGCATGCCGGATTCTGGGCCGGCTCTTTGCCGACCGATCCTGACCGAAGTGCATGAGCCTCGCCAACGGCCCCAAATTCGCGTGGGGCGCCACAGGCAACCGGCCATAGAGCAGCACCCGTCCCGCAGAGCGGGCGAGGATTGCCCCCACGATCTCCGCCATCGCTTGCTGCCCTGCGTGGCGTGGTCGCCGCGAGCGCCAACACGAGTAGGGCCTCCAGACACGAGGACTCGCTCCGGCGCCACGGCAGTTGCCTCCACGAGAGGACTGTGCTATGCGTGGGCCATGCTGGCCACGTCCACGAACGAAGCCTCCCTGCTCTCCGTCTTTTCCTCGCCCAGCCGTTACACCCAGGGCCAAGACGCCACCGCACAATTGGGGCAGGAAATGGTCACGCTCGGACTGACCGGCCCTGCCTTGATCATCGGGGGCCGGACCCCCATTCGGTTGCTGGCCGATCGCTGGCGACACAGTCTCGGCCAGGCAGGGATTGCGTACGGAATCCACCCCTTCGGAGGCGAATGTTCCCGTCCGGAAATCGAGCAAGGCAAACAGGCGGCCCGAGCTCTCAGTGCCCGGGTCATCATCGGCGCAGGAGGCGGAAAGGTGCTGGATGCGGCCCGGGCGGTGGCCTCGGACCTTGATCTACCGATCGTCAATTGCCCGACCGTCGCGTCCAGCGACGCCCCGTGCAGCGCCCTCTCCGTCATCTACGACGAAGCCGGCCGGTTCGAGCAATATCGCATATACCGGAAGAACCCCGACCTGCTGTTGGTGGATACGCAGATCATTGCCCGAAGTCCGCGCCGCCTGCTGGTCGCCGGCATGGGCGACGCCCTCGCGACCTGGTTCGAGGCCAAGGTCTGCATGGCGGCGAACCGGCGGAACATGCGGGGCGGCGCCTCTACCCTGACTGCGCTCGCCCTCGCGGAGCTCTGTTACCGCACCCTCGTGAACGACGGGGTGGAGGCCGTGGCCTCGCTGGAACGTCAGACGGTCACGCCGGCGCTGGACCGACTGATCGAGGCCAATACCCTCCTGTCCGGACTGGGATTCGAGTCTTCGGGGCTGGCCGCCGCCCATGCCGTGCACAACGGATTGACCCTCGCCTCCGGAACCCACGCCTATTTGCACGGGGAAAAAGTGGCCTTCGGTCTCCTCGTCCAGTTGGCGCTCGAGAATCAACCCCGCTCAGTGATCGATCCGGTTCTGACCATTGCGTCGCAGGTCGGATTACCGATGACGCTGGAAGCCATCGGCATTGCCGAGCCCACCCCGACGCTTCTCAGTCAGATCGCCGACCGGGCGACGGCGCCGGGGGAAACCATGCACAACGAACCCTTCGAGGTTCGTCCCGAGATGGTGGTGGCCGCCATCCGATCGGCGGATGCGATGGGTCGAGCCTGGACAGGGACGGCCGTCGGCTCGTAATGCGCGGCGTTGGGAATCGGCTCAGGGGTTGACCAGCCGGCGCCAGACCGACGATGCGACCGAAGCGCCGGCTCCGTCGGCCAGGACATCCCAAGGGCTGGGCTCGCGAAGCGGCACGAAGGCCTGGTGGATTTCATCCGTGATGCCATAGCCGATGGAAGCGAGGATCGCCAGGAGCAGCGCGGACTGAGCCGCACGCGGACCGGCACCGAAACGGAACGCGCGATAGCAGAGGATCCCGAGCAGTCCGAACTCGGCGGCATGAACCCCCTTGTCGCCCACTAATTCCAGCCACCATAGGGCCGGGCCTGGCGGGGTGGACTGGGCGGAGAGGTAGAAAATAAGCCCCGCATAGGCGGCCACGGGAACCCAGTACCGCCAGTGCCGGTCGCGCCAATCGGCGGGACTCGCTGCTTCCTGAGAAACAGTCTCTTGATCTGCCATGCACGCTCCTTGCGCCGGATCAGGTTCCTTATAGCCGATCCATGCCCCTCCCGTCATCCGGGGCGCGCGGGGCGCGCGGTTGCAACCCCCTCCCCCCTGTGACATACTTTGCGTCTCATCACCATGAAAACCATCCAGCTCTGTTTTCTCTGGCACATGCACCAACCGTATTACACGGACCCGGTGGCCGGCTCCGCCTCCATGCCCTGGGTCCGGCTCCACGCGATCAAAGCCTATTTCGACATGGCCCACCTGCTGGAGCAGTTCCCGACCATCAAGGCCACGTTCAACTTCACCCCTTCGCTCCTGGCTCAATTGCAGGAGCTGACGTCGGGCACCGTGCGGGACCTGTTCCTGGACTATGCCCAGAAGCCGGCGGCGGACCTCGCTCCGGCGGAGCGGGCCTTTCTCGTGCGCCACTTCTTCGCCGCCAACTGGGCCACCATGGTCCGGCCCTTCCCCCGCTATCACGAATTGCTGGTCAAGCGCGGCGCCCACATCCAGGGACAGGACCTCACCGGCCTGGCCCGGCAGTTCTCGATCCAGGAGCTGCGGGATCTGCAAGTCTGGCACAACCTGGCCTGGTTTGGATTCGGCACGGTGCAGCGCCACCCGCGCCTGGCGGCCTTGCGCAACAAGGACCGGGCCTTCACCGAAGAGGAGAAGCAGGAGGTGCTCGACCTCCAGTTGCAGACCGTCGCCGAGATCATCCCCCTGTATCGGAAGCTGGCCGAGGCCGGTCAGATCGAGCTCACCACGAGCCCCTTCTACCATCCCATCCTACCCTTGCTGATTGATACGGATCAGGCCCGGCGCGGGAGGCCAGACACGGCCCTGCCGCAGCGGTTCCAGGCCCAGGCCGACGCCGAAGCCCAGGTCCAACAAGCCGTGGCGCTGCATCGGAACCTGTTCGGATCGGCGCCAGCCGGCCTCTGGCCGTCCGAAGGCTCGGTCTGCCCGGAATTGATTCCGATCCTGCGGCGGGCCGGCTTGCAATGGACCGCGACGGACGAGGGCGTCCTGGCCCGCTCGCTGGGCGACTGGGATCGGGACCGGGACCTGTACCGGCCCTACCTGGCTGGAGAGGCGGGCAACGAGCTGACGTTCGTCTTCCGGGACCGCGAGATTTCGGATGCCTTCGGCTTCATCTACTCCAAGGCCGCGCCGGACGCCGCCGTGGCAGACGTGCTGAGCCGGATCAGCGGCATCGCCGAACGGGCGCCCGACGATCACCTGCTGCTGCCGATCATCCTGGACGGAGAAAATCCCTGGGAACATTATTACGACGGCGGGGAACAGTTCCTGGCCGGTCTCTACCGGGCTCTGGACAAGGGAACCATCGGCCAGGCGCGCATGACGACCGATCGGATCAGCGACGCCCTCGCCAGGCAGCCCCCGACCAGGACGCTCGACCATCTGCACTCCGGCTCCTGGATCAACGCCGACTTCGGCATCTGGCTGGGCCACCAGGAGGACAACCGGGGCTGGGACCTGATCAGGGAAACCCGCCGGCGGCTGGTCGAAGTCGCCGACCGGCTCGCGCCGGACGCAGCGCGCGGCGCCTGGAGCGAACTCTATGCCGCAGAAGGCAGCGATTGGTTCTGGTGGTACGGCGACGATTTTGAAACCGACTACAAGGCCGAGTTCGACCGGCTGTTTCGGACCCATCTGCGCAACGTGTTCCTGCGAGCCGGGCTCCCCGCCCCGGACTATCTGAGCCAGCCCCTCTTCGGACTGCCCGAACCCCACCCCTCGCACGATCCGGTGCGCCTCCTGGAGCCGACGATCGACGGCCTGGTCACAAACTTTTTCGAATGGCGCGGGGCCGGCTCCATCGACCCGGCGCCGCCGCTGGGCGCCATGTGGAAGTCCAGCCGGTTGTTCACCTACCTCGGATTCGGCTTCAGCCTGGATCGGCTCTTTCTCCGGTTGGACCAGAACGACGAGGCCCTGGACAAGCTGCACGACGCGGCCGTGGAGGCGCATGTCCTCACCAAATTCCGGGCCTACAAGCTGATCTTTCCCCTGAGCCTGCCTGCCGCCACGAGCGGCCTCCTCTGGGCATCCGGCGAGGCCGGGCTCCCGGGAGTCGGATTCTCGGAAGCCGGCCCGTGCGGCGCGGCCTGCCGGCGCGCCATCATCGAGTTGGCCGTCCCCCTGAACGCCCTAGCACTCAAGGCGGGCGACCAGTTTCGGATGAGCCTGGTCGTCACCCAAGGAGGGCTCGAAATAGACCGGTACCCCCGCCACCAGCCCCTGGCCCTGACCGTTCCCGACGAACACTATGCATCCCACATGTGGAAGGTCTGAGAAAATCCTGCTGCATGTGGAAATACGAACGCAGTACAATGATGACGAGTTCCGCTATGCATCGTGCCGCGTTCGGCGTTCATCGTTGGATGGAGTCGCCTGATGCCTGATCTACGCCGTGATCCCATCGTCGGACGCTGGGTGATCATTTCGACCGACCGGGCCGGCCGGCCCCACGATTTTGCCCACTTCGAGCCGGTGCAGACGACTTCGACAACCCTCTGCCCCTTCTGCCCGGGCCAGGAGCATCTCACACCCAAGGAAATCCTCGCCTACCGGCCGCAGGCCGGCGAGCCGAACCTGCCTGGCTGGACCGTGCGGGTCGTGCCCAACAAGTTCCCCGCCCTGCAGGTGGAGGGCGAGATGGGGCGGGAAGCCGTCGGCATGTACGACCGGATGAACGGCATCGGCGCCCACGAGGTCATTATCGAGACCCACGACCACAAGGACATGCTGGCGGACTTGCCGCCCAAGCGGATCGAGGATGTGCTCTGGGCCTATCGCGACCGAATCGTGGACCTCAAGCGGGACCAGCGGTTCCGGTACATCCTGGTGTTCAAAAACCACGGACCGGCGGCCGGGGCCACGCTGGCCCATACCCATTCGCAACTGATCGCGCTGCCGGTCCCCCCCACCAGCGTGCTGGCGGAGATCGCCGGCTGCCGCACCCATTACCAGCAGAAGGAACGGTGCCTCTACTGCGACATCATCCGGCAGGAGATCTCCGACGCGGAGCGGATCGTGGCGGACAACCAGGAATTCATCTGCCTCACGCCCTTCGCGCCCCGGTTTCCGTTCGAAATGTGGATTCTGCCCAAGCGGCACGCCGCCTATTTCGAGGAAAGCCAGAAAACCCAGTTCGAGCTGCTCGCGCGCATCCTGTCGGAAGCCTTGCGACGGATGGACAAA
>SYGV01000089.1 GCA_005799365.1 Nitrospiraceae bacterium
CAGGCATCCAAGGCCGGCGAGCCGCCCCAGTCCGGCGATGGTCTGAAAGGGTGATGGCCATGACAGGCTGGATCGGCGCGGCGCTGAAATGGGGCGCCATGGGTAGCGTGGGCCTGATGGTGGTGGTCGCCAGCGTCCCGATGGCGCAGGCGAAGCTGGACGCGCCGCCGGTTCCGGCGGAGTTCGGCAAGGGCGAGGCCACGTTCAAGGCCCACTGTGCGCGCTGTCATGGGGAGCGGGGCGTGGGGACCACTCAAGGGCCTCCACTGGTGCACAAAATTTATGAGCCCACGCATCATGGAGACCCGGCCTTCCAGCGGGCGGCCGCCAACGGAGTCCGCGCGCACCATTGGCAGTTCGGCGACATGCCCCGGATCGACGGGGTGACGCCCGACGACGTGGACCAGATCGTGAAGTATGTCCGCTGGCTCCAGCGCCAAGCGGGGATCATGTAGAGGCGCTGATTCCCTGCGCGTGTGCGGCTCTCGTGTCCCCCCTCGTTTGCCCTGCATTTGACATCCACCGCCGGTTTTCCTAAGCTGAACCTGATGCCGATGAAATGGTGTACACGGTCGTGTGCGGACGTGTGCACACACCATGGATGGCTGGCCCTTCGCCGGGTTCGGCCGAGCGCGGAGGAGAGCGTCATGAAGATCTCATGGGAACGATGGGCGCCGGTGCTGGGCGGTATGCTGCTGCTGACAACGGGGTGCATCATGCCGGCCATCGACGCAGGCCATGAAGGCGTGGTGGTGCAGAAGCCGATCTTCTTCGGGCACGGCGGGGTGGAGCCCGTCCCTGTTCCCACCGGGCGCATTCTCGCGGCCGTGACGACCGAAGTGATTGATGTGGATATCCGGCCGATTCAGTACGCGGAACACTTCGATATCATCTCCTCGGAAAACGCCCCCGTGTCGTTCGATGCCTTCTTCATTGCCAATGTGGTAGAGGGACGGTCGCCGGAGCTGATTGCGCGGTTTGGACCCAACTGGTACAGCAACAACATCAAGGAGGCGTTCCGCACCATCGTGCGGGAAGAGGTCCAGAAGTACGCGCTCTTCGAGTTGACCACCAAGTCTGCCACCAGGGTCAAGCTGCAGGATGCGATTGATCATGAGGTGCGGACTAGGATCATCGAAAAGCAGAACGTGCCGGTCCGGTTGAACCGGGTGGTCGTGGGCGGGATCTTGCCGCCGAAAGGCGTTCTCGAGCAGACGGCGCAGACGATCATTCAGGAGCAGCGCCGGATCACGATGGTGGAGTTCCAGAAAGCCGAGGAAATGCGGGAGAAAGCCGAGCGGCAACGAGGCATTGCGGACCGCGCCTACCGGGAAAGTCTGGGGCTGACCGCGCCCGAATTCGTCGATCTGCGCCGGATCGAAGTGCAGAAAGAGATTGTGTCCCATGCCCCCAACTCCAACCTGACCATCATCATGGGCATGGAGAAGATGGGGATCAACCTGCCGCCTATCAGTGCGGGCAAATAGCAGGAGGCTGCAAACGGCTGCTGGCCGCATCACCATGGCACGGGGTGGCGGCCGCCGCGCCCGGCAGTACCAGCCAGGCGCTCACGCCAGGCCGTTGCCGCCCGACGTTAACCTGCCGCACCTCCCCCATCTTGACACGAGTCTCCAAATCTCACATGCTTGCCCTACGAGGCGTGGGTCGATCTGGGCAGCAGCAATGCAACGGAGGACATGATGGCATCGCTCAACGAGCTTCTGGGGAGGCAGAAACGCTTTGGGTTCACGGTGCGGGCCCTGCCGCCCGACACCTTTGCCGTGGTGGAGCTGTCGGGCACGGAGGCGATCTCGCGGCCCTATGTGTTCGAGCTGACCCTGGTCTCTGAGAACCCGACCCTGGCCCACGGCACCGTGCTCAACCAGCCCGCCACGTTGACGATCTATCCCAGGACGGGAGACCCCCAGCCGGTTCCGTATCACGGCCTGGTCACGCACCTGGAGCAGGCGCACCAGATCGGGGGGTACACGGTCTATCGGGTGGTGCTGGCGCCGCGCCTGTGGGACCTCTCCCGAGACCTGATGTCCGAGGTCTATCTGGATCGGACGGTCGCCCAGATTGTCGCGCTCAAACTGCACGCGCATGGACTCACGAGCCAGGACTACGAACTGAAGCTGACCAGTCCCTACCACCGGCCCCTGCAGTATCTCTGCCAGTACCAGGAGACGGATCTGGATTTCATCGCCCGGCTCATGGAACGGACCGCAATCTATTTCTATTTCGAACAGGGGCCGGAACGGGAGAAACTGATCATCCTTGATGCGCAGGCGATGCAACCGGCGTCGGTGCAGTCCGTGCCGTACCGGCCAGCCGCACAGCTCGAAACGGGGGTCAGCGAGGAGTCCCTCCAGACCTGGGTCAGCCGGCAGAAGCAGGTGCCCCGGACCGTGGCCCTGCAGGGCTACAACTACCGCACCGCCTCCCTGGCCCTCTCCGCCGAGGCGGAGGTTTCGCCGACGGGCAAGGGCGAGGTGCGGCTCTACGGAGAAGCGTTTGAGACCCCAGCGGAAGGCCTGGCGCTGGCGACGGCTCGGGCGCAGGAGTTGGCCTGCCGGGAACAGACGTTCCAGGGCGAGGGGACGGCGACGGGGCTACGCGCCGGCTTCTTCATGGCCCTCCAGGGCCATTATCGGGCGGACTTCAACGCCCGCTATCTGGTGACGGAGGTGCGCCACGAGGGGGCGCAGGCCGGTACCTTGCTCGCCGGGCTCGCGACGGGGGGCGGCGCAGCCGGGCCCGTGCGGGAGGATTTCTACCGGAGCGCATGCACGGCGATCCCGGCCGCAGTCCAGTTCCGCTCCGAACGCGTGACGCCCAAGCCCGTGATCCACGGGAGCATGACGGCCTTTGTGGACGCGGAAGGCAGCGGCGAGTATGCCGAGCTGGATGACCAGGGCCGGTACAAGGTGCAGTTGCCGTTCGACAAGACGGACAAGCAGGCGGCCAAGGCCTCCGCCTGGCTCCGGCTCGCGACGCCCTACGCGGGGGAGGACCACGGCCTGCATTTCCCCTTGCACAAAGGCGCCGAGGTACTCCTGTCGTTCCAGGACGGGGACCTGAACCGGCCGGTGATCACGGCGGCGGTGCCGAACTCCCTCAATCTGAATCAGGTCACGCGCGCCAACCAGACCCAGAACGTCGTGCAGAGCGCGGGCGGCAACATGATCCTGATGGAGGATCAGAAAGACCATGAAAAGATCCGTCTCAGCAGTCCGAAAGGCCACAGCACGCTCGTGCTCGGCGCGATGGGCGATGAAGGAGGGGCCGAGCCGTACATTCACTCCTCGACCACGGGCGACTCCATTGCCATCAGCGGGGGGCGGGATATTACCGTCGTCGGGTGGTATCCGCCGGGCGGCCAAGAACCCACGGACGACACGGTCATCCTGCCTCCGGATCTGCCCTATGGGACTGAGCCATCGCAGATGCCTGCCGGGGCCACGGTCGAATACAACGTTGGCCCCTACAATGGCTTGATCAAAGGCGACTTCATCGAGACCGTGACGGGCAACTTC
>SYGV01000090.1 GCA_005799365.1 Nitrospiraceae bacterium
ACAGTCCGAGTGCTTGTCGCCTACTATTCGATGGCGGGCAATACGGAGAAGATGGCGCAAGGGGTTGCGAAAGGCGCGAGCGAGGTGAGCGGAACGGTGGTTGCGCTCAAGCGTGTCGAGGTCGTGACGGCCGAAGACTTGTTGGGAGCCGATGCCGTGATCGTGGGGTCCCCGGTCTATTGGTCCAACATGGCCGGACCGGTCAAGACGTTCTTCGACGACTGGCAGTTCAAGTTCGGAGTTTTTCCCGAGTTCAAGATGCGGAACAAGGTTGGGGCGGCATTTGTCACGGGAGGGCAGGTGTCGGCGGGGAAAGAAGTGACGATGCTCACGATTCTAGCCGCGATGCTGGGGAATCAGATGATCGTTCTCAGCGGCGGCGGGGCGTTCGGCGCGTCGGCTACGACTGAAGGGGACAGCCCCGGAATCGACGATCAGGAACTCGCCGACGCCAGGGCGCTCGGCCAGCGCGTGGCCGAGGTCGCGGCGATGGTGACGAAAGGTGCGAAGAATTAAGGTTGCGGGGCCGCGAGGATTGCCCGGGACGAGGAGGGGCGGGCGGCATTGCTGCAGCCCCGGCAATCGTCCGCCATGGTCATCAAGCGACAGATATTCTTGACGCAGCGCCCGCAGCACTCATCATCGTCGATGCCCAAGGCCTGAGCCAGCCGATCCTCATTGAGCCGTCCCGCCGCCTGCTCGGACAGCGTGACCCGTCTCACATCCGATTCCGTCAGCCCTTTGCATAGGCACACATACATGGCTGCAGGCTCCTTCGCTGGACGGTTACCGTGACGGCTGGTTTCTGTCGGGAACGATTATGATAACCATTATCATTAATGGCGAGAGAATAGCCGCTTTTGCCTTGGGTGTCAAGCGGGATTTTTAGCGGTGATTTTGAGCGGTCTGTTCGTGCCGGCAATGAAGGGGGGCGGTTCAAATGGGAGGAGGGCAAGAGCGGGGAGTTAGACGATCGTCTGCTCCAAATCCTCCACCATGTGCTTGATGGTGTTGAAGCCCGATTGCCAGAAAGCCTTGTCGCGCATGTCGACGCCCATGTGGGCCAGGATCGAGTCCGGGCTTTGCGAGCCACCCGCCGCCAGAAGCGCGAGGTATTGGGGGACGAAGGCCGGGCCTTGTTGCTTATACATGTGGTAGAGGGCCAGGACCAAGAGATTGCCGAAGCTGTAGGCATAGCAGTAGAAGGGACTGCCGAAGAGATGGGGGATGGTCAGCCACTCCCAGCGGAAGAGTGCCGGGACCGGAACCGCCTTCCCGAATTGCTCGCGCAAGTTGGCCTGGTAGGCGGCAGCCAGGTCCTCGGCGGTGGCGCCGTGGGCGATCATGTCGTGCGCGCGCTGCTCGAACAGCACAAAGTAGGCTTGGCGGAGGACCGTGGCATAGATGTCGTCCAGTTGGGCGAGGAGGAGGCCCTGCTTGACCGACCGGTTGCGCTCCTGGGCGGTCAAAGCATCGGAAAGAATCCGCTCGCCGAACACGGAGGCGGTTTCAGCCAAGGGCAGGGTGGAGTGAAACGTGAATGCAGTATGCCGCTCGGCCATCATCCCATGCACCGCGTGGCCCAACTCATGGGCCAACGTGGCGACGTCTCGCGCTTCACCCGTGTAGTTCAAGAGCACGTAGGGTGTGACGCCGGGGACGATGCTGTAGCAGTAGGCGCCGCTCAGTTTCCCGGGCTGGGTCCGAGCGTCGATGTGACGTTCGTCGAAGACTCGGCGCGCTAGGTCGGCCAGCTGTGGAGAAAAGCTGCGGTATGCATCCAGCACCATTCGGACCGCGTCGGCATAGCGGTAGCGTTTCCGGTCGGCCGGGTGGGGGGCGTAGATGTGGAAACGGTTCATGGGGGTAACCTTGCAGATGCGCGCTTTCAGACGAAAATACTCCTGAAAAACGCCGGCATTACCGGCGCAGACGGCCAGGAGGGCTGAGGTCGCCTCGTCCGGGATGTCATTCCCCACGTTTCTGGCGTTCATCGGGGAGGCGTATTTGCGCAGTTCAAGGTTCTCGCCCTTCCAGTCCTTGACGAGCGTCGCGTAGATCTCGCCGAGGATATCGTGGTTGGCGTCGAAGACCCGGTAGAGTTCCCTGTATGCGGCTTCCCGCAACCGCGGGTTTGGGTTGCGGAGATAGGTGGACAGCTGCTCGCGCGAGAGGGTCTTCTTTCTGCCGTTGACGGTGAGTGTGAACGTGAAGCCGTTCGTGAGCACGTCGTACAGCGTATTGACGGCGCTCCGTCCGGTGACGGTTTTCAGGTTGATGACCTTCTCCTCCGGCTCCGAGAGCGTGTAGGCCTTGAACCGGCGAATGGATTCCAGGTGATAGCGGAAATCGCCGGAGGCGTCGAGCAGCCGGGCGGCGTTGGCCTCGTCCACGGACTGCCACCAGAGGTCGAAGAACAAGAGGCGATTGTGAAGAGCGGTGAGACGCTCCTCCACCGTTGCCTTCAAGGCTCTGGCTCTCGGATTTTGGGTGTTTTCCGAGAACCAGAGGTAGGCGTAGGCGCCCAGCTTGTTGCTGTCGGCGGCAATGGCTTCCGATTGTTTCAACAAGTTCAAAAATAACTGGGAGGGCAGGTCAGGGCGCAATCGTTTCCGCCAACTCTCGAACCGGCCGACCCGCCGCTCAAAATCTTTTGTCAGCCGGTCGATGTCATGGTCGGGCCGCTTGAACAAGTGGGACAAGTCCCATCGGTCCGAAGGCGCGGATGCGCGGGCGCGTCCAAGCGCCGGCTGTATGCTTCTGTGTGGTGCTGCCGTTCGTTTCATGGTCCGCCTTTCCAGCGACTGTCTGTTCGGTCGGGCCATCTTACCATCCGGTCTGAATCTTGGAGAAACTAAATTGTTCGTCCCCTGCTCCACGTGGCTGGCTTGGTGTGTGCTTCAGCTTTGGCGGCAAGGGGCGATGGAAAGTCCGGGCTTGCTTGCGAGGAGACCCATGGAGGGTGCTAGAATGGCGTGCGGCTGTCAGGGGGCTCAATGACGGACCAGGAAATCAACCGGGCCATCCAATATGTGGCCGCCAGCACCTCCTATGACCGTGAGACCGTGGCCAGCATCCTCAAGACCGGCTTCGGGGAGCTGGAGGCGTTGGCTACGTCCACTCGGCGGACGTTTGAGCGGGGCGCTCTTATGGAGTATGTGTGCCGCTGGACGATGCAGCGGACGGGGCAACCGGAGCCGCTCGTCCGGGAAATTCTCGGGGGCGCGGGTCGGTGGTTGGATCAGATGTGCGACATGGTCTTGGGCGAAACGCCCAAAGAGGCGTGATCGGAGCGGCGGTCCATGTTAGCCGAGGGCTTGCTTGAGGAGTCCCAGGTTTTTGGTGACCATTGCATCGCCGTTTTTCGTCGAGACCTCGATCCCCCGATCACAGATCAGGCGACAGTCTTCGATCCGTCCCAGCTTGTGGAGCGACTGGGCCAGGGCATAGTAGGCGGCTGAGTAGGTGGGCTTGACCTTGAGGCACCCTTCCAGTGCCTGGACCGCCGCTTCGAAATTCGAATCTTCCATATACGCTTTCCCCAGGCCGAACCAGGCCACGTCATCGTTCGGGTCTATCCCCAACACTTTCTTGAGCGGCTCGATCCGAGGGTTTGCCATGCGATCCTCCAAGGGGCACGACGGTAGCACGGTTTTCGTCGGATTGTCTATCGCGTTTGGGCCGTGCTACGATGCGCTGCGAAAGCGAAGAGCATGAAAGCGAAGAGCATATAGCTGATAGCAAAGAACTCCCAGCCATAAGCTATACGCCATACGCTCTCAGGGATCTATGGCCAAGACCGGATTCGTGTACCACCAGGACTACTTGCAGCACGACATGGGCTTCGGGCACCCGGAATCGCCGGACCGGCTGCGCGCGATCATGGCCAAGCTCGAAGCGTCCGGCCTCCTGGCACGTGTGACGCGCATTGATCCGATCGAGGCTTCTGATGAGGCGATCACCCGGGTCCACACGCCGGCCTATCTGACGCAGCTGAAAACCCTTGCGCCGCGCGAAGGCCGCGCATCGCTCGACCCCGACACCTCGATGTCGCCCGGCTCGCTCCGCGCTGCCTATGTGGCGGCAGGCGGAGCCATGGCGGCGGCCGACGCCATCATGGCGGGTCGGGTGGACAACGCCTTCTGCACCTTGCGTCCCCCGGGGCACCATGCCGAGCGGGATCGGGCCATGGGATTCTGCCTGTTCAACAACGTGGCCGTCGCCGTGCGGCATCTGCAGCATCGGCACGGGATCGGGCGGGTCTTGATCGTGGACTGGGACGTTCACCATGGGAACGGCACGCAACAGACGTTCTACAGCGACCCCTCGGTGCTCTTCTTCAGCACCCACCAATATCCCCACTATCCGGGCACGGGGCGGGCGACGGAACAGGGGGAAGGGAAGGGGGAGGGGCTGACGGTGAATGTCCCCATGTCGTCGGGAGAGGGGGACGAGGAGTATCGCGAAGTCTTTGAGACGATTCTCGTGCCCGCGGCCGATTCGTTTAAGCCAGAGTTTGTGATGATCTCGGCGGGATTTGACGCCCATCGGGACGATCCGCTGGCCGGGATGGCCTTGACGGAAGAGGGATATGGAGTCTTGAGCCGGATCGTGCTCGATATCGCCCATCGGCACTGCCGCGGGCGGGTCTTGTCCTGTCTGGAGGGGGGCTACAACCTGAACGCGCTGTCGGCCTCCGTCGAGCGGCATGTACTGGCTCTGGTCGAAGCGTGAGACTGAGCAAGCCGATAAAGCGACTTGGGATAGGGCTGGCGGGGATAATCGTCGCAACCGGCTTGGCCTACTTCTATTACACCGAGGTCAAGCCCGTCGTCATCTTCGGCCTCCGGTCCGACTATGCGCATGCGATCCCCTTCCAGACGGTGCCGGCCGGGCTCGACAGTCTGAAGGCGGAATCGTGCGGGACCTGTCACCGTGAGATTTACGAGGAGTGGAAGTCCAGCATCCATGCCCAGGCCTACGAGGATCCCTTCTTTCAGGCTTATTGGAAGAAGGACAAGAACATCTGGGTTTGCTTGAACTGCCACACCCCGCTGGAGAACCAGCAGCCGACGCTGATCAAGGACATCCCGCGCGGGCGCGTGGAAAAGGCGGTCCAGGAGCCGAATCCCCACTATGACCCCGCGTATCAGAAGGAAGCGATCACCTGTGCCGCCTGCCATGTGCGCGACGGGGTTATCCTGGGCCCCTTCGATGACTCGGCTGCGCCGCACCCGACCAAGTTCGATCCCAATTTTCGCACGTCCCAAATTTGCTCTCGCTGCCATAACGTCATCTCCGGGCCCGCGCAGTTCTACAACGTGGGCCCTTGCGGGACGTATGCCGAATACGAAGGCAAGTTCTTCATGAAAGAAAAGGGCTTCATCTGCCAGAGCTGTCATATGCCGGAAGTGGAGCGGCCGGTGGCGAAGGGCGGGCCGATTAGGCCTGGACGGCGGCACCTGTGGCGTGGCGGCCATGATCCGGAGATGGTCAAGCAGGCCGTGGCGGTCCAGGTGCAGACCGATCCGCTGGACCCGAAGCCGGGGGACCAGACCCGGTTCACCCTGACGCTGATCAATGCCGGCGCAGGCCATAAGATTCCGACCGGCGATCCGGATCGGCACTTCACGGTCGAGTTCACCGTGCAAGACGGGCAGGGGAAAGAGTTGGCCCATCAGGTGGATACGATGGGACGATGGATTCTTTGGCAACCGGCCATCGTGGAGCTGTACGACAATCGGCTTGTGCCCTTGGCGAGCCGCGAGTATCGGTTTACCTATCGTCTGCCGGGACCGGCGGAAGGGAGCGCCGGGCTCGCCTTGAAAACCCGCGTGCGCTATCATATCCTGACGGACAAGCAGCATGCGATGCTGGAGAAGCAGTATGACTTGACCGGGCAGGCCCCCTATGAGTTCACGATCTATGAACGCCATCTGCCTTTGACGGCCGATTTGAAAATGGCCTTGCGTCGGTCCGACTCCGAGGCGCAACTGGCCTGTGCGGCGACGGGCGCCGAGGCGGCAGGCAAGCCGGCGGCGATTCACAAAGGAGCATCATGAACCATCCGTTTTTGATCGATACCAAGACATTGGAGCACAATCTTGGCCGGGAAGGCCTAGTGGTGATCGACGTGCGCGGCAAGGCGGCCTACATGTTCGGCGGCCATATCCCGGGGGCGGTGCATGCCACCTGGCATGATTTCAGCGATCCGAACGCGGCGGCCAAGGGGCTTCTGGACCCGGACGTGTCGCGCCTGGAGCAGACAATCCGCGCTCTGGGAGTCAACAACGACAGCGACATCGTCATTTACTCGAATCCCTTCGACAACTGGGGGGACGAAGGACGCATGTTCTGGATGCTCCAGTATCTGGGGCTGACGCAGCTCAGGATCCTCGATGGGGGCTGGGTCAAGTGGGTGGCGGAGAAGCGCCGGTTCGAGCATATGAACGTGACCGTCAAGCCCGGCTCGTTCACCGCCAAGCCGACGCCCGAGTTGATCGTCCTGAAGGATGAACTGAAAAAGCTGGTCAAGCGGCCCCATCCGGAGACGATCATCGTCGACGCGCGCAGCTTGGAGGAGTATGCCGGCAAGGAAGTGCAAGGCATTCCCAGGCCCGGGCATATTCCCTCGGCCGTGAACGCGCCCTGGAACGGGTTCCTCAACCCTGACGCGACGGTCAAGGAGGTGGAGAAACTCAAAGCCGCCCTGGAGGAGAAGGGGGTTCAGGCCGGCCGCGAGGTGATCTGTTATTGTACCGGCGGCGTCCGGTCCGCCTGGCTGTACTTTGTGTTGAAGCTGGTTGGGTATGACAAGGTTCGGAACTACCCGGGGTCCTGGTGGGAATGGAGCCGTGACTTTGCCGCGCCGGTCGAGACGGACGTCAGGTTGCTGCACAAAATCATCAATACGGACGAGGCCAGGCCGTCTTGACAGCCACGGTCTTGGCTGGTATCGTCCCAGCAAGAGGCGTGGTTCCGCAATCATAACTATCGGAACGAAGATGACGCAACGCATCCGGAGAAGGAGGGACGCAACGATGGGCAAGAAAGTATTGTTGGGAGCGATGGTCCTTGGTGTCATGACGGCGCTCGTGAGCCTGCCGTCTCTTTCTTCCGTGGCGCTGGCCGACAAGGGGCATGCGGCCGAAGCCGTCGAGCATGCGAAAGAAGCCGTCGAGCACGGGAAGCAGGGCCATGCGGATGCGCTGGTGAAGCATGCAGAGGGGGCGCTGAAGCATGCCGAGGCGGCGCAGAAGGAGAAGGCCAATCCTCACCTGGCGGAAGGCATCAAGCAATTGAAGGACGCCGTGGAGCATGGGAAGGCCGGCCATGCGGACGTCGCCACCAAGGCGGCGGAGAATGCGGTCATGCACCTGTCAGAAGTCAAGTAATTCCGCTCCAAGAGCACGCGAACGGGCAGGGAATTCCCTGCCCGTTTTTGTTTGGGGGCTTTGCGCATGCGCGTGGGATATTTTCAATTCGATCCGGTCTTCGGCGAGGTCACGCGGAACCTGGACCTTGTGACCGATCGGGTGTCCGAGGCCCAGTGCGACCTGCTGGTCCTGCCGGAGCTGTTTGCGAGCGGCTACCAGTTCGTTGCCGAGCAGGAAGTCGAAGCGTTGGCCGAACCGATCCCCGACGGGCCGACCACGCACCGTCTTCTGGAGATCGCTCGCAGGCAGCAGTGTCATCTTGTGGCCGGCCTTCCGGAGAGACACCAGGGGCGTTGCTATAACTCCGCCGTGCTGGTGGGGCCGGGCGGGGTCGTCGGTGTGTACCGCAAAGCCCACCTGTTTTTTGAGGAGACGCTGTTCTTTGCGCCGGGCGATACGGGGTTCCTGGTGTGGGACATCGGGCCGGCGAAAGTCGGAGTCATGATTTGTTTCGACTGGTTCTATCCTGAGTCGGCGAGGACGCTGGCCTTAAAAGGCGCGGAGATTCTCTGCCATCCTTCCAATCTGGTCCTGCCTCACTGCCCCGATGCCATGGTCACGCGATGTCTTGAAAATCGTCTGTTCAGTGTCACGGCCAACCGGATCGGCTCGGAGGAACGAGGGGGGAAGGAGCGGTTGACCTTTATCGGCAGTAGTGAAATCGTCACGCCGAAAGGGCGCATTCTCCATCGGGCGGCTCGCGACCAGGAGGAACTCACGGTCCTTGAGATCGACCCGGGCGAAGCCCGCAACAAAACCCTCACTCGGTATAATGATCTCCTGCGTGATCGGCGGCCGGGACTCTATGAATGAGGCTCCTCTCCGCTTGAACAGCGTCCGCTCAGCGGGTAGGATACGAGCATGGCGACTCCTCTCGGCAAAGGCATCTTCCTGATCGCAGCCCCTTCGTTGCGTGATCCGAACTTCCGGCAGGCCGTGGTGTTGTTGTGCGAGCATGGGCCGGAGGGGGCGCTCGGGGTGGTGGTCAACCGTCCGACCGGCGTGTCGGTGTCGGAAGCGTTGCCGCAAGTGCCGATTCTCGAGGGGCAGCGCCATGTGCTCTTTTCCGGAGGCCCTGTCCAGCCGAATCATGTCCTGCTCTTGTATCGCATGACTCAGGAGCCCGGCAATACCCACCATGTGTTCGACGGGGTGTACCTCGGCGGGGACGTGGGGGCGCTTGAGCGGGTGCTGACCGAGCCGGCCGGGACCGACGCCTTTCGAGCCTACATGGGGTATTCAGGCTGGGGGCCGGGCCAGCTCGAAAATGAAATGAAGACCGGATCCTGGATTGCCCTGCCGGCCGATCCGACCGTCGTGTTTGAAAAGGAACCGGAGCGGGTCTGGCCGGACATCGTGCAGGCGCTCGGCGGCCCTTACGCGGTCTATGCCGAGATGCCGGCCGATCCCGGGCTTAACTGAACCATCACAAGCCGAGGCTGAGCAAGGGACGCAAGAAGCGTCCTGTATGTGACTCGGCACATTGCGCCACCTGCTCGGGCCGTCCCTCCGCGACAATCCTGCCCCCTGCATCGCCTCCTTCAGGCCCCAGGTCGATGATCCAGTCCGCCGCTTTGATCACGTCCAGGTTATGCTCGACCAGCAACAGGGTGTTGCCCGCGTCCACCAGCTTGCCGATGACAGCCAACAGCTTCTTGATGTCCTCCAAATGCAAGCCCGTCGTCGGCTCGTCCATGATGTAGAGGGTCTGCCCCCGCTGGCGCTCCGTCGGCGGCGTCACGCCGGCGCGCGACGGCCGGTTTTTCAGCCCCGCCAATTCGGCCGCGATCTTGAGCCGTTGCGCCTCGCCGCCGGACAGGGTGGTGGCCGGCTGTCCGAGCCGGAGGTAGCCGAGGCCGATGCTGATCAGCAAGTGCAGCTGCTCGCCCAGTTTCCCCGCGCCGGACGGAGTGCCGGAAAAGAGCGATAAGGCCTCGCTCACGGTCAACCCCAGGACCTCGTGGATGGTCTTGCCGCGCAGGCGGACGCTCAGCACCTCGGGCTTGAACCGGCGGCCTGCACAGGCTTCGCACGTCGCGTAGATATCCTCGAAGAAGTACATCTCCAGCTTCTCATACCCGTTTCCCTGGCAACGTTCGCACCGGCCTCCGATCTGGTTGAATGAAAAGTGGGATGCGGTCAATCCCTGCCGCCGCGCGGCCGGCTGGGCGGCGAAGAGGCGGCGAATGTCATCAAAGGCTTTCAGATAAGTGATCGGGTTGGAGCGAGGGGTCCGGCCGATCGGCTGCTGGTCGATCAAGCGGACCCCGCGGAGGTGCTCCAAGCCTTTGATCGCGCGGAAGCGGCCCATGGGCAGGGTTTCGGTCTGGAAGGCCCGCGCCACCGCGCGGTAGATGGTGTCTTCCACCAGCGTGCTTTTCCCCGAGCCGGAGATGCCGGTTACGCAGACCAACATGCCCAGCGGAATGCGGATCGTCAGGTCCTTCAGGTTATGTTCGCTGGCGCCGGCCAGCATCAGCGCCTGTCCCGAACCCCGGCGCCGGACCCGCGGCAGCGGGATCCGGTCATCCCCCCGCAAGTACCGGGCGGTGAGGGCTAGCTCGTCCGCCAGAAATTCCTTCGCCGGCGCGGCGCAGACCACCTCGCCGCCCAGCGCGCCGGCCCGAGGGCCCATCTCCACCACATGGTCGGCGGCCAGGATCATCTGCCGGTCATGCTCCACGACGACCACCGTGTTGCCGCTGTCGGCGAGGTCTCGGAGAATGGCCGCCAGCGTGGCGGTGTCCCGGGCATGGAGTCCGATGGTCGGTTCATCCAGCACGTACAAGGTGCCGACCAGGCGCGATCCCAGTTGATTGGCCAACGCGATCCGCTGCGCCTCGCCGCCGGAGAGGGTGCGGGTTTGCCGCGCCAGAGTCAGGTAGCCGAGGCCGACACGCAGGAGGAAACCCAGCTTCATCTGGAGTTGGCGCAAGAGATCCTGGGCGATGCGGGTTTCAAATTCCGACAGGGCGAGCGTCTCGATCCACCCGACGACGTCCTGAATCGTCAGCCCCATGATCTCGTGGATGGCCCGCCCGGCCACCTGCACGTCCCGCGCTTCCGGTTTGAGCCGGCTGCCGCCGCAGGGGGCGCAGGGAACCGGGCTGCGATAGCGACTGAGGAAGACCCGGACGTGGAGCTTGTAGCGCTTCTGTTCCAGGTGTTCAAAGAACTGCATGACCCCTTCGAACTTTTTTTCGCCCTGCCACAGCAAGGTTCGTTCCTGGTCTGAGAGCTTGCCGTACGGCGTGGTGAGACTGACCCCGCGTCGTTTCATGGCCAGCAGCATTTGCTTTTGCCACCAGTCGGTGCCGGGCTTGGTCCAGGGCTCGATGGCGCCGTCGGCCAGCGAGCGGTTTCGATTGGGCACGACTAGGGCCTCGTCGTATCGGAGGATGTTTCCGAAACCCTTGCACTCGGGGCAGGCGCCCAAGGGATGGTTGAAGGAGAAGAGCAGCGGTCTGATCGGAGGAAAGCTGCGCCCGCAGCGTTGGCACTGGAGCCGCTCGCTGTAGCGCTGCTGCCCCTGGCCGATGACGTCCACCCGGCACTGCCCGTCGCCTTCGCGAAAGGCTGTTTCAACCGCCTCGATCAACCGACTTCGATTGTCGGGGCGAAGCACCAGCCGATCGAGGACGACTTGGAGGTCGGCGCCAGGGGCGCGGGGAATGGCTCCTCCCGCCTGCAGGTCGATCAGCGCATCTCCTTGCTTTAGGCGGACGAAGCCGCGCGTGAGCAGGGATGCGGTGAAAGTCCGGTCGTGACCAGGCCCAGGATCCTTGATGGGGAACAGGATCATCGCCCGCGCATCGGGAAAGCGGGCCAGCAGGTCATCCGCGACGGTGCCGGGATGGAATCCTTTTGCGACTTCTTTGCAGCCAGGGCAGATCGGACGCCCGACTTTGGCAAACAACAACCGCAGGAGATCGGCGATCTCCGTAGCCGTGGCCACGGTGGAGCGGGCGGTCCGGACCGGATTCTTTTGTTCGATGGCGATGGCCGGGCGGATGTTGACCAAACGGTCCACCTCGGGACGGTCCAGCCGTTCCAAAAACATCCGGGCATAGGTCGAAAGCGATTCGACATAGCGCCACTGGCCCTCGGCGTAGAGGGTGTCGACGGCCAGCGAGGACGTGCCGGAGCCGGACACTCCGGTAATGGCCGTCACCGCATTGTGCGGAATCCGCAAGCTGACGTTTTTGAG
>SYGV01000091.1 GCA_005799365.1 Nitrospiraceae bacterium
AGGTTCGGCCAGTGCATCCGGTCCAGCATCCCGCTGCCGGGACACTTCACGTCCAGGATCACATGGGCGCGCCGGTCCAGCGGGGCCGTGTCGATCGCGCCGCTGGTCTCGACCAGGACCTCGTAGCCCTCGTCACAGAGCTGGGTCACGAGGGTGAAGGCCTCCGGCTGGTGCAAGGGCTCCCCGCCCGTCACTTCCACCAGTGGACAGCCGTAGGACTTGACCTTGGCCAGCACCGCCTCCAGCGTCATGTTGATTCCGCCGGAAAAGGTGTACTCGCTGTCGCACCAAGTGCAGCGCAAGGGACAGCCGGTCAGCCGGACGAAGACACAGGGCTGTCCCGCATAGGACGACTCGCCCTGGATGCTATGGAAGATTTCGGTAATGTGCATAAGCGTTTGAAAGTCGCAAAGTCAAAAAGTCGAAATGTTGCATGCCCGGACTTGAAAGTCTTTCAGACTTTCCAACTTTACGATGCGTTACTCCCATCTCTCGACCCGCCAGCCTTCACGCCGCGCAATCCGACCCATGCCCCGGATCGGGTTCACCACCAACGGGTGGCCGACGAGCCGCAGCGTGTCCACGTCGCCGGGACTGTCCCCATAGGCATAGCTGTCCTGCAACGCAATGCCCGCCTCCTTGGCGAAGGTCGCGACCAGCTGGCGCTTGCCCTCTCCATAGGGATAGGGCGGTACGATCGAGCCGGTGTAGAAACCGTCGCGCCGCTCCGGAACCGCGGCCAGGGCTAGGTCCACCTTCAAATGGCCAGCCAGGGGGGCGATCAGGAAATCCAGCGAACCGGTAATCAGGACCAGATGATGGCCTGAGTCCCGATGCCGCTCCAGCGCCGCTAGGCCGGCAGAAGAGAGACGGGGGCAGACCTGGCTGTGCACGAATTCCGCCGCCAGCGGCTCGATCTCCGCCGGCCGCTTGCCTTCCAGATACAGCTTCCGCTCGCGCAGCGGGTGCAGGGACAGGGCCGGCAGATGTTGCAGCAGATACCAGAGGCTGCGGGTTGCTTCCAGCGACCCCACATGTCCTTTGTGCCACAGATAGCGGAAGAAGCGCACCTCGATCGCGGTGCCGGGGAACAACGTGTTGTCCACGTCGAAAAAGGCGGCCACTCGGCGGTCTCGGTGTAAGGTCGTGGCTGCTGGCGATGCCGGTGCAATCATGCAATGGATGCGCGTGTTTAGGCGATCATACCCATACGGACCGTTGAATGACAAGCAGGTAAGGGGAGCGGGTGTGCCAGGATGCACAGCTTCGACACCTTCGGAGCGACAGCCTGTCCCCTGCTGGTGGGAGGAGGGAGGAGGTGGAGATTTGGGAAGCGTCTGGGTATAATGCGCCCGGGCCGAAGTGGCGAAATGGCAGACGCGCACGTTTGAGGGGCGTGTGGGGAAACCCGTGCGGGTTCAAGTCCCGCCTTCGGCACCATACCAAGCTTCGCTTGAACCGCGCCCTTCGATCACATGCGGGCGGAGAGGTACCTTCCCTCCAGTACTCAGATTCTTCGCCTCGCTTGCGTGTACCGACGCGCTGCTTTTCTTGGGCGCGGCGGAGAAAACCCTCCATAATTCTTTGCTTGTCTCTATAGCTTGAGCCACACGGTCGATCAAATCGCGGCGGAGTGGTACTTTGCCACCGCGAAGAGCTCACAGTTGTCGGTAGTCAGTGCAATGTCCGGAACCGACAATTGAGGGCGTGGACGAGGATGAAGTTGAAGCGGTATTGCGAGCCCCTGGAGAGGACTGGCCGGGACGCAAGGGCTCGCGGGTTGCCATCGGACAAACGCAGGCCGGTCGCTACTTGCGGGCGATCTGTGAGGATGCTCCCATGGCCATCAAGGCCACCGTCTATCATTGGCAGGTGACTCTGTCCGACGTGGACCGCGGGGTCTACGAGGCGCTCGACCTGCGCCTCGCCCGCCAGCCGTCGGAGTCCATGCGCTATCTGCTGACCAGGGCGATCGCCTATTGCCTGTGCTATGAAGAAGGGATCGGGTTCAGCAAGGAGGGCATTGCCTCGACCGACGAGCCGCCCCTGGCCGTTCGCGACGGGTCGGGGACGATCCGCGCCTGGATCGAGATCGGAGCCCCGTCGGCCGAGCGCCTGCACAAGGCCGGCAAAGCGTCGCCCCGCGTGGCCCTGTTCACCCACGTCGAACTTTCGAACTTGTGGCGCGAGGCTCGCTCCAGGTCCATCTACAACGTCGAGGCGATCGACGTGTGGCGGCTCGACCCAGGATTTCTCGACGCGCTGGATGCGAAGGTGGATCGCAATACCAAGTTCGAACTCGTCCAGAGCGGCGGAGAACTCTACGTGACCGTCGGAGGCGAGACGCTGCAAGGCGCGCTCGGCCGCCACAAGCTGGTGCCTCCCCGAGCCTAGTCCGATGGCGTGAGGCAGCCGTTCGGCAGGCTGTTCAAGGCCCTGCATGGCGGCAGCGCCACTTGAGCAGGATAGGGGCCAGGAAGGTGGTGAACGCCACGACCAGCAGGATGGCCCCATACTCGCCCTCGCCGATGATCCGCTGAGAGAGGCCGGTTCCCGCAAAGATCAAGCCCACTTCCCCGCGCGGCAACATCCCGATCCCCACCAGCCACCGGTCGGCCTTCACTCCTGCGACTCCTAAACCGGAAGCGA
Organism: Nitrospiraceae bacterium; assembly: GCA_005799365.1. Lineage (GTDB taxonomy): Bacteria > Nitrospirota > Nitrospiria > Nitrospirales > Nitrospiraceae > SYGV01. The sequence goes on from SYGV01000091.1 coordinate 2,650, forward strand.
GTTTTCCGGCCACCGCAACAGCGAGCAGTCCGCCGGCCAGGAGCAAGGCCGGCCAGTTCTCTGTCTCCATCGGATGCAAGCGCCGCAGGTCCACGGCCATGCCGACCAGGACGAAAAAGATCGGCACGAACACGTCGGCCACCGGCTTGATCGCCTCCCCGATGTGAGCCTGATGCTCCGTCCTGGCGAGCACCAACCCGGCCGCGAAAGCGCCGAGCAACGGCGCGATGTGGAGCAGGCCCGCCAGGTACCCCAACGTCAGGGCGAAGATCACGGCGGCGACGATCAGGCCCCCGCGAGCCTTCATCAGGCTCAACAGTCGGCTGAGCCGATGGGCATACCGGGTGCCGATCAGCATGGCCGCAGCGAGCAGGGCGACGGCTACCCCCGCCGTCCATCCGGCCTCCAGCCATGACACGGCGCCGGATGTGGCCAGGCTGATCACGACCGAGAGGACGATCAGGCCCAGAATGTCATCGATAACCGCCGCGCCCAGGATGATCTGCCCTTCGGCTGTCTTCAGCCGGCCCAGCTCGGTCAGCGTGCGGGCCGAGACGGCGATGCTGGTCGCGGTGAGGGTCGCGCCGATGAAGACCGATTGCAAGTGGCTCAGGTGAAGCGCCAGTCCCAGCAGGTAGCCCAAGGCGAACGGAGCGGCCACGCCGATTGTCGCCACCAGCGAAGCGGTCTTGCCGATGCGTAGAAACGACTGCAGGTCCGATTCCAACCCGATCTCGAAGAGCAGCAGCATCACGCCGATGTCGCCGAGCAATCTCAGGGGTTCGGTGGCCTCGGCCCAGCCCAGGAGGCTCCCGCCGATGAGGACGCCGGCGAGCAACTCGCCCAACAGGGCCGGCTGCCCGAGACGATCGGCCGCTTCGCCTAGGAGGCGGGCCGAGGCGTAGACGATGATGAGGTTGAGGAGGAAGTGCTGAAGCTCCATGCGTAAGCCACACCTTACTGAAGAGGGCGGCGCAAGGCAACGAGAAGCGGAGGCGAGGTCACACAACGATTGACTTGGGGTGTTGAAACCCTCAGACTCCTCACCCGATGGGCATGCTCCAACTCAACGCGGTGCTCGGCAGCCTGGTGGTGACGCTGGGGTTCTGGCTCGTCTGGGGACAGTTGCCGGTCCTGCTCTTTGCGTTGGTGGGCGTGGGCGTCGCGGCCTTTTTGCTCTGGCGGGCCGAGACCATCGGCGCAATCTGGGCCTGGGCCACGCTCTTGCTGGGAGTGGAAAGCTTCGCCTGGCCGGTCGCCACGATGGTGCAAGTCAAGCTGGCCGGCGAGCAGGGGGCGCAGCCGACCGACGAGCAGATGGGCCTCATCCTCACTGCGGTTCTCTTCGGCCTCTTCTCCTCCATCTTCTGGCTCACGTTTTCCTACGGCCTCTTCAAACGGATGGTCTGGAAGCAGCCGGAGTTGGCCAAACCGGTGGATAAAACGAAACGGAACAGGCCGGGCAACGATACGCGTTGAATTGAAACAACAACCGTTGTTCCGTAGCCCGGCCTGCTTCACTTTTCTTTCGGGAAAGGCATACACTGGCTCCATGTCTCCAAGCGGCAAACAACTGCTGAAGGACGCGCTTCAACTCCCCCAAGAGGAGCGTGCTGCTCTTGCGGGCGAATTCCTGGACAGTCTGGAGCCGGCCGGCTCAAGCCAACGGCGAAGCGAGCAAGAATGGCTGGTCGAACTGAAGCGGCGGGCGCAGGACACTGCACAGTGAATGAACGAGCAAAAGTAGGGAAACCATGCCGACTGAGTTGAAGATGGACATCAGCGCCGAGATGATCATCAAGGCCGTCAGACGAATGAAAAAGGCCGCGCGGCAAGGTTTCCTGGAAGACCTCATTGCCGCGACTTCGCCGGAATACCTTCAGAACATTCGAGACGCTCGTCGGGATTTCAGGGCCGGCCGGGTGAAATCCCATGACGAGGTCTTCGGCCGGTGATCTGCCGGCTGACCTATACCCACCGCGCGATCAAAGACATTGACGCACTCGACCCACCCAGCAAGCAGCGAATCGGCAAAACCCTGTTCCGCTATGAGCAAGACCCTCTTCGGTATGCCGAGCCCTTAAAGCATTCCGAACTGGGGTCGTACCGGTTTCGCATCGGTGACTATCAGGTCACCTTCGACCTGGAGGGCGATGAGATTGTCGTATTGCATCGGCCACCGGAGAGAGATTTACAAACGGTGACGTGGCTCCGGCGCTCTCCATCGGGCGGATTTGAGCCGGGAACGGAAGCTCGCTCAGTTCATCATTCCGCGTTCAGCCTTCGGCGTTTAGATCATCTCGATCGGGTCCACGTCCACGTCGAACCGCAGTCCGCTCTTTCCCCTCGTGCGCTCTATCGCATCCAACGTGGCCTTCACCGTCCGGCGGGCCTGCTCCGCGCTACCGGCTTTGACCAGCAGCTGATACCTGTGTCGCCCTCGCAGCTGCGCGTGTTGGGCCGGGACCGGGCCGAGTATCGTCACCGGCTCGGTCGCGCCAGGCGCCGGTTTGGGGGCGGCCGGAATCGCCTGGGTGAGCAGCTTGGCCCAGGCGGTCGCCGCCTGTTTGACGGCTCCGGCCTGTGTGCCGGACACCTGCAAGCTGATCAAGTGGGTGAACGGCGGATAGCCGAGGGCCTGCCGCGAGAGCAGCTCCTGCTCATAGAAGAGCGACGGATTCTGCGTTGCCACGGCGGTGATGGCATGATGACTCGGCAGCGACGTTTGGATCAGGACCATCCCTCCTTCGTCCGCCGGCTTGGCCAGGGAGACCGCGTCCGACAGGGCATGGTAGGTGCGCTCGGCGGCGCGGAAGTCGGCCGCATGGAGTCCCGTATCCGCATTGGCGATGCCGACGAAGCCCACGCTGGGGAGCGGGAACCCTTGCAACAACATCTGCGTACCGATGAGGATGTCCCACTTGCCCGCCACGGCTTCCGCCCGCAGCCGGTCCGCTTGGGCCTGTGTCCTGGCCTGGTCGCGGTCGAGTCTGGCAATAGTTGCCTGGGGCAAGAGGCGGCGCAGCATCTCCTCCAGCCGTTCCGTGCCGGACCCCACCGGTTCCAATCTGGCGCCCAGGCAAGTCGGGCAGGTGTCGGGCGGTGGCGCCGAGGTGCCGCAGTAGCGGCAGGCCAGGGCGGCGGATTGGCGGTAGTAGGTCAGCGACACGGAACAGTGAGGACACCGTGGGGCCTGGCCGCAGTCCCGGCAGAGCAGCGCGGAGGCAAATCCCTTGCGGTTCAAAAACAAGACCGCTCCGGCCTTGGCGGCTACTGCTGCTGTGATGCCGTCCAGCATGGACTGGGAAAGGACCGTCCCGTAGGGGGTCTGGCGCAAGTCGATCAGGTAGATGGCCGGGAGCCTAGCCTCAGCCGGTTGCTCGGCGGGCCACGATAATATCCGTTCGTCCCTTGCGCCGTCCGCCATCGCCTGCCAGGTTTCCAGCGAGGGATGGGCCGAGCCGAGCAGCAGTAGGGCGCTCTGCTGAAGCGCGCGTTGCTTGGCCACGTCGCGCGCATGGTAGCGGGGCTCCTGTTCCTCCTTCAGCGAGGGATCGTCTTCCTGATCCACGCAGATGAGGCCGAGGGACGTCAGGGGCGCAAAGACGGCCGATCTGGTTCCCACCACGACCGACACCTGCCCTGCCTGAATCCTGTGCCAGGCTGCTGCGCGCGAGGCCGGCGCCAGGTTGCTGTGCAGGAGCGTTACCCGCTCGCCCCACCTGGCCCGCGCCGCCCCGGCGATCGCCTCGGCGCGTGTCCGGTCCGGAGAGATGATGAGGACGGTGCGGCGCCGGCTGACTGCTTCCTCCCCTGTGTAGAGGTAGCCGGCTAGGCGATCGGTCCAGGGGGCTTGCAGGAGCCACGTTTGGTGCGCTCCATCTTTGAAGGCCGCAAGCAGCGGCTCCTCCCAGCGTGAGGGAAGTGGCGGGAGGGAAAGGGCGGCGGACCGGTCCGGCTCTGTTGGGATGAGGGCCCGGTCGCGGCCGGTTTGCCGGACCTTCGAGCGAGGCCGACCGGAATCAGCTGCATCCGCCTGGCCTTCCTGCAACAGGCCTCGGCGCGTCAGGTCCGAGAGGGTGCGGGTCAGCGATCCTTCCATGCCTCGGCTGAGCGTGGCCAGCGTCAAGCCCTTGCGTCTGGGCGTCGCCATCAGGCGCGCGAGTAGCTCGCGCGCCTGGGCCGAGAGCTTGGCGGATGGCGATCCGTCCGCCGCCTGGACCGCCGCCTTCCCCGCGTCGGTGATGCGGTAGTACCGGGATGGCTTGACGGACGGAGTGGAAGGAGGCAGCGCCAGCCGGAGACATTGGCCCCAGGGAGTGAGGTACTGGTCCGCCACGAGGCGGGTCAGATCGAGGAGGTCCGGAGCGGCGACGCCGGTCTCCTGTTCATCCGCGAGCGCTAGGATTGCCTTCAGGCGTCCGACCGCTGCCGGCTTGGAGAAGGATGGGGGCGGTGTCGCCGCCAGGGCAATCACCACGCCCTGCAGGGTGCTGGGGCCGAAGGGCACCAGCACCCGACTGCCGACCATGAGTTGTCGGCGGAGCGGGGCCGGCACGCGATAGGTAAAGGCCCGGCGTAAGTGCCGGGGAACCAGCACGTCCGCAAACGTCGGGTCGTGATGCGACGATTCAGGGGACTGAGTCACAAGCTGATCCTGACTGTGTGGAGTGACACGTGAAACAAGGGGATGCGCGCACATTCTAGCAGTCGGGTCCGAGGGGAACAATCGGGTATGGGAGCCGGGCCGCAGGTCGTGCCGGCTACGGGGCTTGAGGCGCGGCGTCGGGCGGAGGGGCAAGCTCCGGCAGTCTCTCTTGCGGCGGCTCGCCGACGGGCGGACTGTCCGGTTCCCGCCTGGCTGCCGGACTGGTGGAGAGAACGGGAGGCAGTTCCTTGGGCGTTAGCACGATTTCGATCCGGCGATTCTGCTTCCGGCCCTCCTCGGTCCTGTTGTTGGCCACTGGTTTTGCGTCGCCATATCCGACGACGATCAGGTTGGCCTGGTCCACGCCGCCTTCTTCCGCGAGGTGCCGGACAATTTCTTGTGCCCGGGCTTTCGAGAGCGCGAGGTTATTCGCATATTGCCCTTTGAGCGAAGGGCCGATCGGCATCCGGTCCGTATGGCCTTCGATGCGGATCTGTTTGTCGGAGACGGCTTTCAACATCTCGCCGATCTCTTGCAAGGCGGCCCGTCCGGTCGGCTTGATCGGGGCGCCGCCCGGATCGAACTCCAGTTGTTTGGCCAGGACGGCGAGGCGGGAGAGATCAGGCCCGGGCATCGGCGCGCCGAGCGCCGGCTGCGCGGCTTCTTTCTCGGAAGGGGCCGCGTTGGCCAGCCGGTCCATTGCTTCGGCAATGGTTTCCGCAGCGGCGCGGCGGATGACCTGTTGGCTCGGCTCCTGGAACGCGATCCGGTCGGCGCGGAGCAAGGGCACGGTGGAGCGGATGACGAGGGCTGTGGCGGTCGTTTCTTCCAGGGCCAGCACCTTCAACTCGCCGATCCTCTGTACGGGAACGTTCGCCGAGGTCCGCAACACGTCCAACCGGTCTCCCACCCGGAGCCCGTCGTTGCGTCCCCAGTCGATATACACGATATGCGTCTGGGCGACCAAAGAGAGCGATGGCGGAAGGGCGATGATATAGCCGGGGATATTCGGCAAGCTGCGGCCCGGCGCCGGCGGTTCTTCCGGGGGCAGGGTGGCGAAGCGGATTGCGCGATCGCCGGCGTTGATGGGCCCCCAGGAGCGAACGATGCGCACGGTGGCGAGCCCCTGCGTGACTTCCGTGACCAGCCCGACGCCGACGTTGGCGAACAGCTCACCGAGGTACCTGCCCTTGGCCGGGTGAAATATTTCGTTGATGCGTCGGTAGATTGTGACATGGGCGCCGGCTTCGACGGCGCCGGCGTTGGTCAATTGCAGGTAGCACAGGTCGCCCGCGCCCAGGATCATCTTATTGCTGGTCGTCTGGGCGTCGGCGTTCAGGGGGCCGACGACGCCTTCGATGGGCATGGTGGGGCGGATAAACCCGGCGGAAAAGGTCAGGGCCGCTTCCCCCATGCGCACACTCTTGATGCCGGGGTGATCGGCCGAAGCGGGAGACTGAACCGGCAAGAGACCTACGGTCAAGGTTGCGCAAACGGTCGCAAACAGGCGGCGATTCATGGGCCTCTGACGCCAAAGCCAAGCCATGGGCGTAACCATAGCAAACTGACGACATTGTCAAGCCAAGCCCGGCAAAGCTCCTGTGCGATCCGGCGGTTTGACAGGCGGTTTCTGCCGGTGCTAGCGTGCAGTGCATCGTGATGCGTAATCGGATGCTCTCCGCGAGGGATACCATGGCCCATGATCCCAAGCCCAACCGTCCGCAACCAGCCGGCCTTCCCGGGCCGCTGCCCCGCCGGATTGAAACCCAGATTCACCGAAGAAAAAAAGCGAAAGCGACGTTCCCGCTTCAAGCCGAGTGGGATGCCGCATCAGGCGAAGCTCCGCAGGGGTTGCGGACGCCTCAGGACAAGATGCGCAAGCGACCGGAGCAGACTTGATCAGCCTGCCGTTACGGCCCCATCGGTTTGCAACCCGCCACCGGCTCCGATCCGCCTCCGGACCAGGATCACTGAAAAAACAAAACGATGGGATGGGGTCGTGTTCCTGGCTAGGGCTTTCGGTTCCCGGCCAGTAGGTCCTTTGTGCGCTTGCTATTGGCAGAGGGGCACGACTAAAATGCCGAACTTCCATTGGAAGTCAAGGTGTTGGGAGCGGGGGTTTTGTGAGCGGCACCGAGTTGCTCCTCGAGTATTTGACTCGCTATTTCCCGATCCTGCTCTTCATCGTCATTGCGCTGGCCTTCGGCGTCGTGACGCTGGTGATCAGCTATCTGGTCCAGCCCAAGTATCCGGATGCGGAGAAGCTCAGCGCCTATGAGTGCGGGAGCGAGCCCTTTTCCGACGCCCGGATGCCCTTCCCGGTTCGGTACTACATCTTTGCCATGCTGTTCGTCATCTTCGACATCGAAGTGATCTTCCTCTATCCCTGGGCCGTGACCTTTTACAAGATCGGATTCGTCGGCCTGGTCGAGATGCTGATCTTCATCGCCTTGTTCCTGGTGGCCTACGTCTATGCCTGGAAAAAGGGGGCGCTCGAGTGGGACTGAGCAGAAGGGAGCAGAGCTGATGTCATATAGCTGATGGCAAGAATAGCCGGAGGGAATGGGTTGTTTCCGGCCATCTGCCATAAGCTATCCGCCATAAGCTCTTGAGGTTGTCATGGGATTGATACAACTGGGCAGACGAGAGAAGGACGGGGACCTGGACGTCATCACGATGACGGTCGAGAAGGCCGTCAACTGGGCGCGCAAGGGCTCGCTCTGGCCGATGACCTTCGGGCTGGCCTGTTGTGCGATCGAAATGATCGCGGCCGTCTCCTCGCGTTACGACATGGATCGCTACGGGGCCGGCGTGTTCCGCGCCTCGCCCCGCCAGTCGGACCTGATGATCGTGGCCGGAACCGTCTGCCGGCGGATGGCGCCCGTGATCCGGAAGATCTATGACCAGATGCCCGAGCCCAAGTACGTGATCGCCATGGGCTCCTGCGCCACGTCTGGCAATATCTACGACAGCTATAGCGTGGTGCAGGGGGTGGACCGGTTCGTGCCGGTGGACATTTACGTGCCCGGCTGTCCTCCGACCCCCGAGGCGCTCTTCGACGGGATCCTGAAGTTGCAGGAACGCATCATGCAGAAGCGGGTGTTCACCAAGCAGCCGGACGCCGTGAAGGCTAATGTTTAATTTTGAATGTTGAATGTTGCATTGCCGAGCAGCCCGATTCCGATAATTCAAAATTGAAAATTTTCTGAATGCACCCCATCGCTGAACGCATACAGCGGGAGTTTGCCGAGGGCTTCGTCAAGGCCGTGGAATGGCGCGGCGACCTGGCCGTGACGGTGACGCGCAAGGCGCTGCACGACGTCGCGCGCTTCCTGCACGACGACCGCGACATGGATTTCGACTACATCGTGCACGTCAGCTCCGTGGACTGGCCGGACGACGAGGAGCGGTTCGAGGTGGTCTGGGAGTTCTATTCGATCCGGAAGCGGCACCGAATCCGGCTCAAGACGCGGGTGCCCGAGGCGGATTGCATCGTGGATTCCTTGACCGACATCTGGAAGGGCGCGGATTTCATGGAGCGGGAAGTCTACGACATGATGGGCATCCGCTTCCGCAACCACCCGGACTTGCGCCGTATCCTGATGCCGGACGAATATACGGAGGGCTATCCGCTGCGCAAGGATTTCCCCCTCCAGGGCAAGGGCTGGCGGGACACGTTCGAGTTTTTGAACGAGGGACGGGGCTAGGAAGCTGTCAACCGTCAGTTTTCGGCGAAGCGGACGGGCTGTGGCAAGTTTCCAAAGTTATCAGCTGAAAGCCGAGAGCTGAAGGCTTCTTGAAAATTATGCAACTCGACGACCAGCGGACCACCATCTATAAAGTCGATCCGGGCCGGCCGGAGACCGAATCGCTGCCGCTGGTGCGGACCGAAGAGCTGCTCCTGAACATGGGGCCGCAGCATCCGAGCACGCACGGAGTGCTGAAAGTGATTCTGGAGCTGGAAGGCGAGCGGATCACCAAGTCCACGCCGGTCATGGGCTTCCTGCACCGGGGCGTGGAGAAGCTGGCCGAAGAGGGCACCTATCATCAGTTCATCCCGCACACGGACCGCCTGGATTACGTCTGCGCAATGTACAACAACTTCGCCTACTGCCGTGCGGTCGAGAAGCTGATGAACATCACGGTGCCGGAGCGGGCCGAGTACTTGCGCACGATCGTGGCGGAGGTGCAGCGGATCATCGGGCACCAGTTCTGGCTGGGGACCCAGGCGTTGGACATCGGCGCGATGACGGTCTTCTTCTATACCTTCCGCGACCGAGAGATTCTGCTGGACTGGTTCGACGAACTCTGCGGCGCCCGGCTCACGACGAGCTGGTACCGGATCGGCGGGGTGGAGCGGGACTTTACCCCCTCGTTGCTCGACAAGCTCCGGCGGTTCCTGGACTACTTCCTGCCCTTGATCGACGAGTACGTGGTGTTTCTGGAGAAGAACCGGATCTGGGTCGCACGCACCAAGGGCGTGGCGGTGATTTCGGCGGAGGACGCGGTCAACTTCGGGCTCAGCGGGCCGACGCTGCGCGGGTCCGGCGTGGACTATGATCTCCGCAAATACGAACCCTATTCGGCCTATCCCCGTTGCGAATTCAGCGTGCCGGTGGGCAAGAACGGCGACACCTACGACCGGTACTGGATCCGGGTCGAGGAAATACGCGAGAGCGTGAAGATCATCAAGCAATGCCTCGACCAGATGCCGGCGGAGGGCCCGGTCATGGCCGAGGTGCCCAGCGTGACCCTGCCCCCCAAGGATCGGGTGTTCACGAACCTGGAGTCCATGATCCAGCAATTCAAGCTCTTCTCGCAGGGCTTTGACGCGCCCAAGGGTGAGATCTATTGCGGGACCGAGGCCCACAAGGGCGAACTCGGCTTCTACATCGTGAGCCAGGGGGGCGGAAAGCCCTACCGGCTGAAGATTCGCGCCCCGTCGTTCATTCATATGGGGGCGTTCGATTTCATGTCGCGCGGGTACATGATCGCGGACGCGGTCACGATCTTCGGGACCTACGACATCGTGATGGGGGAGTGCGACCGATGACGCTAATTGTGAATGCTAAATGTTCAATGATGAATGGAGGGACGGCTCTTCAATTCAACATTCACAATTCACCATTCAGCATTGAGGAATCGTGGGACTGAAGCCAGCGACCAATCCGGAAGTCGAGGCGGCGACGATCGAGTTGACTATCGACGGACGCACGGTCACCGCCAAGGATGGGGTGTCGCTCTACGACGTCATCTCCAGCACGGGCAAGATCATCCCGGCCATGTGCTACCACTATACGTTCGACCCGTTCGGCTCTTGCGGTATGTGCCTGGTGATGCAGGAGGGCAAGAAGGCGCCGGTCCGTTCCTGCACGGCCAAGGCGACCGCCGGCATGATCATCCGTACGGAAGGCGACGATCTTTTCCTGGCCCGCAAAAAAGCCGTGGAAAAGCATCTCTCCGTGCACCCGCTGGACTGTCCGGTCTGCGACGCGGACGGGCATTGCGAGTTGCAGGACATGGCCTTCCAGCATCAGGTGACTAACCTGGCCAATGCCAAGCAAAAGCTGATCCCGGAGGACACCCGCAGCCCGGTGTTGGATTTCAACATGAACCGCTGCATCGCCTGCGGCGAGTGCATCAACATCTGCAAGGACGTGCTGATGATCGACGCCTTGCAGTTCACCAAAAAAGGCGGATTCACCCAGGTGGTGGCCAAGGGCGACGTGGCCCTCTCCTGCGAATTCTGCGGCGACTGCTTGGCGGTCTGTCCGGTGGGCGCGATCACCAACAAGTACTCCAAATATCTCTACAAGCCTTGGCAGCTCAAGAAAACCACGACCACCTGCAATTACTGCGGCGACGGCTGCCAGATGTATGTGGAGACCAAGGACACGGAAGTGGTCCGCGTGACCTCGCCGCTCTCCTGGAAAAGCAAGTGGGGCGATCGGGCCGAGACGGCCAAGGGGCACGGCGGCATCTGCGTCCGCGGGCGGTTCGGGTTCCAATTCATCGACAGCCGGGCCCGGCTGCGCCAGCCGCTGGCACGGCGGGACGGACAGCTGGCCGAAGCGCCCTGGCTGGAGACCATGCATCAGGTCGTAGACCGTCTGGCGGCCGTCAAGGCCCAGCACGGGCCGAACGCGATCGCCGGCCTCATCACGGCCCGCTGCACCAACGAGGAACTCTATCTGTTCCAGAAGCTCATGCGCGTCGTGATCGGGACCAACCAGCTGGACAGCAGCGCGCGCTACGGCCATGCCAACTTCGTCCACGCGGTCCGGCTGGCCCTGGGCGTCGGGCGGATGACCAACGACTCCGAGGACATCACCAGGGCCAAAGCCATCCTCGTGATCGGATCGAACATCACCGAAACCAACCCGGTGGCGAGCATCCGGGTCAAGGAGGCGATCCGCGTCTATCACGCTCAAGTGATCGTGGCGGACTCGGCCAACACCAACATGGCCAAGCTCGCGTCGCATCCGATGCTGGTCAAGCCAGGTACGGAGGGGCTGTTCGCGCAGGGGCTGGTCAAGTCCGTGCTCGAACAGGACCTGGTGGACGAAGAGGCGGTCGGGAGGCACCCGAAGGCCTTTGCGGCACTCAAGCATGCGGCGGCCGGTCTGGCGCTGGATGCCGTTGCCGCGCAGACCGGGGTGTCGGTCGCGCAGATGCACGAAGCGGCGGCGATCTTTGTCGAAGCGCCGCGCGCCGTCATCATCTGCGGCGAGGGGATCGTCCGCCGTGCCGGCGGGTATCAAGACCTGTTGACCCTGATTGACCTAGCCTGGATCACCGGCAAGCTGGGCCGGCCCGGTTGCGGCATCAACACGGTGGTCGAGGAGGCCAACGAGCAGGGGGCAATGGACTTGGGCGCTGCGCCGGAATTTCTGCCCGGTCAGGCCCGGTTCGACGACGAGGCGGCGAGAGCCAAGTTTGCCAAGGCCTGGGGCAAGGACCAGCCGGCCATGCTGCCGGCGATCGGCAAGGGCGCGCATTTGGCGGAAATCCTCAATCGCTGCCGCAATGGGCAGATCAAGGCGTTGTACGTCGTCGGGGAAAACCCGCTGGCGACGTTGCCGGCTTCGTTCGGCGTCAAGGAGGCCCTGGCGAAACTGGACTTGCTGGTGGTCCAGGACCCGTTCCTGACCGAAACGGCGCGGATGGCGCACTTCGTCTTGCCGGCCTGCACCTTCGCCGAGAAGGACGGGACCGTGACGAACCAGGAAGGCAAGGTGCAGCGTGTCCGCCAGACCATGGACTCGATCGGCGAGAGCCTGCCGGACTGGCACATCATGACCGCGCTGGCCAGCGGGCTTGGCTATGAATGGAGCTACGAATCCCCGCAGGACATTCAGAACGAAATCATGAAACTGTTGCCCGGCTACTACAACCTGGGCCAACCCAAAAAGATCGCGCCGCAGCCGGAGGCCTACTTGTCCGACGGGTATGCGTCGCACCTGGCCGGTCGGTACGGACGGGGCGCGTCGGCGGCCGCGCGGGAGCAGGGCCGTCCCTTCGGGCTGGCGATGGGGCAGCTCCTCTACCACTCGGGTAAACTGTCGCTCCAGGCCTCGGGCTTGATTAAGATCGCGCCGAATACCGGCAAGCTCCGCATGAGCGGGCAGGACATGGAGCGGCTGGGCTTTGGCGACGGCGCGCGGGTGCGCGTGAGTTCGGAGCGGGGCTCGTTGGAGATGGGGGTGCAAGCGGACCAGGCCCTGTTGCCAGGGGCCTGCTTCTTCCCCGAACATTTCAACGAGCCGCCGGTCAAGGATCTGATGGCCGTCGAGGTGGACCCGGTGACGGGCGTGCCGTCCTTTAAGCTGACGGCGGTAGCAATCGAGAAGGTCTGAAACGAGCCCTCAGCAGTCAGTCTTCAGCCGTCCGTTTGAGCTGCAAGCTGAGCGCTGGCAGTTCCGGAGTGATAAGAGATGAGCGTTGGAACATTGACCAAGAAGCTTCTTGAGGCGGCCCTGTTCTATGAGATCTGGGACGCGATGAAAGTCACGTTCAAGCACATGTTCTACAAGCCGATCACTTTCCAGTACCCGCGGGAGCAGCGGACGATTCCGGACACCCATCGCGGGGCGCTGGGCCTGCTGCGGTACGACGACGGACGCGAACGGTGCGTAGGCTGCGATCTCTGCGAAGCCGCCTGTCCGTCCCATTGCATCAAAGTCATCAGCACCGAGGATCGGGACCGCCCGCTCCAGCGGTATGCGAGCGAGTTCTACATCGATATCACGAAATGCGTCTTTTGCGGCTACTGCGTAGAGGCCTGCCCGGTCAACGCGCTGGCCATGACCAAGATGTACGAGTATTCCACCCACGACAAGCGGACCCTTCTGTTCGACAAGCCGCGGCTGTATCAGATCGGCGAACGATATATCGACGATGCCAAAAAATATTTGGTCGCCCACCATCAGGAGAAGGACGACCAATCAAGCCGGGAGTACCGGTACTTTTTCCCCCAGTCGGTGCTGAAGGCGACACAGCCGCCGCCGAAGCATTTGACGTAAACCCAATAGGCTCATGACGCTGTTCTTTTTCGCCTACTTCTCGCTCGTGAGTATCGCCGCTGGCCTGTTCACCGTGGCGCTGCGCAACCCGGTCCATTGCGGCCTAGCGTTGCTGACCCTCCTGCTGCACGTGGCCGGGCTCTTCGTCCTGCTGAACGCGGAGTTCCTCTTCGCGGTCCAGGTCATCGTCTACGCGGGGGCGATTCTGGTCCTCTACCTGTTCGTGCTGATGCTGCTGAACCTCAAGACCGACGAACGCTACCTCCATTCCCGCTATGCGGCGATCCTGTTCGCGGCGGCCGCGGTCTGCGGGGAACTGCTGATCCTGCTGCTCCGATCCCCCTATGCGGGGGCGAAGGGCGATGCGCCGGCTGAAGCCGTGCTGAAAGACGGAGACAGTTACGCGGTCGGCATCAAAATGTTCAGCGATTATTTGCTCCCGTTCGAAATCGTCGGGGTGTTCCTGTTGGGGGCCATCATCGGGGCGATCGTGCTGGCGAAAACGCCGACCAGCGCTGACGCGGAGGAAAACTAAAGGCGTCGGCGCAATGTTCACGTGGCAATGTTTCATTGGTAATGAATGGCCGTAGCTCTGAGAACCTACTAATTGAACATTAGGATCTGATGGTTCCTTTAAGCGCATATGTCGCCGTCAGCGCGATCCTGTTCGCCACCGGCCTAGTCGGGGTGCTGGTCCGCCGCAACTTCATCATCGTGTTGATGTCCGTGGAGATTATGCTCAACGCGGCGAACATCAATCTGGTCGCCTTTTCCCATTATCTGGAGTCCATGGCCGGACAGATCGTCGCCCTGTTCGTGATCGCGATCGCCGCCGGGGAGGCAGCCGTGGGGCTGGCGATCATCATC
>SYGV01000008.1 GCA_005799365.1 Nitrospiraceae bacterium
GATCGCATGGTGGTCGATCGCATAGCCGAACTTGAACTTCCAGGCGATCGCGTGCTTACCGGGCAGCGAGTCCGTCTGGTGCATCGGCATCAGCCAGGACCGCGTGAACGACTGCTGGGCGCCGTACCGGAAGTTCGACTGGTAGCCGGTATCGACGGCAATCGCGCGCCCGTCCGGCCGCGTCTCGTGCCCCTTCACCGACTTCGCCGTCGACACGTACGGGGCGTGCTTCGCCATCGTCACGTGGTACGGATAGGCCGGGTTGTACTTGGTCCGGATCATCAACCGGCTGACTTTGTAGAACGGATCCGAGGGCTTCCAGCCGCGATAGGGCCGGTCCACCGGGTTGCCGTCCACATAGACGTAGTCGCCGTCGTTGATGCCCCGATCCTTGGCCGCCTGCGGGTTGATGTGCAACTGGTGCTCGCCCACGCCCGGCGTCCGCTTGTCCATGCGGTAGGGATCGCCGAAGTTGGACTCGTAAATCTGCACCCAGTCGTTCACCGACCACTGGCTGTGCACCCGATGCCGGGTCTTCGGGGTGACGCAGTAGAACTGGTACCCCTTCTCCCACAAGGGGTTGGCGTTGCGCCGGATTTCCTGCCAGGGCAACCGCAGGTTCCGCACGTGCTTGTCGTCGTGGTGCTGCGCCGTGATCGGAATCCCGTAGTCGTCCGGCCGGATGTAGGGGTTCGTGCTCATGATCGCGTTGGGCAGGTAGGGCGTACACTCCGGCCCTTCGCGGTGCACCACGAAGTTCTCCCCGTACTCGATGGCTTCCGGCTCCACACGGTAGGTCTCGATGCGACCCGACCGCGTCCACTGCGGCTTGCTCTCGTTCGTCTCTTCCCAGAGCGGATGCCGCGGATAGGTCCGGGTCATCATCATCCAGCCCTTCTCCGACTTCAGCATCGTGTCCGCGCTGTAGCCGTACGTCGTGGCGCTGGCATCCAGCACCCGCTGCACGTAGACGTCCACGCGGTTGTCGTACACGAATTTGAAGTAGTCCTTCATCCGGCCATCGCCGGTCATTTCGCTCAGCTTGGCCGCGACGCCCGCGAAGGTGTCCGCGTCGTTGCGGGTGTCGTAGAGCGGCCGGATGCCGCCCTTCCAGATCTGGATCCAGGGATTCGACACCGTGATCGTCATCTCCGGATAGGTGAACTCCATCCAGGAGTTGCAGGCAAAGGCGATGTCGGCGTGGTTCACGTCCGATGTCATCTCGATGTCCTGCGTCACGATACACTCGATGTTCGGGTCCACGTTCTTGACCATGTCATAGTGGTGCTTCGCGTTGTTCAGCACGTTGACGTTGGTCACCCACCGCAGCTTGCTCGCCGTCGGCATGTGGGTTTTGCCCGTGAACACCTTGCGTCCGTACTTCGGCGTGTTGACGATGAGGGCCGTGTCCCCGTGGTTCCAGTAGCCCACCTCTTCGCCGTAGTAGTAGGACTTGACCTTGACTTCCTTGCCATGGGCGTTGGGGTCCGTCGTGATGTTGAACGGATCCTCACCCGTGTGCACGCCCAACCCGCCGCCGGACCAGGGGGTGGCGTTCCAGCCGCCCGCCTTGTAGTTGCCCGACCAGGTGTGGCAGCCGGTGCCGAACTTCCCGATGTTGCCCGTGATGGTGCACACGAGCGCGGCCCCGCGGCCCATCGTCGTCATATGGAAGTAGTGGCAGACGCCTTCCCCGTTGTGGATGGCGGCCGGCTTGATCGTGCCGTTGTCCCGCGCCCAGCGGACGATGAGGTCCTTCGGCGCGCGGTTGATCTGATGCACCGTGTCCAGGTCGTAGTCCTGCAAGTGGACCTGGTACATCTGGTAGATCGGCATCACGTCTACTTCGCGGCCGCTCAGCAGCTTGACCCGGTAGGTGCCGGTCAAGGCCGCATCAATGCCACTGGTCTGGTAATGCCAGCCCACCATTTCCCGGTCCAGGTGCACGGCCTGGCCCTTGCCCAGGTCCCACACCATGAAGCCGCCGAGCCGGTCGATCTGCTCCGGCTTGAGCGACTGGATCCGGCCCGAGTAGCGCTTGGAATAGTCCGGGAACGCGAAGTCCTTGATCACGTCCCGCGGGTCCAGGTACTGCAGGGTGTCGGTGCGGACCAGCAAAGGCATGTCCGTGTAGCCCTTGATGTAGTCCACGTCGTGCATGTTCTCATCGAAGATGATCTTGCAGGTACCGAGGAACAGGGCCCCGTCGGTCTCCGGCCGGACTGGAATCCAGTAGTCCGCGCGCGTGGCCGTCGGGTTGTACTCCGGCGTGATCACCACGATCCGGGCGCCCCGCTCGATGCTCTCCAGCTTCCAGTGGGCTTCCGGCATCTTGTTCTCAGTGAAGTTCTTGCCCCAGCTGGTGTTCAGCTTGGAGAAGCGCATGTCCGAGAGGTCGATGTCGCAGTTCTGGGTCCCGTTCCACCAGGGCTGGGACGGGTCCTGGTCGCCGTGCCAGGTGTAGTTCGACCAGTAACGGCCGCCCTGCGCCTGATTTGGGCCCACCTTGCGGATCCAGCTGTCCAGCAGCGTGTCGATGCCGCCGTTCATCCGGGTGTTCATCATCTTGCCGATGATGCCCAGGACCGGCATGCCCGCGCGATGCTTGAAGCAGCGGGTGCCCGCGCCCTTCATCATCTCGATCATCTCCGGCGCATAGCCCTGCTCGCGCAGCCGCCGCGCCCCCGCCTCGCCGCTGTACCGGGTCGCGATGATGATCATCGCCTTGGCGAGGTAGGTAAATCCGGTATCCCAGGACACGCGGAGCATGTCGTCCAGGAACCGACTGTCGAACTTATACTTGCGCTTCACTTCGGGCGTCAGCTCCGGAGAGCCGTCGTCCATCCACTGCTTCCAACCGCGGCGCATCAGGGGGCCCTTCAGGCGATACGGCCCGTAGACGCGGCGGTGGAACGTGTACCCCTTCAAGCACATGCGCGGGTTGTGCGCGAACGTCCCGCGGTTGCCGTAGAGGTCTTCATAGGTCTGGTGATCGTAGTTCTGCTCCACGCGCATGACCACGCCGTTGCGCACGAAGGCGCGAATCCGACAACCGTGCGTGTCGTTAGGGGAGCAGCACCAGGTGAACGAGGAATCGTACCGATACTGGTCGTGGTAGACCCGCTCCCAGGACCGATCCGGGTACTCGCCGAGGGGGTTGCCCACCTCGATGACCGGCTGGAGCGCCGTCAGCGCGAGGGCCTTGTCGGCCACCGCCACCGCCGCGACCGTCCCGGCCGAGACCTTCAAAAACTGTCTCCGTGATAAAAACATCGACAACACCTCCTAAGTTGAATGCTGGATTTCCAGCACAAAAGGCCTAACACCAAAACAACTGAACCAGATCACCCCCCCCCTCTTCGTTTGGATTTGCGCCATCGGCCCGACCAAAGCCTTGGAAACCTTCCCGGCTTTTCTGCAATAAATGGCCGATGGACACAGTGATGATGACCTCATGGAGCTATGAGGAGAAGCAATAATGGAGCCAAAATCAGGCACGGATCTCTGTGCATAAAAATAATATAAGACAATGATAAAACTTATAAATTTATATCATTCTTGATGGTGATACTTGCGATAGGTTGCCCAATTTGAGTGTAAAAAGTAACGCGATTATTTTCCGCAACTTTAGAAAGCAATAAATATTTAATTAAATTAAATCCTTACGATATTAATTTGTGGTGATACCGTTTGGTATCAAGGTGGCGGTATGTTACGAGGATTTGGGGGTGGAAAATTTTAGGACCGGCTCAATCGAAGTGGCAACCTGATCGGTTCTGGTTTGGTTCTTGAGGATGGGGGCTGGGTGAGATTGAGATATAGGACTGGCTTGGGCCTGCTTAGCTTGACAGTGAGTCATGCGATGAGTAAAATCAGACCCCTTCTGCAGGTTTTGAGAGCGGGAATAGCTCAGTGGTAGAGCATCGCCTTGCCAAGGCGAGGGTCGCGGGTTCAAATCCCGTTTCCCGCTCCACTCCAAGCTTGTTGCGCCGACTGCCGTGCGATGGTTTTTGGCAGTCGGAGAAAACACACCAGTGTTTCTTGGGCTTCGTTTGCGCCATCTGCCTCAGTCACATGCAGGCGGCGAGGTTTCTTTATCCGGTAACTTCTCCAGCTCGATCTGAACCGCCGGCCTATCTTGTCCGATCCTGTCTTAGGGTTAGCGGGGAGCTGGCTTTCCCTCTACCTCGGCTCTTGTTCCGGTATGGTCGTTGTGGGAAGGGGCCGGCGAGAGCCTGGCCTGCCAGTCCTTGGCGAGCTTCTGGCTGTCCGCCAGCTGCTGAGCGGTCAGCTTCTTGGCCAACGCTTCCTGTGAACGCAGAGCGTCGTCATAGCCACTGAGTCTGGCTAATGTGAGCCACAGGTGGGCCGACACGTTGTCTTGCGCGATCCCTTCCCCCTTGGCGTACATCAACCCCAGATTGTGCTGGGCGTGGGGATCGCCCTGTTCCGCGGCCTTGCGGTACCAGCGCACGGCCTCCTTGTCGTCCTGCGGCATGCCTTTCCCCTCGTCGTACAGTAGGCCCAGGTTGTACTGAGCATGGGGGTCTCCCTGCTCGGCGGACTTTTTGTACCAGCGGACCGCTTCTTTGTCGTCTTGCGCGATGCCTTCGCCCTTATCGTAGGCCACGGCCAGGTTGAATTGCGCCTTGGCTAATCCCTTATCCGCGGCTTTCCGATACCAGTGGACCGCCTCTGCCTGATTCTTCGGGATCCCATCGCCTTCGTCGTACAGCACCCCAAGATTCAACTGGGCCTTCGGGTCCCCTTGGTCCGCCGCCTTACGGTACCAGCGGGCCGCTTCCACTGTGTCCTTCGGGCCGCCTTGTCCGTTGGCGCACATCAGCCCAAGGTTGTACTGAGCGGCGGCGGTACCTTGTTCCGCTGCTTTGCGAAACCAATGGCGCGCTTCCATGTTATTCTGTTCGGTCCCTTGGCCTCGGACGTACATGAGTCCCAGATTGTGCTGGGCCTCTGCGTCACCGCTCTCGGCCGCCTGGCGAAACTCCAGGAGGGCCCTTTGAAAGTCCCCGTGTTTGTACGCGGTCAGCCCTTGGTTGAAATGGGTACAGGCCGACAGGAACAGCAACACCACGAAGAGTCCCGTCAGTCGAGCAAACGAAGCAGAGCCGGTCAAGCGCATCCGGACACCCCCCGAGCCGTCAATGTTCTCGCCGTTTCCCGCTGTTTGTTTATTGTGAGCTGGCATCATGTTCCGGCACCAGTAACAGCATCCAAGGTGGCGCTTCGTCTTTCATGTCCTTGAAGAGCCTGGCGGTGCGCCCCGCTGGCAGCCCTTCGAAGGTCGCGCCCCGGCGAATCTCGACATGCCGGAAGCGGTAGGGGCCTCGCGATCCGTCGCGCTGATCCACTCTACGGGGAAAGTCCTGCCGTAGATTCGTCAGGCTGGCCAAGTCCAGGGATTGGCCGGCCGGCAAGGCCGAGAGCCGTTCATAAAGGGAGCCGAACAGGTCCCGCACAGTCGTCTGGGTGAAGATCATGTCTGCCGGCCGATACCGCTCATCTGCCGGAAGCTGCGCCAGGATTTCCCAAAACACCTCATTATCCACTGCTCCCAGAACACAGAGCTGGCCCTTGTCGGCCATGACTTCCAACAGGGCCAGCGGCCCCTTGATGTCGAATTTCCAGGGCGGAAACAACAGGGCCTTGTCCCCGTCGAGCACCTCCAGGGCCTCTTCTCCCTGTATGCGGACTTTTCGAAAATGGCCCTTCGTCTTTTTGAGGTGGGCCTCGATGACCGAGGCAGAGAGGCGCGAAGGCTCATAGGCCACCGTCGGTGTCGGCGGGGCATTGCAGGTGACGATCGTGTAGCGAGGCAGGAGCTTTTTGAGCCGGCTCAGATCGAAGCAGTCCTGGTTGCCCCAGTATCGAAAGTCGAGCCTGTCCGGAGCAGAGCCGCGCAGCCGAGCCAGCCTCTCCGGATTGGCTTGTAGCGGCCCGGCCAGTTTCGAGCTCGGATCGATCCGGTCCACGCAATGCAGCACCAGCGGTTTGCCCTGCGACTGAAGCGGGGGGGGGCAGCGGGCTGCGACTTCGTCGGCGAAGGTCAGGTCGCCGGCCCCCAGGTCCAGCAGCGATGGCGCCTTGGATTGGAACAGCAGATCGAAGGGGTTGCGGTTGGCGCGGACAAAGGCCTCGATCTCCTGCTCGGTCATCGAAACGACGGACATAGCGGCCGATGGTGAGTCGGCGATCTTGAACAACACACAGAGGGCCCGCACCGCCTTGGTGGCGGGCAGCCCGGTCAGATATTTGAGCCAGTCGGCCGAGAGGTCCTGCACCCGCTCGACCGATCCGCTCTGCAATCCCGCCAGCAGCGCCTCGCGCAAGGATGGAGGGAAGGAGGAGGCCTGGATGGCGGAGACCAGCTTGGGCAAGGTGGCGCGCAGATGGGCTTGCCCGACCAGGCGACCGGAGGATTCCCAGGCCTCGGATCGTTCCATGCGCGATCGGGTGAGCTGGGCTTTGAACTCGGTGAGTAGAGCGGCGTCAAGTTGCGGATCGGGTGTCATCGGGCAGGGAATAACCTTTAACGTTGCTGCTGCGGGGAGAGCCGACAGGCAGCATAGCCTCGCCTTTCCGGTCCGTCAAGGTCGTGGCTTGCTGTTGGCGGCTTGCTGTGGTAAGCAGCTGACCATGAGATGGACGTTCCTTGTTGCGCCGGCCCTCGTCGTTGCACTCGTCTGTTCGAGCGCCTTCTCGGCCGACGGCCCCTCGTCCGGTGATGCCGCGGCTCCGGTCTTTCAGGAGTGGCAGATCTGGGAGGTCAAGACCGGCTTGGTCCTGTCTTTTGAGGAACTGCTCAGGGCGTTGGGTCCACTCGACGTCATCTATCTTGGCGAGGAGCACCATAACCAATGGCATGTCGAGGCGGCGCGCCAGATTCTCCAGGCGCTCTTGCGTCAAGAGCGGCACCCGATCCTGGCGCTGGAGATGTTCGGATGGGACGGGCAGGCGGCGCTGGACCGATACCTGGCCGATAAGGAATGGACACGGGACTCGTTCCTCAAGGAGTCGCATTGGGAGCAGAGCTGGGGCGGTTCCTTCGGGGACTATGAACCGCTGGTGGCCCTTGCCCGTGCGCAAGGACTCCCGGTGCTGGCGCTGAACCCGCCCAAGCAACTGGTGCGGCTGGCGGCCAAACAGGGCTTGGCGCAGATCCTGGCCGATCCGGAGATGGAACGCTGGGGGATGAAGGACGAAACGCTCGTGGATGAGCTGGCCTATCGCGACATGATCGTGAAACCGCTACGGCAATGTCATGGCGGCCTGTCCGATAACGCCTACCAACGAATGTACGAAGCCTCCATGTTCCGCGACGAGGGGATGGCCAAAGTCATTGCGGAAGCCTTGCGTCGGGAGCACACAAGCGCTGCTTCGGAGGCACACTCGAAGCCCGGCCCGATCATCAGCTACACCGGAGGCGGGCATATCCAGTATCAGTTGCCGGTGCCCAACCGGGTCCTCAGACGGCGTTCGGGCTCGGTCAAACAAGCCACGATCTATCTCACCTCCTTCGAGCCGGGCCGCGCGGAAGAACTGCGTGGTCTGATGCAGGAATCCGTGGCCGATTATCTGTGGCTCACGCCGATCGGGGCGCAGGGGGCGCCGAAGCGCTGCCGGTAAATTTGCCGTTCCCTTCTCTTTCAACTATCGAGTACAATGCGTCCGTTCGCATTTCACGCGCATTGTTAAGGAGAAGAACATGGCCGATGAAGTCGTGATCGCGCAACGGACTCCGTATGTCGTGGAAGTGGGCCCAGGCAAGGTCTACTGGTGCCGGTGCGGTCGTTCGAAGAACCAACCCTTTTGTGACGGCGCTCACACGGGCACGTCGTTCACGCCGATGGAAGTGGAATTCACCGAAAAGAAGCGGGTCGCTTTCTGTGGATGCAAGCATACGAAGAAGCCGCCGTTCTGCGATGGCACGCATTCCCGCCTGTAATCCCCATTCCTTTCAACCCCGATCAGGCGGATAGGCAGTGGCGCTGCTGAGCCACCGGCCGTCTCGGCATCGCGTCGTCGGCCATGCCGATCGGCACCGGGTGGCGGTGCGGCATCTGAGCCGGGCCGATCGGAGCCTTGGCCGGGTCATCGCCCGCGTCGGCCCCTGCACGCTCAGGCCGCGCCGCGCCTACTTCGCGACGCTCTGCGACTCCATCATCTCCCAGCAACTCTCCACCCGGGTGGCCGAGGTCATCTTCGCGCGATTTGTCGCGCTCTATCCGCATCGGCGTCCGACTCCGGTTGCTGTGGCGAAGACGCCGCTCCCGCGCCTCCGGGCGATCGGGCTCTCCCGCCAGAAAGCCGGCTATCTCAAGGATTTGGCCGCAGGCTTTCAGGACGGGCGCGTGCAGCCAGGCCGTCTGGCGCGCCAATCGAACGAAGAGATCGTCGATGCGTTGGTGTCGGTCCATGGCATCGGGCGATGGACTGCGGAGATGTTCCTGATCTTTTCGCTGAACCGATTGGACGTGCTGCCCGTGGATGATTTGGGAATCAGAAAGGCGGTCCAGCGCTGGTACGGCTTCAAGACCTTGCCGGCCGCCAGGACGATTCGAAGAATCGGCCGCCCCTGGCATCCCTACGAAACGGTCACCTCCTGGTACCTCTGGCGGAGCCTGCGGCTGGATTGACGGGCTTGGTCACGAGCAGGCAGAGGGTGGCTTGGCGGTCAGGCGCATCACTAGGACGTAGAGGCAGCAGAGCAGGAGCGCAAACCCTCCCACCAGCCACGATTTTTTCTGCAGCACCCCGACCAGCTGTGAGGGATTTTGCACCAGGTCCGGTTGGCTGCCCAGCAGATCGCCGCCGAACCAGGCCAGGACCCAGCACCAGAGCCCGGCGCCCACGATCGTCATGGCGCTGTAGAGGCCGAACGGCATGCGGACCAGACCGGCCGGAATGCCGATCAGGTGCCGCACGACCGGCACGAGGCGGGCAAAGAAAACCCCGCCTGCCTCGTAGTGCGCCAGCCAACGCTCGGCCCGGAGCAGTTTATCCTCCGGGCAGAAGAGATACCTCCCATAGCGAATCAGCAGCGGCCGTCCCAACCAGCGGGCCGCCCAGTATGTGGCCGCGGCGCCCAGGTAACTGCCCAGGGTCCCGGCGATCACGACTCCGGCAAAGCTGTAGCGGCCTTGCGCGGCCCAGTAGGCGGCCGGCGGGATCACCACCTCGCTGGGAATGGGGAAGATCGAGCTCTCCATAGCCATCAATAGGATGATGCCGGGATAGCCCCAATCATGGACCCATTGAAACCAGATACCGATCCACTGCGACATGGATAAAATCCTTTCAGCTCGCAAGGCGGCGATTGTACGCAGAGAATTCGATGATTTCCACAAGATTTCCACTCGGCTTGGACGAATCTCTCAGCGGCGTTTGACAAGGTTCCCCTCTGGAGCCGGCCCTGTCCTGTTGAGGTTGATGATCCGCCGGTTTCCTGGCGGGCCGATAAAGTGTTCATGAAATCGGACAATGAAGACAATGCAATCAAAGGAAGGGGAGCGATGGGTCTTGTCACGAGCGAGGGAGCGGTTCCTGGTCGGGCGGCCAGTCATGAGGGAAGGGGGAAGATGGCAAGGTACAGCGTCGATGTAGAACGGCGTGATTGCTTCAGGGTGGACGTGGCCTTGCCGGTGGCCTACTGGCGCGAGGCCGACCATGTCCAGCCCAAGCTCGATCTGATGCCCGTGAATATATCCGGGAGCAGAATGCGATTTGTCGCGGAGCGTCCCATGGCGGTGGGGGATACTATGTCGTTCCGAATCGGGTTGCCGAGCTGGGTCGTGCCGGAACAGGCCAAGGTCGTCCGCGTCCAGGGACAGCCGGAGAAGGGTTCCTCGGTCAGTATGCAGTTCACGGCCATCGGGAGCCGCGATCAGGAGCGACTGCCGGAGTACATGGTTGCCGCGTAAGAAGGCCGGTTTGGGGGGCACAATCAGGCCCGACATATCCCCCTTGCGTCCGCCCTGGACAATTCTGTAGAATTTGCCTCGTTTGCCGCCTCCCGTCTTGGGGAGGGGTGGTCATACAGGAGGGGGTTCCATGAACAGAAGAGTGACAGGCGTTCTGAGTGCGTGCGGGTCGGTGCTGTTGAGTGCGTCCCTGGCGATGGCCAATGCGCCGTCCGGAGACCATCCGCCCGATTACAGCGGCGTCACGGGCCTCTATTACACGATCATCGGCCTGATCCTTGCCTACGGCGTCTACGATACCTTCTTGAAGAAGTCCTGATTCATTCAGGTCTCTTTCAATCTCCACACGGTGTGCGCATGGTTGGACGGTCGTCCGGCCATGCGTACGATACTGTGCTTCCGATTCCCCGGCACGTTGCCTTATGAAGGGGGCGGCTTGGGTTTCTCCAGCAGCGGTTCCAGGACCGGCAGCAAGTGATCCACGACCAGACGGTATCCCTCCCCCGTCGGGTGGATGCCATCGGCTTGATTGAGCGCCGGATGGGCCGCCACCCCCTCCAGGAAAAACGGCAGGTAGGTCGTGCCGTATTGTCGAGCCAAGTCCCCATAGAGAGCCGTAAACTGTCCCTTGTACTCGGCGCCGTAGTTAGGCGGTAATTTCATCCCGGCCAACACTATGGTTACACCGGCAGCCCGGAGCCGCCGGAGAATCTGCTCGAGGTTGGATCTGGTCTCCTTGAGGTCCAGGCCGCGCAGCCCGTCATTCGCGCCGAGTTCGACGATCACGATATGGGGCCGGCTTTTCAGCACCCACTCGATCTGGCGCACCCCGCCCGCGGTCGTATCCCCGCTGACTCCGGCATTGATAACCTGGTACCGGTATCCGGCTTGATCGAGCTTACGCTGGAGCTGGGCTGGATAGGACTCGTCGGGCGACACTCCGAACCCGGCCGTCAAACTGTCGCCGAAGGCGACGATCTTCGGACGCTCGGCTCGCAGTGCTGCGCCGCTTCGCCCCGGCTGGCTGGTGATGTCGGTGCCGAGCCGTTGCCCGATGCCGTCGCGGGGGCCGCTCGGCCGGCTCGCTTCCCTGTTGGGTTCGGAAGAGGGCTCGCAGCCGAGAAGCACCGTACAAGCCATGCCCACGAACAGGACCTTGCGGGCAGGGTGAAGCGAGAATCTGCCTGTTTGGAAGAAGAGCGTTGTGAAAGACCGCATAGAGTATAATAATGCCTTTGCGTCGCTCCTGCATCATCGAATCGAGGACCGGACATGATCATCATTCACCACCTCTTTATGTGCCTCAGCGCCGGCGGACATCCGGTTACGATCCTCAACAATCTTTCTCTGGAGATTCCGGACAAGCAGATGGTCGCCATTGTCGGCCCCTCCGGCAGCGGTAAGTCCACGCTGCTGGGGTTGATGGCCGGCCTAGACAAGCCAACCTCCGGCTCCATCCTGTTGGACGGAGTCGAGATCACGGCCCTGGCCGAAAGCGAGATGGCTAGGTACCGGAGGCAGAAAATCGGCTACATCTTCCAGTCCTTCCATCTGGTGCCCAGTCTCACGGCGCTGGGCAATGTGTCGTTGCCGCTCGAGATCGCCGGCAAGGAGGGTGCACGTGAGCGCGCGCGCACCCTGCTGCAGAAAGTCGGCCTTGCCGAGCGCGAAGACCATTACCCCTCACAATTGTCGGGTGGCGAA
>SYGV01000092.1 GCA_005799365.1 Nitrospiraceae bacterium
AGCCCACGGCAGGCGACCACGGACGCCGTCATGATCGCGGGGCTGGAAGTGCTGCGGATCATCAACGAACCGACCGCCGCCTCGCTGGCCTACGGACTCCAGCGGAAGACCCAGGGCACCATCGCCGTCTACGATCTAGGCGGCGGCACCTTCGACATTTCGATTCTGAAGCTCAAGCAAGGGATATTCGAAGTCCTGGCCACGAACGGCAATACCCACCTGGGCGGAGACGATTTCGACCGGACGATTCTGGACCTGCTGCTGCATGAAATCCGCGCCGAGTCCGGGCTAGACCTGGGTCAGTACCCGGACCAGATGCAAGCGCTCCGGCTGGAAGCCGAACAGGTCAAGATCCGCCTCTCCGACGAACTCAAGATTCAGGCCACCATCGAGCTGCCGGACGGCAAGGGAGTCTTTCGGCGCGAGATCACGCGCGATCAGTTGGAGGCCCTCGTCGGCGACTTGGTCGCACGGACCCTGGGCCCCTGCCGCCTGGCCCTCAAGGATGCCGCCTTGCAGCCCTCGCAGATCGATGAAGTGGTGCTGGTCGGCGGCTCCACCCGCATGCCCTTGGTACGGCAGCGCGTGCGGGAACTGTTCGGCAAGATCCCGCACTGCGAGTTGAACCCGGATGAGGTCGTGGCCCTCGGCGCGGCGGTCCAGGCGGACATCCTGAGCGGCGGCACCCAGGACATGCTGCTGCTGGACGTGACCCCGCTCTCGCTCGGCATCGAGACCATGGGAGGCGTGATGAGTCCGCTCATCCGCCGGAACACCACCATCCCCACCAGCGCCAAGGAAATGTTTACGACCTATGTGGACGGTCAGACCTCCGTGGACATCCACATCCTGCAAGGAGAGCGGGAGCTGGCCAAGGACAACCGCAGCCTCGCCCGCTTCCAACTCAAGCTCCCGCCTCTTCCGGCCGGAGTGCCACGCGTGGAAGTCCAGTTCTTGACCGACGCCAACGGCATCCTGAACGTCACGGCGAAGGACGTGCGCACCAACCAGACCCAGTCCATCGAAGTCAAGCCTTCGCACGGGCTCACGGACGAAGAAGTGGAGCGGGTGATCGGTGAATCGTTCAAATTCGCCGCGGAGGACCTCAAGGCCCGCCAGTTGATCGAAGCGCGGACGGAAGCCGAGGCCATTCGGAAGGCGACGGAGAAGGCCCTGGGATTGGGAAGCCGTTTGATCGGACCGGAGGAAACCGAGGGCATCCGGGCTTCGCTGGCCTCCCTCGCCGCCGCAACAGCCGGCGAGGACTATCGGGAGATCCGGGCTTGCATCACCGACGCGGAAAAGACCACGCACCACCTAGCCGAAGTGTTGATGGACACGTCCCTGAAGGAAGCGCTGCAGAACAAAAAGCTCGAGGAACTGCCGTAGCTGAGAGCTGAATGCTGATAGCTTTCAGCCATCAGCCGTCAGCTTTTAAGGAGTGCGTATGGATCTGAAATGGCAGGACGCGGAAGAGATCGCCATCAGGCTGGTGGAAGAGCATCCGGAAACGGACCCGCTCACCGTCCGGTTCACAGACATGCATGCCTGGATCGTCGCCTTGCCGGACTTCAAAGACGATCCCAAGAAATCCAACGAAAAGATCCTGGAAGCCATCCAGATGGCCTGGCACGAGGAGTATCAGGACTCCAAGTGATTCCTGCTCGACTAGGGGCAATCACGATCCAACGACCGGCGCTCGCAGACCCGTATTCCATGTCGTGAGCGGCTCGCCCAGGAAGTGGAGGCGGCCCCCTCCATAAAGAAGAGCGACCTGACAAGTCAGGAAGGACTGTCGGGGGCCTGGTCGAATTTGTAAAAATCAGCCGGATCGCTGTGCACAGGGGCCGGTTCCGTCGGCTCCGTCCCCCTGGCAAAAATCTCGACGGTTCCCTGGCCGCTTTGGGAGGGCGCCAGCAGGCCGGTCTCCGGATCCACCTTCACAAACACGATGTCATCAGGAATTTCAAAAGATTCCACCGGCAGCGCCGACAGGGCCTCGCGCATGAAATCGATCCAAATCGGCAGGGCCGCATGGGCCCCGGACTCTGTCTCGCCCAACGTCCGGATATCGTCGAACCCCACCCACACCCCCACGACCAAATTCGGGGCATAGCCGACGAACCAGGCATCGGTATAGTCGTTGGTCGTCCCGGTCTTGCCGGCGATGGGCCGTTCGATGACTTTGGCCGCCTGCCCCGTGCCCCGCTGGATTACATCCTCCAGCACATTCGTGATCAGGTAGGCTGTTTCCTTCGTGAGGATCTGGCGCGGCTCGAAGAAAGTCTGTTCCAACACCTGCGCATTGGGATCCTCCACCCTCGTCACCATGTAGGGGTCCAGCTTGAGGCCCTGGTTGGCGAAGACCCCGTAGGCCGACGTCAGCTCCAACAGCGTCACGCTGGACGATCCCAGAGCCAGCGAGAGGTCGTGGTTCAAGGGGCTGGCAATCCCCAGTGTCTTGGCGAACTCGATGACCGGCTTGACCCCGATCCTGTCCAGCAAGCGCACCGTGGCCACGTTGCGGGAGTGGATCAACGCGTCGCGCAAGCTGGTCAAGCCGAAGAATTTTTTCTCATAGTTCTCCGGTTTCCAGGTCTTCTCCGGATCCTCGTTCTCATACACCACGGGCGCGTCCAACACCGGCGTAGCCGGGCTCAGGCCCTCGCTTATCGCCGTCGCATAGATAATCGGTTTGAAAGCGGACCCGGGCTGCCGGTGGGCACTGACCGCCCGGTTATACTCGCTCCGCACAAAGTCCACCCCCCCGACCATCGCCCTGATCGCCCCGGTCCGCGGATCGATCGCGATCAACCCGCCTTCCACGATCGGGGTCTGCTCCAGGCGAAACTGCGCTCCGTCCTTGTCCAGTTTCTTGATCGCGACCTCGATCACGTCCCCCGGATTCAGCAGCGCCTTCACGTTTTGCAGCACCGTCGCGTCCTTGCTCGGATCCTTGCCTTTCAAGCGGCGTTTGGCCCAGGCCATGTCATCGAAAGCCAGTTTGCCGGCGGTCGGCCCAGCCTGGACGACCACATGGTCCTTGGCCACCTTCGTGATGACCCCCTGCAACACATCCCCTTCATGCAGCACGGGCATCGGAGCGTTCAGCTTGTCCGTCACCACCGTGGGGTCTTGCTTGCCGATGGGCCCTCGCCAGCCCTGCCGCTTGTCGAGTTCACGCAGTCCTTTCTGGACCGCCCGTTCGGCCGATTTTTGCATCTCCACGTTGAGCGTGGTCGCAACCGAGAGGCCGCCTTTATAGACCATCGACTCACCATATTGAGCCACTAGGTGCAGGCGGACCGTTTCGATGAAATGCGGCGCAATCTGCTCCGAAACCGCATGGCGGAAGGTGAGCGGTTGTGCGGCGGCTTCCTCCCGCTGCTCGGCCGTCAGAAATCCCGCCTCCTCCATGCGGGCGAGCACATGTTCCTGCCGGCGCTTGGCCCGCTCCGGATTCTTGGTGGGCGAATAGTTGTTGGGGGACTTGGGCAACCCGGCGAGCAAGGCCGATTCGGCCACGGTCAGGTCCCGCAGTTCCTTGCCGAAATAGGTCTGGGCCGCCGCGCCGACCCCGTAGGCCCCCTGCCCGAAGTAAATCTGGTTCAGGTACAGCTCCAGGATCTGCTCCTTGCTCAGGACCAGCTCCATCTTATAGGCCAGGATCAACTCTTTGACCTTTCTCCCGTAGGTCCGTTCCGGCGACAGAAACAGGGAGCGGGTCAATTGCTGCGTGATGGTGCTGGCCCCCTCGACCTTGCCCCCGCGCCGCAGGTTGGTCCAAAACGCCCTCAGAATCCCGACCACATCGAGCCCCGGATGCTCAAAGAACCGCGCATCCTCCACGGCAATGACGGCGTTGATCAGGGAGGGGGGGACATCGGCCAGCGTCGCGAGGATTCGCCGCTCGACATAGTATTGCCCGATAATCTGATGATCGTCCGAGTAGACCCGGCTGACCTGGCTGGGCTGATACCCTTGCAAGGAATCCAGCGAGGGCAGATCTTGCGACACAAACCAGAAGGAGCCGGCCACGCCTCCCCCCAGCAACCCGATGATGATGACCGCGAACAGCAGCAGGGTTCGCCCCCAGCGCCTTACGGGGCGTCGCTGGGCCAGGCCAAGACTAGGAACGGGCATAGACACAGGACTCCACGATCATGCTCCAAACGGGGAAACACATGGGCGGGCAATGGGTTACCATACAATGCAGCCCCCCAAAACTCAAGCCAAGCCGGGCGATTCTTTCAGTCGGACCGGGCCAACAACCTTGAAGCTAGGCTTGTATTTACGCCGCTCCTTCCCGTATACTGTCTTGCAACGCCGCCTTCGTGCGGCGTCTTTTTTTGCTGAAAGGCTCACATTCCCCATGGACCAACAGACGGCACTACCCATGTCAACGCACAGCGCTCATCGTCCCGCGTCCGACCGGCGGCAGGACATCCGCAATATCGCCATCATCGCCCACGTGGACCACGGCAAGACCACCCTAGTGGATGCCGTCCTGAGACAAACCCACGTCCATCGCAAGATCAACGACATGGGCGAGCGGATCATGGATTCCATGGACCAGGAACGGGAACGAGGCATTACGATCCGCGCGAAGAATGCCAGCGTCACCTATCAGGGCGTCAAGATCAACATCGTGGACACCCCCGG
>SYGV01000093.1 GCA_005799365.1 Nitrospiraceae bacterium
CAGGGGCGTGAACTGACCGTTCAGGCAATCCGCCGCTTCGCGAAAGAGCATCCGCGATGCGGGACATCATTCCTGCTGACCGTGGGAATCGTCGCGATCTTTGTGTTCGCACTGCTTGGCGACCCGCCGTTGTGGTGGCGGCTCACCTCGCGGGTGGTGCTCGTCCCGGTGATCGCCGCAATCGCGTATGAGACGATCCGGTTCGCGAGCTTCCATCAGCACTTGCCAATCGTCCGGTGGTTGTTCGCGGGCAACATTGCATTGCAGTACCTGACTACTCGCGTTCCCGACGACGAGCAGATACAGGTGGCAATTGCCTCGCTGGAACGCGCGGTGGCCGAGGACAGACGGGCAAGCGCCGTCTAGTTGTGGGTCTCAGGACGCACGGGGCGTATTGGTACGCCGCGTTCAGCGAGATACGCTTTGATGGAACCCACGCTATAGGTGCCAAAATGGAAGATCGAAGCTGCCAAAACGGCATCCGCCCCACCATCTGTGAGCGCGTCGTAGAGGTGCTCGGGGCTGCCTGCCCCACCTGAGGCAATAACCGGCACTTCAACGGCCTGCGTGACAGCACGTAGCAGTGGCAGGTCGTAGCCGCGCCGGTGGCCGTCCGTGTCCATTGAGGTCACCAGCAGCTCGCCAGCGCCCTGTTGGACGGTCTCACGGGCCCACTCGATAACATCGCGGCCAGTGGGGGTGCGGCCACCGTGGACGAATACTTCCCACCGCGGTGCGTCCGGTGTGGTACCGGGTACACGCTTGGCGTCGATAGCCACCGTGATGCACTGGGAGCCAAAGCGGTACGCGCCTTCGGCGATCAGTTCGGGGCGCTCGACGGCGGCCGTGTTCACAGACACTTGGTCTGCGCCGACCTCGAGCATCATGCGCATGTCTTGAGTGGTGCGGATGCCGCCGCCGACGGTGAGCGGGATAAAGACTTGGTCGGCAGTCCGGGCGATCATGTCATAGACGCTCGTCCGGCCATCACTGGATGCTGTGATATCGAGGAACACGAGTTCGTCGGCACCGCCCGCGTCGTAGGCTGCTGCGAGTTCCACCGGATCACCCGCATCACGCAACGCGACGAACGAGATACCTTTCACAACACGACCGTTATCGACATCGAAACAGGGGATGATGCGCTTGGTGAGCATGGCAGCCTAGCCTGCAATGAAAAATATAAAATGTAAAAGGCAAAATTGAGAGATCCTTTTGGGGGCCGCCTTTTGCATTTTTAATTTTACATTTTTAATTTCATGAGGCGGCAGCCAGGGCGGCCTTGAGATCCAGCTTGCCGTCGTAGAGCGCCTTCCCCACGATCGCTCCTTCGATGCGCGGGCCCAGGGACTTGATCGCCTGAATGTCCTCGGCCTTCGTGATCCCGCCGGACGCGATGACCGGCATTGACGACCGGGCCGCGATCTCCCGGAGCGCCGCCAGGTTCGGCCCCTGCAACATGCCGTCCCGCGCAATGTCCGTGTAAATCACCCCGGCCAGGGCAAACTCCGCCAAGCTCTGCAGCAAGTCGGTGGCCAGCGTCTCGGACTGGCTGGTCCAGCCTTGCACCGCCACCTTGCCGTTGCGCGCGTCGAGGCCGACCAGGATGCGGGACGGGTACAGGGAACAGGCCCGTTCCAACAAGCCCCGATCCCTGAGCGCGGCGGTGCCCAGCACCACGCGGCGGACCCCTCCGTCCAGGTAGCGCCGGATGATCTCCAGATCCCTCACGCCGCCCCCGACTTGCACCGGAATGGAGACGGCTTTCACGATGGCCTCGATGCCGGCCATATTCTTGGGCTGGCCCTCGACCGCGCCGTTCAGATCCACCAGGTGCAGCATTTGGGCGCCGCGCCGTTCCCATTGCACCGCCATGGAAGAGGGATCGTCGGAATAAATGGTCTCCGCCTGCAAGTCTCCTTGCCGGAGACGCACGCACCGCCCATCCTTCAGGTCAATGGCGGGGATGATCAGCATGGGATACCCAACGATGCATGCCGAATGATAATCGACAAACGAATGCCTTGGGCCTCTTCATCTTTCAAATTTCCGCCTCACCGTTCCGCCCGCGTGCCGAAGGGAAACTCTTTGAGCACATGCTCGGCTCCATAGGCGGCCAGCTCGTCCGCCGTGACGAAGAGGCCGCCGCGACTCAGAAAGCCGGCGAAGTCTTCGATCATGGGCCGTTGCCGCTCAAAATAGCTGCCGACCCAGAGGACCTTGCCGTCGGCCCCCACCAGCTTCAGATCAAATCCCACGACCGCCGGATCGCCGCCCCACTTGCTCCCGCCCCGTTCTTGGTAGATGAGCACCCGGCCGACCAACACCGCATCGGCCTTCATCTGCTCAGCCAGTTGCCTGACGAGCTGCGGTTGCGGAAGCTTGGCCGCCTGGGGCCCCAACGCCGCAGCCACCCGTCCCGTTTCCGACGGGGTGAGCGTCAGAATCCCGCTCCACGGCTGCAGTTTCCGATAGACGATTTGAGTGACGCGCTCGGCCGCCACCGCCGGCACCGTGGCGGTCGGCTGGTTTTGCCGTTCGACCGTCGGCGGAATCCCCAGGGAGATGTCCGAACGGAGCACACCCTGAGGGCCGAGGATCTCCGGGTCCCGCCGCTCGGTCGTTTGCGGCGTGGCCAGAGCCTCGAAGGGCAGCACCGCGATTGTCTTGATCCGGTACTTCTCGATGTCCGGAGCGCTGTTCGTCGTGACCTTGGTCGGCCCGCAACCTTCCAGGGAGAACCAAGACATTCCGAGCAGCAACCCCAGCGCCAGCGAGGACATGGCGGCCCCGCCGTGGTTCAGCCGCTGCCGGCCTATGGTAGCGGTCTCCTGCGACATCATTGCCACTCGGCGAAGTTCCGAATCATGCGCAGCCCGATCAACTGACTCTTCTCCGGGTGGAACTGACAGGCAAAGACGTTGTCCCGCCAGATGCTCGAGACAAACGACAGCCCGTAGTCCGTCATCGTGGAGACCATCGTGGCATCCTCCGGCTCGACGTAATAGGAATGGACGAAATAGAGGTGCGCGCCCCCCTCGATCCCCCGCAGCGGTGGCGCCGCTTGCGTCACCCGCACCTCATTCCACCCCATGTGCGGGACTTTCAGGTGCGCCGCCACGGTGCCGGCCGCCTCGCTCAGCCCGGACGGAAACCGCCTGACTTTGCCCGGTATCAGGTTCAATCCCTGATGGCGGCCGAACTCTTCGCTCTCCGTGAAGAGCAACTGAAGGCCGAGGCAGATCCCTAGGAACGGTTTACCCGACTGGACGGCCCGGCAGACCGGGTCGATCAGGCCGTAGCGGTCCAGATTGGCCATGCAATCGCCGAACGCCCCCACGCCCGGGAGCACGACGTGCGACGCATCCCCGATCATACGCGCATCGCGCGTGACAACCGCCTCATGCCCCACCGCTTCGAACGCCTTTTGGACGCTGCGGAGGTTGCCCATGCCGTAATCAACGATGGCGATCATCGGAATAGCCTTCAGCTATCAGCCGTGAGCCGTCAGCTTCCTGAAATTGAAAGCTGAGAGCTGACTGCTGAGAGCT
This sequence comes from Nitrospiraceae bacterium, assembly GCA_005799365.1. Taxonomy (GTDB): domain Bacteria; phylum Nitrospirota; class Nitrospiria; order Nitrospirales; family Nitrospiraceae; genus SYGV01. The sequence continues at coordinate 3,552 of SYGV01000093.1, forward strand.
ATGTCACAATTTCCCCTTGGTCGAGAGCACGCCCTTCACCCGACCGTCGAGGCCCGTCGCCTGATCGAGCGCTTTTGCCAGCGCCTTGAAGGTCGCCTCCACGATGTGGTGCGGATTCCGCCCGTATAGCACGTTCACGTGCAGGTTGAAGGCCCCGTGCGTGACGAAGGCCTGGAAAAAATCCTCGAACAGGTAGAGGTCGAACTCTTTAATGCGCCGGTTCGGCAGCTTGGCGTTGTAGACGAGGTACGGGCGCCCGCTGAGGTCCACCGTGACCTGCGCCAGCGTCTCGTCCAGCGGGACTGAGGCGAAGCCATACCGCCGGATGCCTTTTTTGTCGCCCAGCGCCTGTTTGAGCGCGTCACCCAGCACGATGCCGACGTCCTCGACCGTGTGGTGGTCGTCGATGTGCGTGTCGCCCTTGGCCTGCACGGTCAGATCGAAGAACCCGTGCCGCCCCAGCAGGTCGAGCATGTGGTCCAGGAACGGGATCGGGGTTTTGATCCGGCTCAGGCCGGTGCCGTCCAGCGTCCAGTCTACCCGGATGTTCGTCTCTTTCGTCGCGCGCGTGATCGTCGCGCGCCGCGCCTGTGCCTTCTTCATGAGTATCGGCTCTCCACGGACTTGGCGTGCGCATCCAGCCCTTCCATCTGTGAAATGCGCGCGATATGGTCCTTCACCTTCGTCAGCCCTTCTTTGGTATAGGCGATGATGTTGCTCTTCTTCACATAGTCGTCGAAGGAGAGGGCGGAGAAGAACCGGGCCGTCCCGCCCGTGGGCAGGATATGATTGGGGCCGGCCACATAGTCCGCCACCGCCGGAGGCGTGTACCGGCCCAGGAACAGGGCCCCCGCGTGCCGGACCTTCTCCAAATAATCGAAGGGTTGATCCACCGCCAGCGTCAGATGTTCCGGCGCAATCTCGTTGGCCAACTCGATCGCCTCCTCCATCGTCTTCACCACGAAGGCCACCCCGTGCTTGGCCAGGGACTTGGCCAGGATCTTGTCGCGCGAGCAACGCTTGCGTTGTTCGCCCAACTGCCGGACGACCTCCTTGGCCAGCCGCTCCGAGGTGGTCACCAAGTACGCCTGGGCCTCCTCGTCATGCTCGGCCTCGGCGAGCAGGTCCGCCGCCACATGCGCCGGAGTCGCCGTCTCGTCCGCCACGACCAGGAGTTCGCTGGGGCCCGCCACCATGTCGATCGCCACGGTCCCGTACATCAAGCGCTTGGCGGTCGCCACATAGTGGTTGCCGGGCCCGATGATCTTGTCCACCCGCGCGATGGTTTTCGTCCCGTGCGCTAGGGCCGCAATGGCCTGGACCCCGCCGATCCGGTAGACCTCGTCCACGCCGGCGATATCCGCCGCCACGAGCAGATAGGGGCTGATGCCGCCCTTGGGCATCGGTGTGCACATGACCACACGCTTGACCCCGGCCACTTTGGCGGGGATCGCGCTCATGAGCACCGAGGAGGGATAGGTCGCCTTGCCGCCCGGCACATACAGCCCCACGGAATCCAGCGGCATGACCACTTGTCCCAGCGTGGCCCCGCCATCCTGGCACATCCAGGTCTTCGTCCGCTGCCGCTCATGAAACGCCATGATGCGCTGGGCGGCGTAGCGCAGCGCGTCCCCCTCTTCCTTGCGAATCTGATAGTAGGCCTCTTTGACTTGTTCGGGACTGATCCGGAACTGGGCCGCTTTGAGGGAGACCCGGTCGAATTTTTTCGTGTAGCGGGAAACGGCGCTGTCTCCGCCGCGCTCGACCGCCTTCAGGATGGTTCTGACGGAATTCTCGACGCCCCCCCCTTGGAGGTTGGACCGTGACGTCACACGCTTGAGCGCTCCCTTGAAAGCTCGATCCGTGCTGGCGATCACTTTCATCGTCATCCCCCTTCGCTCGGCCCTGTCCTGGCCCTACCGGGCGCGGCGCGGACGCCCGCGCTTTAGTCGTTCGATCAATTCGGTGAGACTCCCATGCTTCATCTTCAGGCTCGCCCGGTTCACGATCAGTCTCGCGGTGGACCGCGCGATCACGTCCACCTCCACCAGATCATGGGCCTTGAGCGTCTTGCCGGTGGACACCAGATCCACGATCCGGTCCGCCAGCCCGACCATCGGCGCCAGTTCGATGGACCCGTACAGCTTGATGATCTCGACCGGCACGCCCTTCCGGTTGAAATACCGTTCCGTGATGCGCGGATACTTGGTCGCCACGCGCACCTTGGCCGAGAGCCGATCCCGCTGCTCCCGCCCCCGCAACGCCGCCACCGAAATCCGGCAGCCGCCGATCTTCAAATCCAGCGGTTCGCAGACGTCTTTCTCCTGCTCCAGCAGGACGTCTTTTCCGACCACGCCCGCATCCGCCGCCCCATATTCGACGTAGGTCGGGATGTCGGTCGGCCGCACGATCAGGAAGGTCACACCCCGGTCCTCGTCCGTAAAAACCAGGCGCCGGCTTTCCGCCGAAATCCCGTTCTTGGCATACCCGGCCCGCTGGAATAACTCGAGCGCGGGCGCAAGCAACGTCCCTTTGGCCAGCGCGACCGTGATCATGCCCCCGCTCCGCTTGCCACCCCGGACGATCCGTCCTTAACCCGCATGATTCTCGCGCCCAATCCCCGCAGTTTTTCATCGATCCGTTCGTAGCCCCGATCCAGGTGATAGACCCGGGCGATGTCCGTTTCGCCCTCCGCCGCCAGTCCCGCGACGATCAGACCGGCGCTGGCGCGCAGATCCGAGGCCATCACCGGCGCGCCGGCGAGCCTGGCCGCGCCGGTCACGACCGCGTGGCTACCGTCCACCTTAATCTCTGCCCCCATGCGCTGCAACTCCGGCACGTGGATGAAGCGGCTCTCGAACACGGCTTCGGTGATCACGCTAGTGCCTTGCGCCACGCACATGAGCGCCATCATCTGCGCCTGCATGTCGGTGGCGAACCCCGGATAGGGGTAGGTCCTCACATCCACGCTCTTGAGGCGCGCCGGAGCCCTGAGCCGCACCGACTCCTTGCCCTCCACCACCTCGGCGCCCGCCTCGCGCAGCTTTGCAGTCACCGCCTCCAGGTGCTGCGGCCGGCAGTCCTCCACCGAGACATCCCCGCCGGTAATCGCCCCAGCGGCCAGATAGGTGCCGGCTTCGATGCGGTCCGGGATCACGTCATGGTCGGCGCCGCGCAAGGCCTTGACCCCTTCGATCGTAACCAGGTCGCTGCCGGCGCCGGCGATCCGCGCGCCGCGCTTGACCAGAAAGGCCGCGAGGTCGACGATCTCCGGCTCCTTGGCCGCATTTTCGATGACCGTCGTGCCGTCGGCCAGACAGGCGGCCATCATCAGATTTTCCGTGCCCGTCACCGTCGGGAAATCCAGGCAGATCCGCGCGCCCTTCAGGCGCGGCGCTTTCGCCTTGATATAGCCGTGCTCGACCGTTACGGTCGCGCCCATTTTCTCGAACCCCGCCAGGTGCAGGTTCACCGGCCGGGAACCGATCGCGCAGCCCCCGGGGAGCGAGACCGTGGCCTCCCCCCAGCGGGCCAGCAACGGGCCCAGCACGACCACCGATGCGCGCATGGTTCTCACTAAATCGTATGGCGCCTCGGGTGACCGCAGCGCATCCATCTTCATGACCACCCGGTTGCCGTCGGCCTGAACCGTCGCCCCGAGCATGCCCAGCAGTTTGCCCATCGTGAACACGTCCACGACGCGCGGGACGTTCGTGAGGGTGCATTCGCCGCCGCCCAGAATGACCGAGGCAAGAATCGGCAGGGCGGCGTTCTTGGCCCCGCTGACCTTGACGCTCCCCCGCAAGGGCTGCTTACCGGTGATGACGATGCGATCCATAGCCACTCAATGCGGAACGATCAATGATGAGTGCTGAATGTCGGGCGCCTTGGCCCTATATTCAGCGTTCATCGTTCAGCATTCATCGTTTTGCAGACAGACCACCCGCTCGATGTCCGCCCCGTCCCGGCGCACCCCGCACAATCCATAGCCGCCCGATTCTTCGGCCATGCGACACACGGATTCCGCTTGGCCCTGACCCACTTCAAGCACCATTGTTCCGCCCGGTGCCAGGTACGGTTTGGCCTCGCGCAGCAACCGGCGATAGAAGGCCAGGCCGTCCGGCCCTCCGTCCAGCGCCGCTCGGGGCTCCCGCCGGACCTCCCGTTGAAGCCCCGGGAGATCGTCTGCGGGAATGTAGGGAGGATTGGAGACGACCGCGGCCAGCTGGCCCTCCAATCCAAGACCAGCCAACGGCGCCAGAAGATCTCCTTCCAGAAACCGCACCCGTTCCATCACCCCGTGCCGGCCCCCATTCCTGCGGGCCACAGCCAGCGCTTCGGCCGAGCGGTCCGTCGCATAGACCTGCGCGTTCGGCATGGCGCAGGCCAGCGCAACCGCGATGCACCCGGACCCGGTGCCGATGTCGGCGACGAGCGGAGCGGCTTCCCGGCCCGCGATCTCACGCACCTCGCCGACCAATAACTCGGTTTCCGGTCTTGGAATCAGAACCGCCGGCCCCACCTCGAACTCCAACCCGCAAAACTCCTGGGTCCCGAGCAGGTACTGGAGCGGCTCTCCCGCGACGCGGCGTGTCAAGAGAGACCAGGCCAGATTGCGGTGCTCCTCCGAGACCGGGCGGTCGCTCTCCACCCTGAGCCGGAGCCCGGTGGTTTGCAGCGCCCGCTCGAGCAGCCATCGTGCTTCCTGCGCCGCATTGGCGATGCCCGCGTTCGACAGGAGGGCCAGTCCCTCCCAAGCCAGGATTCCATAGGTCATCGGTTCTTGGGTCAGCGTCGGCATCAGGAGGCTTCCGTGGCCGCCCGGGCATGCTCCTCCCGGAGGCCTTCTACGATTTCGTCCAACTCGCCGGCCAGCACCTGCTCCAACTTGTGCAAGGTCAGCCCGATGCGATGATCGGTGACCCGGTTTTGCGGAAAGTTGTACGTCCGGATCTTTTCGCTCCGCTCCCCGGTCCCGACCTGAGCCTTCCGGCTTTGGGCGATCTC
>SYGV01000094.1 GCA_005799365.1 Nitrospiraceae bacterium
TCCCTCACGAAATCGCCGCTCCAACCCGTTCGACCGAATCCGGATTCGACGCGGGCTGCACGACCGCCGGCATGGTCGGCGAGGGCTGGTAGAGGCCGCCCGACACGATCAGCTTCATGGCCTCTTCCACGCTGATCTCCAACGACACGACTTCCTTCTCGGGCACCAGCAGGAAATAACCGGAGGTCGGGTTCGGCGACGTGGGCACATACACATTCAACAGGGGCTCCGTGGAAATCTGCTGCACTTCCCCCTGGGTCATGCCGGTGACGAACGCGAAACAATAGTGGCCGTTCTTCGGAAACTGGATCAGGACAACGCGATTGCATTTTTCCTTCTCCTTAAAAGACAGGATGTCCATCATGGCTTTGAGCGTCGAATAGATACCACGGACCACCGGGACCCGGTGCAGCCAATCCTCCCACAACTTGACGACCTGCCCCCCGATGATGTTGGTCGCCAGCAAGCCGGTGGTGAAAATCAGCGCGATCAGGGTCAGGATGCCGATCCCTGGTACGTAATATTCGGGAATGACGAACTTCGCCAGCACATCCCCCAAGATCCCGTCCACGGTCAGGAACAGGGTCTTCAAAATGAGCACCGTCCCCCAGATGGGGGTGATCACCAACAACCCGGTCAGGAAGGAGCGTTTGAGGGAGGCTCTGAGTCTCTTCACCGGATCGCTCTCCTTACGGCTTCATCATACAGTCTTCAAAAATGTGCCGCAAGCCTTTTCTTGCTATTTTCAAGCACTTGGAATAGGATGGCCCGTCTCAAGCAGCGGAAGATCGGGAGGGGGAAATGGGTGGGAAACGGGGCGGCAAACGAGGCCTGTTGATCACCGTCGAGGGGGTCGAAGGAAGCGGCAAAACCACCCAGTGTGCAAGGCTGGCCAAGCGCCTCCGTGAAGCAGGCCATCGGGTCCTGGAAACCAGGGAACCGGGTGGCACCCCCCTGGCCGAACAGATCCGTTCCCTGTTCCTCGGTACAGCGGCCGGCGCGGAACGTGCCGAGCCGATCACACCGGAGAGCGAAGCCCTGTTGGTGTTCGCCTGCCGGAGTCAGCACATCTCCCAGGTCATCGAGCCGGCGATCCGGCAAGGCGTCATCGTGCTCTGCGACCGCTTCCTAGACTCCACCCTCGCCTACCAGGGCTATGGACGCGGGCTGGACGTCAAGACCCTCCGGACCCTCAATCGGTTTGCCGCCAAGGGGCTCGCCCCCTCGCTGACGCTGCTCTTCGACCTCCCGGCTCAGACAGGTCTGGCCCGGCGACGCCGCAACGATCTGGAGTTGAACCGCCTCGACCGGGAAGCCAAGCAATTCCATGAACGGGTGCGCCGGGGATTCCTCGCGCTGACCGCCAAAGAGCCGCGCCGCATCAAAGTGTTGGATGCGCGCGCCGATCCGGATCAGGTCGAAGCGGCAGCCTGGACCTTGGTCCAGCGATGCCTGGCAAAACATCAGAAAGTCTCAAAGTCGTGAAGTCTGGAAAGTCGCGACCATGGCGAAGAGTCCCCTTCCCTCTATTGATAGCGACGCAATAACGTTCCGACCTTACGACGCGTTCAAGCCATGCCATTCAACCAGCTCATAGGCCACGACCGGCCTAAGGCGATCCTCAAGGCCTCGATCCTTCATGATCGGGTCGCCCATGCCTACCTCTTCCATGGGGAAGAAGGCATCGGCAAAAAACTGGCCGCCATCCTCTTCGCCCAGACCGTCAACTGCGAGGGGCCCTACGGCGACCAGGGCCCCGATGCCTGCGGCACCTGCCGCTCCTGCCTTCAGATCGAAGCGTGCACGCACCCGGACTTTCTTCTGATCGAACCAGACCGCGAACTGGCCAACCCCCAGATCAAGATCGAGCAAGTCCGCCAGCTGGAAGAACAGATCGTCTATCGTCCCCTGGTCAGCCCCTGGAAAGTCTACCTCATCGACCATGCGGACCGGCTGACCCAGGGCGCAGCCAACGCGCTACTCAAAACGCTGGAGGAGCCGGCCGCGCACAGTCTGTTCCTATTGGTCAGCAGCCGGCCGTCGGCCTTGCCGATGACCGTCCGCTCGCGCTGCCAGAACATCCGCTTCGTGCCGCCCGCCAGGGTCCAGGTCGAAGCCGCCCTGATCACGCAGCGGAACCTGCCGCCTGACGATGCACACTTTCTCTCCATGATCGCTCAGGGCCGGATCGGACTGGCCCTCCGGACCGACCTGGCCGAGGCCCGCAAGCAACAGGACGAGTTTTCCTCTCTCACCGATCCGGCCACCCTGCGCTCCATTGCAACGATTTTGACGGCGGCCGAGTCGCTCCATAAATCGGACCGGGCCCTCGAAGCCCTGGAGTGGATGGCACGCTGGGGCCGCGACCTGCTGTTGGTCCGCCTGGGCGCCGACCCGGACCATCTGCTGAACCGGGACCGCTTGCCGGAATTACAGCGGGCTGCGGCGACCGTCCAGCCCCAGCTGCTGGCCGAGGTGCTGGAGGAGATTCAGTCGGTCGAGCGCAACGCCGGTCGCAATCTGAATCTGCAAATGGCCCTGGAACAGATTCTCCTCCACCTGCGCGATGCGGTGACCTCGACGGCCCCCGCCAGCCCTGCCCGATAATCTAGCTTTCGAGGCCGCCTCCCTGCTATCTTTAGCCTGCCATGCCGAAGCCCTTCTACATCACAACGCCGATCTATTACGTCAACGACGTGCCCCATATCGGCCATGCCTATACCACCGTGGCCGCCGACGTGCTCGCCCGCTACCGGCGACTCCACGGCGATGACGTCTTCTTCCTGACCGGCCTGGACGAGCATGGACAAAAAATCCAGCAGGCGGCAGCCAAGGCCGGCATCGCCCCGCAAACCCATTGCGACCGCCTCGCCCCCCAGTTCAAGAACCTCTGGCAACGGCTGAACATCTCCCATGACGCCTTCATCCGCACAACGGACGTTGCGCACAAAAAAATTGTGCAACTGTACCTTCAACAACTCTATAACAAGCAACTGATTTATAAGGCTGACTATACAGGTTGGTACTGTACGTTCGACGAGCGGTTCTGGACTGAAAAGGATGTTGTCCAGGGTCTGTGCCCGGACTGCAAGCGCCCGGTCGAGCAGATCAGCGAGAGCAATTACTTCTTCCGGATGGGCCAGTGCCAGGAGCGCCTGATCCGGCACATCGAATCGCACCAGGACTTCATCCGGCCCCAGTCGCGCCGCAACGAAGTGCTGGGGTTTCTTCAAAAGCCGCTGGAGGACCTCTCGATTTCGCGCCCTCAATCTCGTCTTTCCTGGGGCATCGAGCTGCCCTTCGACCGCAACTATGTCACCTATGTCTGGTTCGATGCCCTCGTGAATTACGTGTCGGCCCTGGAATACCTGACTGAGCCTCCCACTATGAAACGATACTGGCCGGCTTCGGTTCATCTGATCGGCAAGGACATCCTCACCACCCACGCGGTCTACTGGTCCACGATGCTCATGGCCCTTGAGCTGCCCCTGCCCCAGACCATCTTCGCCCACGGCTGGTGGACGGTGAGCGGCGAGAAGATGTCCAAGAGCCGCGGGAACGTGGTGGACCCCTATGCCATCGTGGATGAATTCGGCGCAGACGCGTTCCGCTATTTCCTCCTGCGCGAGGTGCCCTTCGGCCACGACGGAGACTTTTCCCGAGAGGCCTTGATCGGCCGGATCAACAGCGAGTTGGCCAACGACCTCGGCAATCTTCTGCATCGCACGCTGACCATGATCGAGCGGTTCGCAAAAGGCCTGGTGCCCCAGGCGCATGACGAGGCACGAACCGACAACCAGCTCCGCCACCAGGCCGGCCAGCTTCCGGAGCTGGTCGAGACCCACCTGTCCAAGCTGGAATTCAACCGCGCGCTGGAAAGCATCGGCGGCGTGATCCAGGTGGCCAACCAACATATCGACAAGAGCGCTCCATGGAAACTGGCGAAGGATGCAGCCGACCAATCCCTTCTACAGACAGTCCTCTACGATGCGGCGGAAGCCCTGCGCATCGTGGCACTCATGCTGTTCCCCTTTATGCCGCAGACGACCGAGGCGATCAACCGACAGCTCGGAATGACAGGACCGCTGCCCGACGCTCAGTGGGGCGGACTGCAGCCGGGGACGGCCATCGCCAAGGGCGAGCCTCTCTTTCCACGTATCGAAAACACAGCCAGCCAAGGAGGCTCCCGCGTGAATCAGGAACAATCGGCCGCTCCAACTCCGCAACCTTCACCGGCCGTTGCCGCCGCCCCTGCTCCGGCGACGCCAGAGGCGCAGATTTCCATCGATGAGTTCATGAAGATTCAACTCAAGACCGCGCTGGTGCTGAGCGCCGAGCGGGTGCCCAAGTCCGAGAAGCTGCTGAGGCTGCACGTGGACCTGGGCAGCGAGCAGCGCCAGATCGTGGCCGGCATTGGGAAACGTTATGAACCGGAAAGCCTGGTCGGCAAACGGATCGTGATCGTGGCCAACCTGAAGTCGGCCAAGTTGATGGGGATCGAATCGCAAGGGATGGTCCTGGCGGCCGGCGACAAGGATGTCGGCGGGCTCGTGACGGTCATTGAGGATGTGCCGCCCGGCACGAAGGTGAAGTGAGCAAGGGCCGAGGCCGGTGAGACTCGCCGCACTCCCCATAACCCTGTTCTTCCTGGCCTGTTTCCCGGCCCACGCGGCAGACGCGCCCGCCGTCGCACCCCTCCCGGCAGGCCAGCCCAATGAGTCGGTGGCGACCGACGTGTTGGTGCGGGTCGTGGCCCACGGAGCTATGGTCCTGGGGGATGAGGTGGGCGGTGCCAGGATCACGATCACGGACGTGGCGACCGGCCGACTCCTAGCCACAGGCCTGCAGCGCGGAGAACCGGGGGATCAGGTTCAAATCATGCGCACCCCGCGCATCATGGAAGAGCCGCGCTATTCCTCCTACCCATCCGCCTCGTTCAGCGCCACGTTGTTTTTGGACCGGCCGACCCTGGTGGACATCGCCGTGCAAGGCCCGCTCGCCTACCCCTGGGCCATTCAACGGGCCAGCAAGACCGTGCTGCTGATTCCCGGGCAGGCGATGAAGAATGACGGGATCGTGCTGCACCTCTACGGCTTCATCGTCCAAATCGAAGCCCCGGCGCCTGGCACCCCCTTGATCGCCAAGGAGGACGTGACGCTGAAGGCCTCCGTCCGGACCCTCTCCGGTTCGCTGGTGCGGCCGCATGGAGACTGGGATTCCCGCAAGGTGAAGATCTACGGGGAGGTCCTGATCGGCCAGCACCTGGTCGAGCGGCTGCAGATGTTTTATACGGGAGAAAAAAGCCGCTTCGAGGCTCCGTTTTTCGTGCCGCTGCCCACCGAAGCCCCGGACGGGATTACCCTGCGCGTGGTCGCGGCAGACGAAGCCGGAGACCATTTCGGAGCGGGTGAGGCGAAGTATCCTGTCTTGCCGGAGCGACTCAGACCCTCCACACGATGAACGATCCCCCACCTGCCGTTCGATGCTACCAGGCCCCGGTGTTGTTCTGCGCGAGCGCCGTCGCGCGCCTCGGCACGGCGATCATAGATCAGCCCCGCCTCCGACTGCTCCTCATTCCCTTTTCCTTCCTGGTTTCGGCCTACGGCGCCGGGACGTTGCTGAGTCGGAAGACCGGCCAGCGAAGCAGCAACCAGGCGGCCCCCGCCCCGAGCAACCAGCCGATGAGCCACCCGCCCAGCACGTCGGTCGCATAGTGGGCGCCGACGTACATGCGGGACACCCCGATCAAGGCGACCAACGGCCAGGTGATCCAGCCGGTCTTGGGGTACAGGGCCTGCGCGAAAGCGGCGGCCGCCGCGGTGTTTAACGCATGGTTGGAGGGAAAACTCCCTGTCCCGCCGCAGCCGACGAGCAGATGCATGTCCGCGAATGTTTGACAGGGCCGCACGCGACCGACCAGCTGCTTGAGCTGGGCCCCGACCTGGTCCACAACGACGATGAACGCGGTGAGCGCCACGGCTCCGATCAAGGCCTCACGCCGGTCTACCCAGATCCAATAGGCCAGGACCAGGGCCCCCGGGAGCCACAAACTGCTCGGCTGGGCCAGCATGAGCATGGCCCAGTCGGCCAAGCCGGAGCGGCCGGCCAAACCGTTGATACTGACGAATAGCGCTCGGTCCCAGTCCAGCATTGCCTCCTACGTCCGACTCGTCTGCGATTATTTGGTCCGGAAATGGATACGCACGGTGATTTCCCCGTCCACCGGCTCGTCCCCCTTCAACTGGGGATCGAATTTCCACTTATTCAACGCGGTCAGACCGGCGCCGGTCAGCTCCCGGTGCTTGCAGGGCTCCAGCACCACGACCGTAACCTGCGCCTCCTTGTTGACGAGAAACCGCGCCTTCATCCAATCGTCCAACTCCTGCCCGTCCAGCGATGAGGGAATTTTCGGCCAGGGCATGTAGGTCGGCACCGGCCCCAGCTGCTGATCCTTGTTCAGCGGCAGACCGTGGACGTGGACATCCGGCAAGACGACGTCCGCAGCATCGTCCGCATGGTCGGCCTGGTGCGTCGCCGCATCGCCCTCCGCCGCGCCGGCCGGTCCTGCGAAAAAAATGATCAGAACGGCCACCCCTACCGTCACCCCAACACCCGCGGAGAAATCGGACAACCGCATGTTCCACCCCCCTCGCCCTTTCAACGGCTCACGCTTCACGCCTTATGCCTCGCGGTTGTCAAAAGAACCACTGTCCGCGGAAGAAGAACGACCGGGGCATGTTGGCATGGGCCACACCCAGCCCGATGCTGCCCTCGCTCGAATTGTAGAAGAATCCCTGGTTGAACAGGTTGACGATGTCGAAGCCCAGCAGAATTTTCTGGTGGTACGGGAGCGGGATTTCCCGCGTCAGCGAGGCGTTGTAAATCGTATACGACGGCATGTGGGTCGAGTTCGTCTTGGCCCCAGGCAGCGAGGTGCGCAGGCCGGACCCGTAGAGCATCTGGCCGGAGACCGTATTCTGCTCCAGGAAGCGATAGGTCAGGTTCGCCGAGCTCGTCATCGACTGCATGTGATCGGCAAAGACCCCGCCCTTGGAATTGATGTCGTTGATCTCGGTCTGCTCCAGCAGGAAATGTCCGGATTGCAACCCGTAGCCCTTGGACTGGCCCCAGGCGACGTTGCCCCGGCCCGTCAGGTTGTCGGTGAAGTTGACTTTCACGATGCCGTCGATCCCGCGCTGCCACCCGCGCTGAAACGAAAAGTAGTTCAGCAGCGGGGTGGTGCCGAACTGGCCCGCGTCCGACATGTTCTCGTTGACCTTGTAGTACCCCGTGATCTGCAAGGTTGCCAGGCGGCCGAACGCATGATACCACCCGGCCTCCATATAGTGTGCCCGCTCCGGTTTAGGCGTGCGAACCGTCGAGTTCTCCGGCGCCGCCGTGGTCCCGGCCGTGTTCGGCACCAGAAACGCCACGGACTCCAGGCTCGGGGGCGTGAACAGCCGGCCGTAGAAGACGTGGAGCACGTTGGACTCGTCGGCCTTGTACGTAACTCCCACCCGAGGACTGATTTGCCAGTCGTTGGTCAGGGCCTGGATCTGGTCATACCGCAATCCCAGGTTCAAGGTCAATTTATCCGTGGGCGTGTACTGATCCTGGACCCAAAACTCTTCACGCCAGCCGATAAGGCGACGATCTCCGTCGATGTTGACGACGGGGCCGATCGGACTGCCAAGCCTGGACCGCTGGAAGGCAAAGATGCGAGTCTTATTGATCGCCTGGGTCCGATCGATCTGGAACCCGTACTTCAGCAGATGTTGGGGCGCCACTTGGTTGGTGTAGTCGAGCCGAACCCCCAGCGACAGACCCATGCGATCCTGGCTGGCGGTGGAGAAGGGCACCGTCGTATCGGGCGTATAGGCGAGCGAATTGAACGGGTCGGTGATGAACGTGGCCCGCGACTGACGGGCATAGCCGGCCAGGCTGAAGAACTGTGTGGCATCCACGTCGTGCCGCCACACCATGTGTCCGTACTGGTTGTTCTCCCGCTGGAACTGGTTGACGTTCTGCGAGGCCACCGGGTTGTAATTCGGGTCCTGCGCCTGGAGCAGCCCAACCACCGTGGAGTTGGCATCCTGCCCCGGCTGGGTCGGAATCTGATACTTCGCCACGGAGTTCAGGAACAGCCAGGTGAAGTTGTTGTGGTTGTCGTGCTGGTAGTCGCCACGCAGATAGGTCTGATTCCGCGTATGGTCGTCGTGAAAGACGGATTTCCCCAGCGTCGGGGGATCGATGCCCCGGTTCGTGGAAGTATAGCTGTTCATGATGTAGTACCGGAACTTCTCTCCGATCGTGCCGCCGTATTCGAGGGACGGATTGACCGTGGCATTGGAACCGCCGAAGTACTGGAGCGAGCCGAATCCCGGCTTGGTGCCGCTCTTGCTGGTGATGTCGATCACGGCCGCCGTCCGGTTGCCGTACTGCGCTTCCAGGCCACCCAGAATGACGTCCGCGCGCTCCCAGGTCCTGGGCGAGACCACGTCGGAAAACACCGTCGAGATGGTGTCCGGAATCGGCACCCCGTCGATGCGGAGCTGGAGCAGCGCATGCTCCTGCCGGATATGGATCTGTTTCAACGGAGCCATGGCCGCGCTGGGCATCGTTGCCAAGACCTCGTTCAGATCGTTATTGTTGCCGCGGGGCAACTGTTCGATCTCCTTGCGGCTCAGACTATAGGTCTCGCTGGACGCCTTGTATTGAATCGGCGGCAGAGGCGCCACGATGTCCAGCGCGATTTCCTGGGTCATCGCCAACGTCAGCTTGAGCGGGGCCGGTTTGTCGGCCCCGACCTTGATGACCACATACTGGCTGCGATACGTGTCCTGAATCGCGCTGACCGAGTAGGTGCCCTCCCGGGGAACGACGGCAGAAAACTCCCCGGCATCGTTGGTCACCGCAGCCTCGACGACATCCCCTTCCTGATCGCGAATCTCCACGATGGCCTGAGCGATGCGCCGCAAGTCCTGGTTCTCGACGACCCCGGTGAGCGTCCGCCGTTCGTCGGACGATTCGGCCGGCTGCGCCTGCGCAACTGAACCAACCTGAACGAACGCCGCCTGGCACGACACAGTGAATAGGGCCCAGATGAGGCCGATGACAATACGCCGCATACCAACCTCCCGATTCCTGATAACAACGAAGAGACACCCGGTGCGGAGGCACCTGCCACCGACCGGAGAGTCGGAACGCCTTATACGAGGAGATCAGGAACGGGGCGGAGCGCGCGAGGCGCCGGAACCGGTCAGCGTCGCCGAAACGAGAAGAGCCGGAGCGGGAAGCGGGTGAACGTCGGGAACGATGAAGGCGACCAGCGTCGGCACATCGCTCGACAGGGACTGGCCTGTGTGGTGCTGGACCCACTGGCAGAGGTCTGAGTCGGAATGTTCGTGGCCGTCGTGATCGGCCGCGGCCAGTTCGTGGTGCACCTCAAGAGCCGCCGCAAAAGGCGCCAGGGTCAGGATGACGCCCACCAAGGCCAGGGCGAGGCCCCGTCCGACCATCAGACAGACAGCTCTGGAGAATAGACCGGTCATAGCCACAGCGAATTTATCAAAGCATTGCAGCCCTGTCAAACGCAGATAGCGGACTCGCGAAACGAACGTCGGCTTGCGCGTAACCCCTTGTCCCGCGCGGCGTTCGGCCTGACCGCCGACAGACATTTGCTTGACACTTCTACATACGGTGCAGTAAGGTAATGCCTTATTTCTGCTCCTGAGAGTTGACCATGCGTGAGCCGGTTGACAATAGAAACGTCGGCGAGATCAGGCAACTCCCGCCTCCCCGCGAGGTCAAAACCAGTCTGCCGATCACCCCGGCTGCCGCGACACTCGTCGTGCAGACCCGCCGGGCTATCCGGGATATCCTGCACGGAACGGACAAGGATCGCCTGCTCGTGATCGTCGGCCCCTGCTCGATTCATGACGCCCGGGTGGCGACCGAATATGCGGAGGCCCTGAAGCGGGTCGCGGACGCGACCAAGGACCGGCTCTTGATCGTGATGCGGA
>SYGV01000095.1 GCA_005799365.1 Nitrospiraceae bacterium
CGGGGGCCGAACTGGATCGGGGATGCGGTCATGTGCGAGCCGGCGCTGAGCGCGGTCCGCGGACTCTTCCCGGAAGCGGAGGTGACGCTGCTCGTCAAGCCGACCATCGCCGAGCTGCTGGCGCACCATCCGGCCGTGGATTGCACCCTGGTCTACGAAGATCGCCGGAAACATGCGGGCTTGGCCGGGAAATGGGCCTTGGCCGAGGAGTTGCGTCGCCGTCGGTTCGATCTGGCGATCCTGTTTCAGAACGCGTTTGAAGCGGCGTTGATTTCCTTTCTGGCTGGAATTGCCCGCCGCTATGGCTATGCCACGGACGGACGGGGGTGGCTCCTCACTGATCCCGTCGCGCGCGGTCCCAATACCGTGCGTAAACACCAGGTCCAGTATTACCTGGATCTGCTCCGGCCGCTGGGCGTCAACGGATCGGCGGCTGCTCCCAAGCTGTTTCTGTCGGAGCAGGAAGAGCGTGAGATGACCGCCAAGCTGGCGGGACGGGGGGTGGAGGCAGGGGACCTGGTGATCGGCCTCAATCCCGGCTCGACTTATGGCGGGGCGAAGCGCTGGCTTCCGGATCGGTTTGCGGAGACGGTTCAGCGGGTGGCCGCCGATCAGCGCCGGACTGGTCGTCAGGCTCACGTCGTGATCGTCGGCGCCAAAGGGGAAGAAGCCTTGGCGCTGAGCATCGCGGATCGCCTGTCTGTGCCGGCGATTCTGCTGTCCGGACAGACGACCGTCCGGGAACTCATGGCGGTCACGAAGCGATGCGACCTCTTTCTCACCAACGATACGGGGCCGATGCACATTGCGGCGGCCTTCGGGGTTCCGGTGGTGGCCGTGTTCGGACCGACCGATCACCGGACCACGTCCCCCATCGGCGAACGCCATGCGATCGTCCGCCAGCCGGTCGATTGCGCTCCCTGTCTGTTGCGCGAATGCCCGATCGACCATCGATGCATGACCAGGGTCACGGTGGACGAGGTCTATGCCGCGGCTGGCGAACTGCTGGAAAAGCAGAAGGCAGAAGGCGGAAAGCAGGAAATGCAGGACACTCCGTTGCATACGGCCTTCCGCGTTCCGCCTTCCGTCTTGCAGGGCGTCGCCGTCTTTCTGGATCGGGACGGAACCGTCAACCGGGATACCAGCTACATCAAGACGCCGGACGAGCTGTCCCTGCTGCCCGGCGTCATCGAAGCGGTCGCGCGGTTGAAACAGGCCGGCGCCACGCTCGTGCTGGTGACCAACCAGTCGGGGATCGCGCGGGGCCTGTTCACGGTCGAGATGCTCAAAACCATCCATGCCAGGCTGCTGGCCCTGCTGGAAGCGGGCGGGGGAACCCTGGACGCCATCTACTTCTGTCCGCACCATCCGGACGACGGGTGTCTCTGTCGCAAGCCCGGAACGGCGATGGCGGAACGGGCGGCGGCGGACCTGGGATTGGACCTTGCGACCAGCTACGTTGTGGGTGACCAGAGCCGGGACATCGAGTTGGGGAGCCGCATCGGGGCCCGCAGAGTCTTGGTGACCACAGGTCCCACGAGCCCGGAGGCCTTGGCGGTCTTGGAGCGGGAGGGCCACAAGCCGGATCATGTCGCGGCTGGGCTGGCCGATGCGGCGGCCTGGATCGTGGCCGATGCGGCCGGCCGTCAGCCGTCAGCATTCAGCTGTCAGGGCCGATCGGCTGAACGCTGATGGCTGGGTGCTGGGAGCGTTCGAGATGACTGACTATCGGCGGATCCTGTTCATCAAGCCGAGCTCGCTCGGCGACGTGGTGCATGCGATGCCCACCGTGGCGGCGCTGCGCCGGCTCTTTCCGCAGGCCTTTATCATGTGGCTCGTGAAGCGGCAGTGGGCGGGGATCGTCGAGCGGGTGGAGGGGGTGGACGAAGTCTGCGCGGTGGAGCCGGGGCTTGCCGGGTGGCTCTCCCAGGTCCCGCGTTTGCGCGCCCAGGGCTTCGACCTAGCCGTGGACCTGCAGGGACTCTTCCGCAGCGGCGGGATGGCCTGGCTGTCCGGTTGCGCGACGCGCATCGGTTTTGCCAATGCGCGGGAAGGGAGTTCCCGGTTCTACACCCATAGAGTTCCGGTCCCAACCACGGAGATGCATGCGGTCGATCGGAATCTGCTCGTGGCGCTGGCGCTCGGCGCGCCTGCCCGGGGCGAACCGGAGTTCCGGTTCCGTCCGTTGAGCGACGACCGGTCCCTGGTTGCGGATCTGTTGAACCGGCAGGGCGTGCCGGCCGGCGCGTCGTGGATCGCGGTGAACGTCTCGGCCCGCTGGGCGACCAAGCGTTGGCCCAGGGAATGCTTCGCCGAGGTGGCGGATCGTCTGCAGCAAGAGGGGATGGGGCGCGTGGTGCTGATCGGGGGACCGGATGAACGGGCCGACACAGAGGCGGTCAAGCATCTGATGCGCACGGCGCCAGCCGATCTGACCGGACAGACCAAGCCGGGGCTCTTGCCGGCCCTGTTGCAAGCGGCCTCGTTGTTGATCACGAACGACTCGGGGCCGATGCACGTGGCGGCGGCGGTCGGCACGCCCGTCGTCGCGCTCTTCGGTCCGACGAGCCCCGTCCGGACTGGGCCGTATGGCACGCGGCATCGGGTGCTCACAAGCGGGGTGCCGTGCAGCCCTTGCTTCGACCGGCAATGTCGCAACCAGGTCCGGCTCGAATGTTTGACGAGTCTCTCGCCGGCCATGGTCTTGGCAGCCGTGCGAGAACGGTTGGCGGTCAGGCTGGCCCACTGACGACACAAGCAGGCGATCTGGATGAACATCTTGCTGGTCAGGCCCGATGGAATCGGGGATGAAATTCTTTGTCTTCCGGTCGCCACGGCGTTGCGCCGGTTGCTGCCGGAGGCAAAGGTCTCGTTTCTCTCCAGCGTCTATGCGGCGCCGGTGCTGGCGCAGCATCCGGACGTGGCCGCCGTCCTGACCCTGAACGGACAGGAGCGGTTCGCTGATGTGGTGGCGCTGTTTCGGCGCGGCTTCGATGCGGCGATTTTCTTGAAGCCGTTCCGCCGCTTGATGGCCGCGGCCTTCGTGGCGCGGGTTCCGGTGCGGGTGGCAACCGGCTATCGTTGGTACAGCCTGTTGGCCAACCGGCGGGTCTACGAACACCGGAGCGATTTTTCCCGGCATGAAGCGACGTACAATCTGGGACTGTTGCGGGGGTTGGGCCTGGAGCCTGGCGAACCGGTCCGTCCCAGACTGGTCTTGACGGATGACGAGCGGCAGGCGGCGGCGGTGAGACTGAAGACGCTTCCGGTTCCTCGCATTGTGGTGCATCCGGGAGGATTCTCCGCCCGCCTATGGAAACTCCGACACTACCTTGACCTGGCTCAACGCCTAGCGGAGGAAGGGTATGGCGTGGTGCTGAGCGGAAGCCAGGCCGAGAGGGACCGCTTTCGGGAGGAAACGGGGTGGGGCGGAGCGTCCCATGGTTCGATCCTGGATGTGATGGGAAGCGTGACGTTGCGGCAATTGATGGCGATGCTCGGGGCGAGCCAGGCGGTGGTGTCCGGCGCGACGGGGCCGGCACATATCGCCGCAGGGCTCGGGGTGCCGACCGTCAGTCTTTTCGATCCCCGACGGAACCATCTGCCGACCCGATGGCAACCACTGGGGTCGGGGATCGTGCTGCGACCTGATGTGCCCACCTGCGAGAAGTGTGTCTATGAGGCCTGCCCCTACTGGGACTGTCTGGACCGTATTTCGGTGGAGGAAGTCGTGAATCGGGTCAGGCAAGTGCTGTCTCGTCCGGAAGAGATCGCGGTGGCGCATGTCTAAAGTCACCGCTTATGTGATCGCCTATAACAACGAGGCAACGATCAGGACCTGTCTGGAATCGGTCCGCTGGGCGGACGAACTGATCGTGGTGGATTCCCACAGCACCGATGCCACCGAGAAGATCAGCCGGGAGTTTACGGACAAGGTCTACCAGCACGAGTTCCATGGATTCGGCCGACTCAGGAACGAGGCCGTAGCCCATGCGTCGCATGAGTGGGTGTTCAGCCTGGACACGGACGAGGTGGCCACGCCGGAGATTCGCGATGAGATCAGACGGCTCCTAGACCGGGGTCCGGAGGCCGACGCCTACTTTGTGCCGCGTAAGAATTATTTTCTTGGCCGCTGGATTCGCCATTGCGGCTGGTACCCGGATTATCGCCAGCCGCAGCTGTTCCGCAAGGATCGGATGCAATATTGCGATCAACTGGTGCACGAGACGTTCGAGTTGCATGGCACGGTCGGACATCTGAAGGAGCATGTGTTGCAGTACCCTTTTCAGGATATCGATCAGTACCTGGCCAAGATGGACCGCTATTCCGATTTGATGGCCCGGCGCATGGTCGAACAGGGGCGGCGGTTCCGCACGCACCAGCTGATCAGCCATCCGGTCTTTACGTTCTTGAAAATGTATCTCGGGCGAATGGGCTTTCTGGACGGAAGGCCTGGCCTGATCCTCTCCGGGCTCTACGCCTATTACACCTTTATCAAGTATGCGAAGTTGTGGGAGCTGCAGCGGGGGCCGGCGGTCGGCGGGGAGGGACTCAGATGAAAGTCAGCGCCTTCACGATCTGCCGGAATGCGGTCTCGTTCGACTATCCGATCGTCGAGGTGATTCAGTCCGCCCTCCCGATCGTGGACGAGTTCATCGTGAACGTCGGGCAGTCGGAGGACGGCACGCGCGCGTTGATCCGCTCGATCGGCTCCGACAAGGTGCGGATCCTGGATTCCGTCTGGGACGATTCAATGAAACAAGACGGCTTGCTGTTTTCGTATGAGACCAACAAGGCCCTGGCCCGCTGCACCGGCGACTGGGCCCTGTACCTCCAGGCCGACGAAGTGCTGCACGAGGCCGATCATGACGTCATCAGCCGGTCGTTGTGGGAGCATCTTGGGAATCCGACGGTCCTGGGCTTCACTTTCCGCTATCACCATTTCTACGGAGACTATCGGTCCCTGAATCCCTGGTTCTATCACCGCGCGGTGCGGATCATCCGGAACGATGGTCAGGTGGAGTCCTGCGGGGATGCGGTCGGGTTCTGGCTCAAGACGGACCAGGGGTGGATGCAAAGCGTGCACAAGGACCGCATCCGGCCTTCCGGTGCGACGATTTATCATTACGGCTGGGTCAAGCAGCCGCGTGTCTTGCTGGACAAGTTCCGCTATCAGGTGGCCCGCCACCATGGCGACCATCCCGGCGCCGAGCAGGCCAGGATGCTGGCGCAGGAAGCCTACGAGTTCGAGGAATACGACATCATGAAAAACTTCACCGGGGCGCATCCGGCCGTGATGCGGGAGCGGGTGAGCCGATATCCGGTGCTCAAGCCGGGACGAAACCGCTGGCTGGAACCGGCCTTCTACCGTGCCATCGCCAAACGGGGATTTCGGGGATGAGCGTGGCGGCGGTGGTGATCACGAAGAACGAGGAGCGGAACATTGAAGTCTGCTTGGCGTCGCTTCGATGGACCGACGAGATCATCGTCGTCGATGCGGAATCGACGGATCGCACGGTCGAGATTGCCAGGCGCTTCACGCCTCATGTTTTCGTGCGGCCCTGGCCCGGCTACGGACCGCAGAAGAATTTCGGGTTTGAGCAGACGAAGGCCGATTGGCTCTTGGTGGTGGATGCGGACGAGCGGGTGACGGAGCCGCTCCGCGAGGAGATCCGACGGCTGCTGGCCGTGGGGCTTCCGGCCGGCATCGCCGGATTCGAAGTTCCGCGGCGGAACTTTTTCTATGGACGTTGGATCAGGGGCGGCGGGATCTACCCGGACTATCAACTGCGGCTGTTTCGCCGCAGCGCCGGCCGGTACGACGACGTGCTGCTCCACGAGCGGCTGCACCTGACCGGACGCATCGAGCGGCTGACCCAGCCGCTCGATCATTACAGCATGCCGGGCATCCGCGAGCACGTCCGCAAGATGGCGCGCTATACGACCCTCGGAGCCAGGGAAAAGCTCAAGGGCCGGAGGCGGATCGGCTGGCTGGACCTGGCCGGCAACCACATAGGCACCATCCTAAAGACATACTTCCTGCGAGGCGGGTACTGGGACGGGGTGCACGGGATTATCGTGGCGCTCTTTGCTGGGATGCACACGTTCGTCAAGTATGCCAAGGCGGTTGAAATGGGCCAGGCCAAAGGGACGCAAGCGGAGGGGGAAGCCGGGTGAAGATCGGGATTGATGCCAACCCGATACTCGGAGACCGAGGCGGCGTGGGCTGGCATACCTATCACTTGCTCAAGGCGCTTCTGGAGCTGAAGGAACAAGACGATCAGGTTGAATTCGTTGCCTATGTCCGTCCGGGATCGTTGCGCGCCTATGCGGCTGACCTGGAGCCCTTCAGGGAAGCCGGGGTTGCAGGGCGCTTGCGTTGGGTGGAGGCGGGCAAACTCGGCATGCGTTGGCGCGGGTGGGTTGACGGCTTGGACCTCTACCATGGCACGAATTTTAAAATACGCACCAGCGGACGTTCCGGAGGGATCGTGACGGTGCATGACTTGTGGCTGGACCGATACCCCCAATACAGCACGAAGTTGCTGGGGCAGCGGGCTTCCTTCTACCGGACGAAGCGGACGGCCTGGCGGGCCAGGCGTGTGATCACCGTCTCCGACTACTCCGCGCGTGATATCGAGTCGCTCTACGGACTGCCGCGCAGCCGGATTACGGTCATCCCCAATGCCGTGTCCGATGATTTTCGCCCGGTTCAGGACCCGGATGCGCCGGCGCAGATCCGTCGCCGGTTTGGGCTTTCCGCCGATCGGTTCATCCTGTTCGTCGGCGGCGCCGATCCTCGGAAAAATCATCGAACGCTGCTCCGGGCCTATGCGCAGCGCGCCGATCAGCTGCGCGACTGTTGCCTGCTGTTGGTCGGCGACGTCCGGCATCGCTTCGGTGACATGATGGCCACGGCGCGAGGATTGGGCCTCGAAGCGCATGTGACCTGTCCGGGGCGGCTGTCCCTGGCCGATCTGCGGCAGCTCTATTCGCAGGCCGCGGTCTTCGTGTTCCCCTCGATCTACGAAGGCTTCGGGATGCCGGTGTTGGAAGCGATGGCCTGCGGCGCGCCGGTGATCACCTCCAGCACCACGTCGTTGCCGGAAGTCGCGGGGGATGCGGCGCTGCTGGTTGATCCGGAGAACGTGGAGGCGTTGGGTGATGCGCTTCAGCGCCTGCTTGAAGATGCCGCGTTACGGGAGAGGCTCAGGACCAAGGGCGTTGAGCGAGTCAAGGGCTTCACCTGGGACCGGTCGGCGAGACGGACGATGAACCTCTATCGTGAACTGTGCCGATAACAGCTCGACTTGCTAACGTCTATGACCAATATTCTGATCATCAAACTTCGGTACATCGGGGATGTGCTGCTGGCCACGCCGGTGCTCCGGACGCTCCGTGAGCGATTTCCGGAGGCGCGGCTCACCATGGCGGTGAACCGTGGGACGGAAGAGGTGCTCGCAGGGAACCCCGACGTGCAGGAGGTGTTGGTGGTCGAGAAGGGCGGACTGGCGGAGCATCTGCGCTTCCTCCGGGACGTGCGCCGCCGTCGCTTCGACGCGGTGATCGACCTGACCGACGGGGACCGTGCGGCCATTCTCGCGGGCCTGAGCGGGGCTCCACTGCGGATCGGGTTCAATGAAGAGCATCGCTGGCGGGGATTGCTCTATACGACGACGGCACAGGTGGGCCCCTCCTTGGCCCACCGTATCGAACAGGATTTGGCGGCGCTGCTGCCGCTGGGGATCGAGCCGAAGGCCGGTCAGCCGAAACTCTATCTCTCCCGAGAGGATGATGAACGGGCCGCCCGTCTGCTTGAAGAGGTGGGGCTGGCCGGCGCGCAGGGGCCGCTGGTCATGTTCCAGCCCGGGGCGCGCTACTGGTTCAAGGCCTGGCCGGCGGAGCGGTTTGCGGTCTTGGCGGACCGGTTGGCCGAATCGTTCGGCTGTCGGGTGGTCATCGGGGGAAGCGGGCAGGAACAGAAGCTGGCTGAGGAGGTCCGGCATCAGGCCCGTTCGGCGCCGACGGTGCTGGCCGGGCGGACCCCTCTGCGCACCTATGCGGCGGTCCTGAAACGTTGTGCATTGTTTGTCGGAAGCGATAACGGCCCCATGCACATGGCCGCGGCTCTGGGTGTCCCGGTCGTCGCGCTCTTCGGCCCGTCGAATCCGGACGAATGGGGGCCGCGCGGCCCACAGAGCCGGGTTCTGTATAAAGGGCTCGACTGCCGGCGCTGTTTTCACCCCACCTGCGAGCGGGGGGAGGAGAGTTGCATGAAGCGGATTTCGGTGGATGAGGTCTGTGCCGCCGTCGGGGCCTTGCTGGAATCGCGGGAGCGGATCGGTGAACGTGTCTGAACCCCTGGTCAGCGTGGTGATCCCCGTCTTCAACGGAGCGCCGTTTGTGGCGCAGGCCGTCGCCAGCGTGCTGGCTCAAACGGTCCGTGACGTTGAAGTGCTCGTGGTGGACGACGGGTCGACGGACGGCACGCAGGCCATCCTGGCCGACTTGCAACGAACGGCGGGGATCACCTGGTTTCAGCAGGATCACGGGGGGCCGGCGCGTTCCCGCAATCGGGGTCTTGCCGAGGCGCGGGGGGAGTTTGTGGCGTTGCTGGATTGCGATGACATCTGGCTTCCGGACAAGCTTGCCGCGCAGCTTGCATTGATGGGCAACCACCCGGAGATCGGGGTGGTGCATACCAACTTCGAGTCGGTGGACGAGGAAGGTAGGGTGCTGGAGACGGTGCGGGCTAGGCACAGCGGAGAGCCGCTCGTGCAAGCCTTTTGCGGAGGGCACGTGGCGTTGCCGTCCACGCTGTTGGTCCGGCGGACGGTGCTGGACAAGGTGGGGGTGCTGAACCAGGAACTCTACGGATCGGAGGACTCGGATCTGACGATCCGGCTCTATGCCGCCACACAGTTCGCTTGCGTGGACCGGGTCCTGGTCCGCAAGCTGCAGCGCGGGCATGGCTACCGGGACATGGCGTTCGACGAGGCGCTGCACAAGGAGAAAATCCTTTCCAGCCGCGAACGGTTTTTGGAGGGACTGGAGCGGATGGGGCCGCAGACGAACGGGCAGCGGGCGGCACTGAACCGTGAATGGGCGAACTATTATCTGGCGCGCGGCGGCGAGGCTGAGCGGATCGGCCGACGATCCGAGGCGCGCCGGTTCTACCGTCATGCGATGCGAAAGGCGCCGTTTCGGTTGCGGCCCTACATGCGGTGGCTGAGGACGGTTGCGTCATGGGGTTGATCCTCGATATCGGCTGCGGGGCCCACAAGCGGTTAGGCACGATCGGGATCGACTGCCGGTTGGTGCCCGGCGTGGATGTGGTGTGCAACTTCGAGCGCGGCCTGCCGTTCCGAGACGGCAGCGTTGCGCAGGCCTATTCGTTCCACTCGATCGAACACATGCGCGATCTCATCACCTTCATGGAGGAGCTCTATCGTGTCTGTGCCCCTGGCGCCAGGGTACTCATCAAAACGCCCTACTACACCTCTCGCAAAGCCTTCGTGGATCCGACCCACGTCCGATTCATGACCGAAGAAAGCTTCGAATATTTCAAATCTCCGAACTACTATGGGCTCAAGACCAATTTCCGGACCATCTCCATTGCCTATGACATGCGCAAACCGTTCAAGTTCCTGCCGACCTATTTGCAGAAACGTTGTCGCCGGTACTTGTGGAACGTCTGCGAGGAGATGACGGTGGTTCTGGAGGCGGTTAAGCCGTGATCGACTTGCGAGGGGCTTGATGCGCGTCAGCGTCGTGATTCCGCTCTACAACGCGCGTGACGTGATCCTCCAGACGGTCCAGAGCGTGCTGGATCAGACGTGGCGGGATTTCGAACTCGTGGTGGTGGATGACGGGTCCACCGACGGGTCAGGAGATCTGATCAAGGGCCCCGATCCTCGCATTCGCTATCTGCGGCAGGAGAATGCGGGTGTCGCTGCGGCCAGAAATCGCGGCATCGCTGAAGCGAAGGGGGAGACGATCGCACTGCTGGACCATGACGATCTGTGGCATCCGGCCAAGTTAGAGCGGCAGGTCGCGGTGCTGAAGGCGCGGCCCGATGTGGGGATGGTGATCACGGATGTGGCGCACATCGATCGGGACGGGAAGCCGATGGGGATCGTCGGCGCCGGATACAATCCCAGCGAGGACTTTGCCCGGCTCTTCGTGCAAGGCTACGTGCCGACTCCTTCGGCGGCGATGATTCGCTCGAAGGTCCTGAACGCGGCGGGGGGGTTCGACGAAGCCTTCGGTTCGGCGGGCATGGATGACCATGACTTATGGCCCAGGATTGCCGCCGTGTGCGCCATCGCCAACATTGCGGAGCCGCTGACCTATCACCGGAACCGGGAAATCAAGCCGGCGCAGATCGCATTGGAGCATCGCGCCCTGCTCATCGAGCGGCTGATCAAACGGTTCAGTGACCTGCCGGATCGGCGGCAGTATCTGCTCCGGGAAGAGGCCTTCTATTATTGCGATCTCGGCAAACATCTGATCGCAAGCGGGCAGGTTTTGCAAGGACGCGCCGCGCTTGTGAAGGGGCTGGCGCTCAGTCTTGGGCGGGCGCGCAGCGTCAAGACCGGCTGGCGGTGCCTGTCGCGATTGGTTCGATCCTATGG
The DNA here is from genome assembly GCA_005799365.1 of Nitrospiraceae bacterium. Classification (GTDB taxonomy): domain Bacteria; phylum Nitrospirota; class Nitrospiria; order Nitrospirales; family Nitrospiraceae; genus SYGV01. The sequence goes on from SYGV01000095.1 coordinate 10,635, forward strand.
CCGGGTGGGCTGACATGCGTGGGGGATCGTTTGCCAAAGACCAGCTGAAGGAGCCGTTACTCGCGGGTCCGTCGGCGGACCCGGCACCAGCCGGTGAGCCTGTGGCGGCGGCGCGCACATGGGCGGAACGGATGCTGGGCTGGTTGTGCCTCGCCGGATCCGTGGGCGCTTGGGCGACCAGCGGACACCTAGCATCATATTTATGGACATTGTCCGCCAGTAAGCTGGCCAATCCACCCAAGCCTGGGCTTCTGATCGTCAACTTCGTCCTGGCGTCTCTGGCGGGGCTGCTGTTGGCTCTGGCCTCGTGGAGGGTCTGGAAGTCACATGCGCCCCAACGGACGATCGTTGCCTGCTGGTCGCCTTGGTGGATCGGTCTCTGGAGCCTCGTCATTGGAGGGTTCCTGCTGATTAACTACCCGGTTCCTGCCCAGGCCCATCATCTGGATAAGTTTCTGGTCGGATTGCTGGTTGTCATTGCGTGGAGCGGCTGGTTTCTGGCCAGCCCGCAGAGTCTTGCTCGATCGTTGGGTTGCCGGCCGGCTCGCTGGCTGGACCTGGCGCTGGTCAATCTGCTGGTTTTTGCTCTGGTGGGCGAGGCCACGGTCAGACTGGCGGATCCGCTTCTTGCCAGGAGCGGCTTGTTCGGGGACAAGCATACCCCAGCGAACTTGAAGCCCCATATTCCGGTTCGCGGCACGATCGGGTCCAGCAACATGCAAGGATTTCGTGATCGCGAACGTGTGGTGGAACGGAACAGCCCAGCTCCGCGTGTGCTCGCTGTGGGCGATTCCTTTACCTGGGGGGCCGGCGTCAGCTACGACGAGGCCTTTGCCACTCTGCTCGAACGCCGCTTGCAGGCGCATGTGGCGGCTGCAGAAGTCATCAACTTGGGAGTGCCCGCCTGGGGTCCACACGAAGAATTGCATCTCCTCAAGGCCTATGGCATCCGCTTCCAGCCGGATCTGGTTATGTTGAACTTCTTCATCGGCAACGATATCCAGAATAAGCGCGGCGACGACCTGCATCTGCCCGGGCTTATGCTTGTGGCCGGGCAAAGCTACTACGTGCATAGCAACGGCAACTGGTTTCATGACCGGATCGGACCGGACCGCTGGTACCTGTATCACGACCTCAATTATCTGTTCCGGGTCGGCGGTGCCAGGGTCAGGCAGGCATTGCCTTGGACGGGGGAGCAACCTTCTAGCTTGGCGTTGCTTGGCGAGACTGCGCCGCTTGTCTCCCGTGAGCAATATGTCCGCAGCATTCACGAACGCAGCGACATTTATCTGGCCGACGATACCCGGTTCTTCGCCCAACATTGGGCTAGGACTCAAGAGACGTTGCTGGCGTTCCGGGATTTTCTTGGAGAACGGGGAGTTCCCTTGCTCATCGTCGTGATTCCCGATCATATCCAACTTGATAGGACCCTGCAAAGGGAGTATCTTGCCGACACCGGGCAGGCCGCGGAACAATACGACTTTCACAAACCGCAACGGTTGCTCCTGGCTTGGTGCCGTGAACAGGGCATTCCCACGGTGGATCTGCTGCCGGCGTTCGAAGCGACCGGGAGCCAGGAAACTCTATATTTCAGGAATGATTTTCATCTGACGGTCTCAGGCCACCGGTTGGCAGCCCAGGTTATTGATCCGGTGCTGCAGGCACAACTGGACGCCATCGGCAAAGTGAAGGGGAGCAAAGAGCCATGAAGCAACCAAGTCAGGACGAGCTTCATCGGTCGTTTGGGCTGGTCATGGCGGGCGGGTTGGCGGCGCTGGCCCTGTTGCGATACTTGCTGGCCGGAACGGTCGTCTGGTGGCTGGTCGGGCTGGCCGGCGCTTTTTGTGCAGCTGCGCTCGTGGCGCCGCGAATGTTGGCTCCGCTTCGGGTTGCCTGGATGAAACTGGCTGCGGTGCTGGGTTTCGTCAATCAGCGGATTCTGCTGACGATTCTGTTTGGTCTTCTGATCACGCCGATTGCGCTGCTGCTTCGTGTACTCGGAAAACAACCGATCCGATGGCACGCGGAGGGAGCCGGTTCCTACTGGCGCATACGCCGTGCTGACGAGTTTACAGCCAACCGCATGGAGCGGCAGTTCTGAATCGGGCGAGCAGCGGCAACCGGCATATTGTGGAGGGGGTAGAGTCAACATGGGTTCATTTTTGAAGGAATTGTGGGCCTTCATGCGAGAGCGGAAGAAGTTCTGGCTCCTGCCGATCATCCTGGCCCTGGTGGTATTCGGGGCCTTGCTGGTCTTGACCGAGGGATCAGCGGTGGCACCGTTCATTTACACCCTTTTCTAGAAGAGGCGGCTTCGACGCATGAACGTCCTGGGGCTCTCAGCCTATTACCACGATTCGGCGGCGGCCTTGGTCGTCGACGGGCGCATCGTTGCGGCGCTCCAAGAAGAGCGGTTTACCCGCAAAAAGCATGATGCGGGATTCCCGCACCAGGCCCTGGCCTATTGCCTCAAGCAGGGGGGGCTGGGATTAGCGGACCTGGATCGGGTGGCCTTCTACGACAAGCCGCTCCTGAAGTTCGAGCGGCTGTTGGAGACCTATCTTTCATTTGCGCCGCGCGGTTGGCGGTCTTTTGTCGCAGCCATGCCGGTCTGGTTAAAGGAAAAGCTCTTTCTAGAGCGCTTGTTGCGTCGGGAACTCGATCAATGCGGGGATGCGGCCGGCGGCGCAACGTGGGCCGGGCCGATTCTGTTTCCTGAGCACCACTTTTCCCATGCCGCGTCAGCCTTTTTCCCCTCGCCGTTCGACGAGGCGGCGGTGCTGACGATGGACGGGGTGGGGGAATGGGCGACGACCAGCTTCGGAGTAGGGCGCGGCTCGTCGCTTAGCCTCCAGGCCGACATTACCTTTCCCCATTCGCTCGGGCTCCTCTACTCGGCGTTTACCTACTATACCGGCTTCAAAGTGAACTCGGGCGAGTACAAAGTCATGGGGCTGGCCCCCTATGGCGAACCCAAGTACGTGGATTTAATCCTGACCCATCTTATCGACCTGAAAGCAGATGGATCGTTTCGCCTGAACATGGAGTACTTCGACTATTGCACGGGCCTGCGCATGACCGGCGAGAAGTTCCACCGTCTATTCGGAGGCGAGCCTCGAAAGCCCGAGTCGGAGCTAACCCAGCGCGATATGGATTTGGCCCGTTCGATCCAGGATGTGACCGAAGAAGCGGTCTTGCGGATTGCTGGGCATGTGCGTCGCCAGACTGGGATGAGCGCCTTGTGCATGGCGGGCGGCGTGTCCTTGAACTGCGTGGCCAACGGCCGGCTGCTGCGGGAACGGATCTTCGATCGGCTCTGGATTCAGCCAGCGGCCGGGGACGCAGGCGGGGCACTGGGCGCGGCGCTGGCCGCCGCCCATGTCCATGCGGGGGAGCAGCGGGCCCTTCCAAGCGGACAGGCCGACGGCATGGCCGGTTCATACCTGGGGCCCGCCTACACCCAGGAGGAGATCGAAGGCTGGCTGCAAGCCAGGGGGGCTCCGTTCGAGCGGCTGACGGATGAGGCCCTGTTCGGCAGGGTGGCGGAGTTGCTGGCGCGAGAATCGGTCGTGGGCTGGGTGCAGGGACGGATGGAATTCGGGCCTCGCGCCCTGGGCAACCGTTCGATCATCGGCGATGCCCGCTCGCCCAAGATGCAGTCCGTGATGAACTTGAAGATCAAATACCGCGAATCCTTCCGCCCCTTCGCGCCGGCGGTCCTGGAAGAGCTGGTTGCGGACTATTTTGAGCTGGATGAACCGTCACCCTACATGTTGCTGGTGGCAGGGGTACGAGAATCGAGGCGGAGGCCCTTGAGCGAGGCGGATCGGCGCCTCTTCGGGATCGAACGGTTGAATCGGCCTCGATCGGACATTCCGGCCGTGACCCATTTGGATTATTCCGCGCGCATCCAGACGGTGTCCAAAGAAACCAACCCCAGATTTCATGCCTTGCTCAAGGCCTTCGAGACCAGGACCGGCTATGGCGTGCTTGTGAACACCTCGTTCAACGTGCGGGGGGAGCCGATCGTCTGCACGCCGGCGGACGCCTACCGCTGCTTCATGCGCACCGAAATGGACGCGCTGGTCCTGGGGAACTGCTTGGTCCGCAAGGCCAATCAACCGCCGCTCGCGTCGGACTCGGACTGGCGGGCTGAGTTTCAACTCGACTGATGTTGTGTAGATTCCCACGCCCTTCCGGACGTGGCACTCTCAGAATTCAAGCTACGCTTGTCCAGCGCAAGGCACTGGACCGTGCTCTCACCCCCGCCCTGCTAGGCGGGGACCTCCCGTTGGATTAGATCGGGTGCTGAGACGAGCCGGGCCTTGATTCGTGTTAGGGAACGGGGGCCGTCGCGGAGTTCATCGCGCGGCGCATGCTGTCGTAGGCCGGCGAAGGAGCGGTGAAGACTGACATGGAAACGGTTGCGTGCCATCTCTGCGGGTCGGCTCGCTCTCGCGAGGAATTTCACCAACGCGACCTGACACACGGGGTGTCGGGAGAAGAGTTTTGCGTCGTCAGGTGCGAGGACTGCGATTTGCGGTATGTGAATCCGCGTCCGACTCAGGCCGAGATCGGGCGGCATTACCCGGAAGCCTATTTCGACACCAGCCCGCGTCGCCGACCTGTCTCCCGGGTCAAACGCTGGGTCATGGAGGATTATTACGGCTATCCGCAAGCCTCGAGCTCTCGGGCCGGCATGGGGATTCGCAAATGGGCGCTCTGGCCTGAGAAGTGCCTGCGGGTGCTCCGGGGGCGCGATATTCTTCCCTGGAGGGGACGGGGGCGTCTGTTGGACGTCGGATGCGGATCCGGGGTGAACCTCGCGAGCTTGCTGGATCAAGGGTGGGATGTGTATGGCCTTGATAACAGTCGGGTGGCGGTGGACGCAGCCAGAAAGTCATTCGGGGATCGGGTCCGGCTCGGAGAGCTGCACCAGGCTCCGTTCGACGACGGGTTTTTCGATGTGGTGCTGTTCAGTCACACGTTGGAGCATCTCTACGATCCGCTGGCCGTCCTGACCGAGGCGCGGAGGATTCTTGCGGATGACGGCATGGTGGTGATTACGCTTCCCAATGCCGCCGGTTGGGAAGCCAGGCTGTTCGGCCGCTGGTGGTTCCCCTGGGAGTTGCCGAGGCACCTCTATCATTTCGAGCGGGCGACCCTGGGCCGGTTCCTTGCGCGGGCCGGGTTTCGCGGAGTGCGGTGGCGGACGGGAGTCGGCTCGTTGTTCTTCATGTCGAGCCTTGATCGGGTCTGGCGCCGGAATTGCCGGGGTTCGGTGCCGGTCAGGAAATTCGTGGAAAAATTGATCGCAAGGCCCTTTTGTTTGGTGGCCGGCCACCTGGGGCATGGAACGGAGCTGACGGTCTATGCGGTCAAGGAGCCGTCCGGGCCGGCAGGGCCTGCATGAGGCAGAAGCGGAACAGCCGGAGGAGCGCCTTGACGTTACGCGGCTGATTCCGCAAGGCCAGCCATAAAGCGCAGCGCGCGTCGGCGAAGCGGCCTTCGGCGGCATGCAGCTTTCCGAGATCGCTGTAGTAGGCGGACCAGTCGGATTGCAGCGCGCGGGCTGCGGCCGACCCGGGTGGGCAGGCCGGTTCGTATTTTTCCAGAAACAGGCGGCGGGCCGTCAGGGCCCGTTCCGAGGGAATGTCCCGTGAGACGTTGCGGGCATAGAGCCGATGGCGGTACAGTGGCTTGGGCAGGTGCAGGAGGGGAAAGCGCTGATACAGTCGGATCGCTAGGTCGATATCTTCCCAGACCGCCAAGGAATCGTCGTAGCCCCCCACGGCGTCGAAACAGGTTTTGCGGAACAGCGAGCCGGATGTGGCGACATCGTGGTCGCCGCGCAGCAACTGCGTGATCGTCCGACCCTGCTTCATGGCGGCGTCGTAGTGCAAGGGCTCGTCGCGTTCGTTCACCTGGTGCCCGTCGCAGTGGACGAGCGCGGCCTCGGGCTGGGCCTGCAACGATGCCAGGGTTTCCTCGATGAACGAGGGAGCCCACATGTCATCCTGATCGAGGAAGGCCAGGTAGGTGCCGGCGGCAAGGCGGGCCCCGTCGTTGCGTGCCGCTGCCTGTCCGCCGTTCTCTGGCCGCTTGAAGTAACGGGCCCGTGAGAATTGCAAGACGAGCCGGGCCGTTTCGTCGGTCGAGGCATCGTCCACCACGATGAGTTCCACGTCCTGGCACGTTTGGGCCAGCACGCTGCCGATGGCTTGGTCCAGGTAGCGGGAGGCTCCGTTGTACGCAGGAATGATGGCGCTGACGAGAGGCATGCCTCACCGAAAGAAAGTGGCCACGATAAACGGGCCTCATCATAGCAGATGGGACGTTGAGGTGGCAGATGCGGGCGCCATTTTTTTGAACGGCGCTGGCTACCGCGAGCGACGCGAGATCGTACGGGGGATTGAACGATGACCTTTGACCATGTGCATCCGGATCACCACGGGCCCAATACCGTTCATATGACCCGTCTCCACGTGGCCAAGCTTATCCTGGATGCGGGACACAAGCGGGTATTGGACATCCCATGCGGGACCGGCGCCTTGACCCAATTGCTGCTGGATGGCGGGCGGGACGTCGTCTCAGCCGATCTCTTCCCCGAGAGTTTCGTTGTCC
>SYGV01000009.1 GCA_005799365.1 Nitrospiraceae bacterium
CCGCCGTCGGCGTGGCGTTCGCCCTCTATGTCATCCGCATGTTTGCCGTGACCGGCATCTATCATCGCTATTTTTCCCATCGGACCTACAAGACCACGCGCTGGGGCCAGCTCGCCCTCGCCATCCTCGGCGCCTCCGCCGTCCAGCGCGGCCCACTCTGGTGGGCCGCCCATCACCGGCACCATCATCTCTATTCCGACCAGCCGCAGGACGTGCACTCGCCGATTCAGCACGGGTTCTTCATGAGCCACATGGGCTGGGTCATGACGCCGGCGAGTTTCCTGACCAATCTGAAGACCGTGCCCGATCTGGCCAAGTTTCCGGAACTGCGCTTCCTGGACCGCTTCGACACCCTGGTGCCGATCCTCCTGGGCACCTCGCTCTACGGCCTCGGCGCGCTCCTGGAACGGGTCGCCCCTGGCCTGGGCACCAACGGATTCCAGATGCTGACCTGGGGCTTCTTCATCTCCACCGTCGTCCTCTTCCACTGTACGCAGACGATCAACTCCCTGGCCCACATGGTCGGCGAGCAGCGGTACGACACGGGGGATGCCAGCAAGAATTCCTTCATCTTGGCCCTCATTACACTCGGCGAGGGCTGGCACAACAACCACCACCACTATCCCACCTCCACCCGCCAGGGCTTCTATTGGTGGGAAGTCGACTTTTCCTATTACGGGCTGGTCGCTCTGTCCTGGACCGGACTGATCTGGGACTTGAAGCCGGTGCCGGACCGCATTCGGGATTCCAAACGCCTGGACATGGAAGCGGTGGCGTAAGCCGGCCTCTCTCTTCCGAATCACTTCACATGGGTTTGAGCAGGCGTTGGCTCGGCGTGAGCTGAACGGGAAGCCTTGCGGATATCGGAGCAGCCTGCCCTAGACCCAGTCGGAGTCGGCCCGCCCTCTGGTCGAACGGGCCCTCGCGCTGAGCGTCTGGCGGATCGTCTCATGCTCCTGATCGAGCGTGGCCGCTTCTTCATCCGGCAATATCCAGGCATCGCCCGCCGCCAGCTCGATCCGATAATGGTTCTTCCGCAGCGAAAACCATTCAAGATAGGGATGCGGCGAGAGCAGCGGATGGGGATCGAAGGAGATGAGGCTCACCTCTCCGACTTGCGGCGCCTCGAAGTCCCCCAGCACCTGCCCGGCTAAATCCTCGTCGGCGAACTGGTTGTTCCGGAAACGAATGACCTTGCCGACGATCTCGCCTTTGAAGTCCCCGATCAGATAAAAGTCCACCTGGCCGATCGCCGCGAACGTGATCCGCCCCACCACCGTCCCCGCCACACGGTTGTCCAGCACCCCCTCCTTCACCCACCGGCCGTTCCCGAATTTCTGTGCCATGACGATCCTTTCGAATGATGCGCGCGATCAGCTCGCGTGCGCCGCAGCCAGCGGCGGTTTCGGCGCCGAGGCCGGTCCCAGGGTCCCCCAGAGTACGGCGCCCACGATAAGCATGCCGCCGACCCAGCCACGCCCGCTCAATTGCTCGTCCAAAAACAGCCAGGCCAGCCAGGCGGCAAACAGCGGCTCCAAGGAAAAGATCAGCGCGACGCGCGGCGCCGGCAGTCGTTTCTGCGCCCAGACCTGAATCGCGAAGGCGCCGGTCGCGAAGACGCCGTTCACCAGCAGAGCCGAGAGCAGCAGCGGCGTGAGCGCGAAGGCATCGGCCCCAGGCCGCTCCCAGAGCATGGCCGGACACATGGCGACGGTGATCATCGCCAGCTGCCAAAGAAAGAGCGACAGAGGGTCGCTCTTTTGCGTGAAGGACTCCAGGCAGCTGATATGGCCCGCATAGGCCGCCGCGCAACCCAGCGTCAGCAGATCCCCGCAGGTCATCTCCCCCTGCGGGTCCACCAACAGCCACAGGCCGGCCAGGGAAAGCGCCGCCGCCGCCCAGGTGCGCGACTCGAAGCGGCACAGGAAGAGCGGCACCAGAAAGACATATTGCACGGTAATGAAGGCGGACTTGGAGGCCGTCGTCGTAACCAGTCCTTCGGTCTGCAGCGCAAACCCGAGAAAGAGAAAGACCGTGGCGATGAAGCTCATGCGCACCGTCGCCGGATCGCACCGGATACGGCGACGCAGCACGAGCACGGCCAGGGCCACCAACAGACAGCCCAGGAGGAAGCGCACGAACATGAAGGAGAAGGGCGGCAGCTGCGCGAGGACGGCTTTGGTGGAGGGATAGGTCGCGCCCCAGATCAACGCGCTGAGAACCAGGATGAGGTGGGGCATGATGTCCCGTGATGTGTGAACCGTGATCAGTGATGAGTGGGACGTTTACCTTTGCACGGGATCACCCTTCACTCTTCACCCATCACATCCCTCAGGGTTTGCAGAGCGGACAGTTCTTCTGGTAGGTGGTCCCGGCCTGCTCCATGGCCGCCAAGGCCCGTTCCTTGGTCGGATAGTCGAACCAGCCGCCCTCCCAGAAATCCGTCCGGATGGCGTTGGACGGCACCTCGGCGCATTTCTCCTTGTGGAGCGTCACTCGGTCGATCGAACGGGCGATGTGAATCCAGTACACCATACAGGTCCCTCTATACCGAGACGGCAGCCCCCTCGCACAGCCGAAACCTACCATGCGCGCAGCGACAAGGACAGCGGAGCGCGGCTGGAAGAGGAAGGGAGAAGACGGATCAGATAACCGGGTGAGCGTGACCGGGACTCTCAGGGCAGGAGCTGCCACTCATCCTTCTCGATGAACACTTTCCCGCCGGCTTGCAGCTTCTTGATGTCGTCCTTCTCGAAGAGCTTCATGTACCGCTCGATCCGATCCGGGTCATCGATCCGCTCTTCCTGCACCATTCCAGTGGTCAGCTTAAACTTCCGAAGCAACAACGGCATGTCCCGCCTCCCTCCAAGACTTCGTGTGAACCGGCTGCCCTTCAGATCACTCTTGGCCGCCGGATACCACCCTCAAGTGATCACGCGTGCAGTCTGCATCCCATAACGCGTTCGGAGTAAGATACTCGACGGATCGGGTGACGGTCAAGAGCCTCGTCCCGGACCGCCCGGCGCCCCGGGAGTCGCATCGGCCCGTCGTTTCCGGTATAATGCGTCTCGTTCGCAGTGGGGATCCACACGGAGGAGTATCATCCATGCCGTTGTATGAATATCGGTGCGAAGGCTGCGGTCAACAGTTCGAGCAGGTCCAGCCGGTCAGTTTTCGCGCGGAAGATACGGTCTGCCCGCACTGTCGCGCCCAGAAAGCCACCCGGCTCCTCTCGTCCTTCGCCTCCAAGATCGTCGGCGATCACAAGCCCGGCTTCAAGGAAATGAAGGCCTACGACATGCTCAACGATCGGATGGACAAGTTCTCCAAACTTCCGCCGGCCATGGGCAAGCGGGTGGTGCCGGCCCCGGAAAACTTCGGGACGCCCAAGCCCGACTCGAGCGGCGGCAACTGACCCGCTTCGGCCGACGCTCTCCTGCTCGGACTCCACGCGATCGTTCCCTGATCGGCCGATGGCCGATAGAAAACAAGCGCAGATGGCTAATGGCCTAGGGCAAAAGTCGCTCAGCCCATCCACTATAAGCCAGCCGCTCTTCTCGGCTATTCCCTTCGCCGCGTGACATCACCCCCGCCTGCCCCCGGCTTGACTTTGCTTCTGTTCCTGGCGATCATGCCGCATGCGTTATTTATCCGGTTCATTCCCGATTCATCCGGGCATAGACAGGAGGCTTCATGCGTGCAACGGCAGGGGCGCTGATCGGATTGTTCCTCGCTTGCCTGGCGGCAACGCCGGCGGCCGCCGGCGATGCCGCCGGCTCCATGACTATCGTCGGCAACGGTCCGGAGCTGACCGTCATTGAGAAGATGGCCCGGGCCTTCGAGAAGGCCAACCCGCGGGCCTACCTGGACGTCCAGTGGGACGAGATCTCCAAGCCCATCGAGCTGGTGAAATCGGGCCAGGCGCAACTCGCCGTGATGGGCAAGCCGGACCCGGAGCTCAACGCCACCCAGGTGGCCTGGGATGGCATCGCCATCATGGTCAGTCTCTCCAACCAGACCAAGGAAATCACGACCAAGCAGGCGGCCGACCTCTTCACCGGCAAGGTCAAATTCTGGTCCGAGCTGGGCGGACCCGAGACCAGGGTCCTGATTTTCGACCGGCCGGCCAACCGCAACATCCGCGACGCCTTCGAACAGTGCCTGGGGATCGTCGGCAAGATCCCCGACCAAGCCAAGGTCATCGGCCCGGACGACAAGGCGATCAAGACCGTGGCCGGCACCCTCGCCCCGAACTCGGCGGTGACCTTCGTCTCGCTGGTCCCGGCCCTGGAAGCCGTCTCGTCCGGCGTCGCCGTGCGCTTGTTGACGATCGACAAGGTGGAGCCGGAAAAACCTCCGGTGAAGGACGGCCGCTATGCCCTGCGCCGCCCCGTGCTCTTCCTGTCCAAGAAAGAGCCGAACCCGATGGTCGAGGCCTTCAAAGCCTTCGCCCTCTCCAAGGACGGCCAGAAGATTCTGGACGAAATCTATACGCCCGTTGATCCGAAGTCATAACCGAGATCATTCACGCGCAAGGAGGGACTTATGGGCAGCCAGGTATTCCGCATGGTGACGCTGATCGCGTCTCTTGGGCTGGCCGGCGTGCAAGCCCCGGTCATCTGGGCCGCCGAAGGCGCCGCGCCGGAAGGCGGCATCGAGGAAGGCACAGGCTTCAGCATGTTCGGGACGGAATCCATCAAGGGCTTCGACGCAAACAAGATCGAAAAGGACCCGGTCTGCGACCGGAGCAAGCGCCCCAAAGTCCATAGGGTGGAGCCGGACGAGGCGGCGCCGGGGCAAAAGGTCGTTATCAAGGGCGAGAACTTCGGCGCCAAGGAATGCTTCCACGGCGTGGCCTTCAGCGCGACCGGCGGCGCCCCCGTCCAGTACACCCTCGTGAGCGACACCACGATCGAAGTGGTCGTGCCCGAGGCCCGCGCAGGCATGTCGTTCATCGACGTGGTCGCCGGCGGTGGCAACGCCCGCTCCAAGGGTTTCCTGATCAAATCCAAGTAGTCCGCCCGGCCAGACTCCCCCCTTGCTCCGAGCGCCTTGTAGTCGGCGCTCGGAGCAAGGCATTCCCCTTTCCACTCTCTCGACTTTCCGCAAACAGCTGTGCTAGCTTACGCGGACTCGTGTCCCGGGCCATGGCACAGCGGCCCCCGGCCCTGGGCATGCCACAGAGGAGCCTTCTCCGACCATGTTCAAGAAGATTCTGGTCGCCAATCGGGGCGAGATCGCGATGCGGATCATCCGCGCCTGCCGCGAGCTCAACATCGCCACGGCCGCCATCTATTCGGAGGCGGATTCCACCGGCATTTACGTCAAAAAAGCCGACGAGGCCTACCAGGTCGGCCCGGGGCCGGTGAAGGGCTTTCTGGACATGCAACAGATCGTGGACCTGGCGCTGCGCATCGGCGCCGACGCGATCCATCCGGGCTACGGGTTCCTCTCGGAAAACGCCCAGTTCGCGCAGCTCTGCCAGGTCTCCGGCATCACCTTCATCGGCCCCTCCCCCCAGGTCATCCACCTGATGGGCAGCAAGGTCAAGGCCCGCGAGCTGGCCAAGAAGGTCGGCGTCCCGATCGTGCCCGGCACGGACGAGGCGGTGATGAAGGTCGAGGAGGCTCTAGCCTTCGCCCATTCGGTCGGCTATCCGGTCATGATCACGGCCAGCGCCGGCGGCGGGGGTCGGGGCCTGCGCGTGGTCCGCACGGACACGGAGCTGCGCAACAACATGGAGACCGCGGCCCGGGAGGCGCTGGCGGCCTTCGGGGACGGCAGCATCTTTCTCGAAAAATACATCGAGCAGCCGCATCACATCGAATTCCAGATCCTGGGCGACAAGCACGGCCACGTAATCCACCTGGGCGAGCGGGACTGCTCCATCCAGCGCCGCCACCAGAAACTGATCGAGATCGCTCCCTCGCTGATTCTGACGCCCGAATTGCGCCGCGAAATGGGCGCGGCGGCGGCCGCCATCGCCCATGCGGTGAGCTACGACAACGCCGGCACCGTGGAGTTTCTCCTGGACCA
>SYGV01000096.1 GCA_005799365.1 Nitrospiraceae bacterium
CGCATCGGCATGGTGCGGGTCGAGACGCAGGGTCGCTTCCATCGCTTTCACGACCTCGTCGAAGCGATCCAATTTATCGTAGGCCGTGCCCAGGTTGAAGTGCAGGTCCGGGTTGCCGGGGTTATAGCGGATGCCTTCTTCGAAGACTTGCGAGGCGTTCGCGTATTGCTCGGCTTGAAGATAGGTCAACCCCAGGAGCAGGTGGACATCCGGCTGCCGTGGATTGAGCTTCACCGCTTCCGAGAAATGGGCCACGGCGTCCGGATAACGCTTGAGCCGGTACTGCAAGAAACCCATGTGCATGTGGCCATCGATGTAGGCCGGCTGCAACGTCAGATTGTGCTCATAGGCCGCGAGGGCGCGCGGGTAGTCCTTGGTCTCTTCGTACATCAACCCCAGATAGTCCCGCACCCGAAGTTCGCCCGGACGCACCGCCAGAATCTTGTTCAACTGGGCGATGGCCTTGGGGTAATCCTTGATCTCCCCATAGATCAACCCGACCCGCAATTGCGCGTCCAGGTCGTCCGGGTCTTGGGCAAGCGCGACATCTAATTCCGCCAGCGCCTCCGTATAGGCCTTATCCGTGATATAGAGCCGGATCAAATGCTGCCGCATCTCGCGGTTGTTCGGGCCCACGACGCTCAGGTACTTGCGATAGACCCCGACGGCCTTGCCGCGCTGTTGCTGCAATTCATACAGCGCCGCCAACGCCAGATAGGCCGGCTCAAACGACTGATTGATCGCCATGGCTCGCTCGAAGCCGCTGATCGCCTGTTCGTAATGCTTGGCTTCGACCGCCACCCGACCCAAATAATAGTAGCCCAGGGGCGAGTCCTTGGCTTGTTCAATGCCCTTCTTGAACGAAGCCTCCGCTTCATCCAGACGCTTCAGGTTCACCAGGAGCAAGCCTTTCGAGAAATAGGCGTCGGCACCAGTCGGATGTTGGGCAATGGCCCGGTCATAGGACAGGAGGGCCTTATCGGTCTGCCCGGCCCCCGCATAGATCCCGGCTATTTGCACCAACGTGGCGGAATCCCGCACTTCGGATTCGGAAGCCCGATCGGCAAACCTGACGGCCGTCGCCACCTCGCCGATTGAAAAATAGAGAGAGGCCAGCCGCGCCTTGAGCGCGATCGAGCCAGGATCGCCGCGCAAGGCCGTCGAATACTCGCGGATGGCCCGCTCCGCATCCTTCTCGAGCTCGGCCTGGTATCCCAAAATGAAATGGTAATAGGCCCGCGGGTCGGTGGCATACACCAGATGAGCCGGGGTGGAAGGAAGCCCCTGGGGCCTGTCCGGCAAAGCGACGGCGCCGGTTCCTCCCTTGGAACCAGTGCTGCAAGAGGCCATGCATAGCAGAACGACCGCAAGGCAGAGGACCGTCCGGACACGCCGGACAGGGCCGGAACGCGCAAGCGTATGGACAGACTCGTGGAGGCACTGCGTCACGATCGAGTCCTCGCTTGGAGATGGGGGCGGCACACCTGCGGCGGATTATACGGAGTCGCTCGAAAGGGTGTCAAACGCTCTCTCGGTTCTCCAAGCTCTCGAACTTGGCAAATTTATCGTGGAAAAACAGCTTCACGTCTCCGATCGGCCCGTTGCGGTGCTTCCGAACCAGAATCTCCGCGATTCCCTTTTTTTCGGACGCCTGATCATAGACATCTTCCCGGTAGATGAAGATGACCACGTCCGCATCCTGCTCGATCGCCCCGCTCTCCCGCAGGTCCGCCAGCATCGGGATGGGAGGCTTCCTGGCTTCCACGGCCCGGCTCAGCTGGGACAAGGCCAACACCGGCACATTCAACTCCTTGGCCAAGGCTTTGAGCGACCGCGAGATATCGGAAATTTCCTGCTGGCGCGATTCGGAGTCGCGTCCTTGCATGAGCTGCAGATAGTCCACGATCAACAAGTCCAGTTTGTTCTTGTTCTCCATTTTCAACCGGCGGGCCTTGCCTCGCATCTGCTGCACGGTCAGCGCCCCCGTATCGTCGATGAAGATCGGCGCCTGTTCGAGCCGGCCCGTCGCCTCGGCCAACCGCCACCAGTCTTCCTTTTGCAGCCGGCCGGTCCGCAGCGCATGCGAGTCCACATGGGCCTCAGAACTCAACATGCGCAAGACCAGCTGCGCCTTGGACATTTCCAGACTGAAGACGCCGACCACCTTGCCGTGGTGGACGGCGGCATGCTGTGCCATCCCCAACGCCAAACTGGTTTTCCCCATGCTGGGCCGTCCTGCGATCACGATGAGATCGGAGGCTTGCAGACCGGCCAGCAGATCGTCCAGGTCGTAGAATCCGGTCGGGACGCCCGTGACCTTTTCCCTGCGCTTGGAGAGTTGCTCGACGAGATCGAGACTCTCCTTGATGACATGCTTGATCTCGGTGAAGGACCGGCCCAGCTTCCCTTCCGACAGGCGGAAGACGGATTCTTCCGCATAGTCCAACAGCTTGTCCACCGGGGTCATCCCGTCATACCCCCGGGCGATCACTTCGGTGGCGGCGCCGATCAGCCCCCTGGAAAGGGCTTTCTCCTGCACGATCTTGCAATGATATTTGATGTTGGCCGCGGTCGGAACCACCTGGACCAACTCAGCCAGGTACGCCGATCCGCCGACGGACTCCAGCTCGCCCTTGGTCTTCAGGTGCTCAGAAAGCGTGATCTGGTCGATCTCCTCGCCCCGTTCCGAGAGCTCCGACATCGCGCGATAGATTTTCTGGTGGGCCGTGCGGTAGAACGCGTCTTCGGCGATCAGCTCCTCGGCCTTCGCCATCGCCGCTTTCTCGAGCAGGATCGCCCCCAACACACATTGCTCGGCTTCGAGGTTTTGCGGCGGAAGCCGGGGCGCAGAGAGATCGGAAGGCGTCATGGCTGGTCAACTCGTGGCACGGCTGGGATGATTCATGACGGCCGCTCGCGACCCCGCTTGGAAAGAAGTCCGGCCACTTCTTTGAGCGCAACTCGCCGACGTTGAGCCGGGCGAGCGCCAGCAAGTCCGGTCAGCACCAAGGCCTCGTCCGGCGGCCGGCCGGGCAGTCCGATGAGCACCGCCGACGCAACCCCGAGACGGCGCCCCTCCTCCAAC
This sequence comes from Nitrospiraceae bacterium, assembly GCA_005799365.1. GTDB lineage: Bacteria > Nitrospirota > Nitrospiria > Nitrospirales > Nitrospiraceae > SYGV01. Next base: position 3,086 of record SYGV01000096.1, read on the forward strand.
ACCGACCGGGGCTGGTTCCGGGAGGCCGCACGAATCGAGCCGTGCACGACGCTCAGGCCCGCTTCTCTCAGCCGGCCGGAGACCTGGAATAACCGGCGCGCCTGATCTGCCGGCGCCGACACCAGCACCGTCCCACGGGCAGACGAAGAGCCGTTGCCCCGCCGCTCCAGCGCCTGAAAGAGACGATCCACATCGAAGGCGAACCCGGTGGACGGGAGATCCCGCCCGAATCGTCCGATCAGATTGTTGTACCGCCCCCCGCCGCCCAGTTCGCACCCGACCCCCTCGGCAAAGACATCGAACACCACCCCGTCGTAATAGTCAAACCCCCGGAACTCCCCCAAGTCCAGCACGAGCCGATCCTTGAAGCCGGCGTCGGCCAGGAGCCGATAGACCTGCGTCAAGCGATCCAACGCCGCACGCGATTGCGGATCTCGGCCGGCCAAGGCGCGGCCCCGATTGAGCACCTCTTCCCGCCCATACAGGCGCGGCGTCTCCAGAATGCCTCGCGCGGCCTGGGCCGAAATCCGCTCGCGGGCGAGGATTTCTTCGAGCCGCGGCAGATCCTTCTTGGCCGCCGCCTGCTCGGCCCGTTTCCGGCCGTCCTGGGAAAGCCCGGCTCGGGCCACCAACGCCTTGAAAAACCCCACATGGCCCAGCGAGATGGTAAAGTCCGAAAGCCCCAGCTTCCCGAGGCAATCCCCCATCAACGCCACGATCTCTCCGTCCATCGCCGCGTCGTCGACCCCGATCAACTCGGCGCCCACCTGAAAAATTTCCCGGTCACGTCCCGCATGCTCCGGCTCATGCCGGAACACCGTCGTACGGTACGACAGCCGGAGCGGCAGCCGCGCAGCCACCATGCCCATGGCGACGATGCGGGCGATCTGCGCGGTCACATCCGGCCGCAGCAGCAGAATGCGCCCGGTCGTCCGATCGGCGAACTTGTAGCAGGCCTCGATGACTCCTGGCTCCAGTCCCGGCGCCAGCACATCGAGATATTCGAAGGTGGGCGGAATGATCTCCCGGTATCCCCAACCGCCGAGGGTCGCCAGCAGGACCTCTTCCATGCGGCGTACCTGCGTGACGGCTTCCGGCAGGATCGTGGACATGCCGACCGGGATCAACGAGCGGTCGTGCCGGTTCGGCACAACCGCCTGCGCGCGGCCTGGGCCGAGGGTGCGTGGAGATGGTCGACGGCGGGACATACCTGCGCCGGAACTGCTAGAGCCCCGTTGAAAGATCGACGAGCTTAACGGACAGGATATTCGGACCGTGCGTGATCGTTTGCAGCATGCCGCTCGGCAGCGGCGCGTCCAATCCGATGATCAACAGGGCGTTGCCGCCGCGCTCCTCGCGGGAGCACTGCATGCGGGCGATGTTCACATTGTGCTGGCCGAGGGTCGAGGTGACCGTGCCGATGACGCCGGGCCGGTCCACGTTTTGGAGCAGCAGCATGTGTCCCTCAGGCACCATCTCGACCTGGAAGTTGTCGATCTCGACGATGCGCGGGTCCTTGCGGCTATACAGCGTCCCCGCCATCCGGTGCGCCTTTTTCCCCGCCTCCACGCGGACCCGGATCATGCTGGAGAAGTCGCCCGTGTCGCCCCCCTTCACTTCTTTGACCTCGATGCCCCGATCCTTGGCGATCACCGGCGCATTCACATAGTTGACCGCGTCTTCCAAAATCGGCGTCAACAGGCCCTTCAAGACCGCAATCGTCAGCGGCGCCACCGACAGCGACGCCACCTCGCCGTTGTACTCCACGGTCACCCGCTCGATGCCGCCCTCGCAGAGCTGCGACTGGAGCGATCCGATTTTCTCCGCCAGCGTGAGGTAGGGCTGGAGCTGCGGCAGCAACTCCGGCGGCACCGACGGCACATTCACCGCCCCGCGCGCCACCCCCTTGGTGAAGTAATCCACGATCTGCTCGGCGATCCCGATCGCCACATTTTCCTGGGCCTCCGCCGTCGAGGCGCCGATGTGCGGGGTGCAGATGAAATTATCCAACGCCAGCAGGGCATTATCGGGCTTGACCGGCTCCTCCTCGAAGACATCGAAGGCCGCCGCAGCCACCCGCTTGGCCTTGAGGGCCTCGACAAGATCCGGTTCGTTGATGATCCCGCCGCGGGCGCAATTCACCAACATGACGCCGGGCTTCATCTGCGCGATGGTGGCGGCGTTGATCAGGGACTTGGTCTCGGCCGTGAGCGGCGTGTGCACGCTGATGATATCCGCGCGCCGGAAGATGTCGGTGAGCGCCACGACTTCGATCCCCATCTTCTGCGCCTTTTCCGGCGCCAGATACGGATCGTAGGCGATGACGGTCATTGAGAACCCCTGGGCCAGCTTGGACAGATACCCGCCGATCTGACCGAACCCCACGATGCCCAGCGTCTTCCCGTACAGTTCCACGCCCATGAACTTCTCTTTTTCCCACTTGCCGCCTTTCATGGAGCCGGTGGCTTGCGGAATGCGGCGGGCCATGGAACAGATCATGGACATGGTGTGCTCGGCGGTCGTGACGGTGTTCCCGCCAGGCGTGTTCATCACGACGATGCCGCGCTTGGTAGCGGCCGCCTGCTCCACGTTGTCGAGCCCGGACCCGGCTCGCCCCACCACCTTCAGCCGGTCGGCCGCCGCCACCACGTCGGCCGTGACTTTCGTCGCCGAGCGGATGATCAGGCCGTCGTACTGCTTGATCTCTTTGAGCAGCTCCTCTTTCGAGAGTTTGGTCTTGACGTCCACCTGAAAGCCGGCCTTTTGGAGTATCTCCACGCCGTGCTTCGACAGGCTGTCGCTGACAAGAATCTTGGTCTGGTCTCCCATGGATCGTGTCGTCCCCTATTCCCCAGCCTTACTTGGCCATCAACAATTCCTGCGCCTTTGCCACACCCTTGCCGAGTGTCACCGGATGACCCAGCCCCTTGAGCACCATCTCAGTCGCAGCCAAGGCCAGGATCACGTCGAACCGGTCCAGATACCCCATGTGAGAGAGTCGGAAGATCTTGCCCTTGAGGTGGTCCTGCCCTCCCGCGGCGGTGATCCCGTATTGCACGCGAAGGTTCTTATAGATGGCTTGGCCATCCACCCCCGCCGGCGCATTGATGGCGGTCACCGCGTCACTGGGCGTGCCTTTGGCGAAGATTTCCATCCCCGCGGCCTTCACGCCCTCGCGCAGCGCATGGGCCATCTGAGCCTGCCGGGCAAACACGCCATCCAGACCTTCCGCCCGCAACATCTTGAGCACTTCCTGCAACCCCAAGATCATGGAGACCGCCGGAGTAAAGGCCGTCTGGTTCTTTTGCTGATTGTCCTTCTCACGCTTGAAATTGAAATAGAAGGAGGTGTTCTTGGCCTTTTCTGCAAGCTGCCAGGCCTTCTCGCTGACGCTCACAAACGCCAGCCCCGGCGGCAGCATGAGGGCTTTCTGCGAACCGGTGATCACAACATCCAGCCCCCACGCATCGGTCTTGAGGTCGAACACGCCGAGCGCCGTGATGGCATCCACGACAAGGATGGTCTCCGGACAGCCCTTCACGATCTGTCCAAGCGCCTTGACGTCGTGGGTCACAGCCGTGGAGGTCTCACTCGCCTGGACGTAGACCGCCTTGATCGCCGGATCCTTTTTCAGCGCGTCCGCCACCTGCTTGGGGTCCACGGAATGGCCCCATTCCACCTTGATTTCCGTAACCTGGGCGCCGAACGTCTTGCAGAGCTTGCCCCAGCGCTCGCCGAACTTTCCGCCATTGATCACCAACGCCTTGTCGCCGGGCGACAGGAAGTTGGACACGGCCCCTTCCATCCCGCCCGTGCCGGAAGACGCCAGGATCAGCACGTCGTTCCTCGTCTGGAAGAGCCATTTCAAGCCTTCCCGAACTTCCTGAAAAATCGGATCGAACTCGGGGGCGCGGTGATGGATCATCGGCCTTGCCATGGCCAGCAAGACCTCAGGGGGAACCGGCGTCGGCCCTGGAGCCAGCAAATACCGCTTCAGCATGGTGCCATTCTCCTCACAAAACAATGCGTCATTTTCTCGGGCAAGAAGGGGGGTACGCTATCATTCCGCCCCCCAAACTGTCAAGGTAAGGAGCCGGCCTCAGAGAGCCGATTTCAAGCCTGAAATCAAAGGTTCGCACAGGCGCAACAGTGCCACCCGCGCGGGGAATAACAGATCGTGCGTCCCAGCCGAACCAACCAGCAGCAGGGCACTGCCCGCCTTGCAACCGACATCAGCCGACATCATCAACCGACATCAGCCTTGACATCGCTCCATATCGCCGCTACTCTAGCACATCGTAATCGGCTCGCTACGAGTGGAACCCATTGGAATCGTTAAGATGGTGCACTTGAATCCACAAGGTTTGACCAAAACCATTTTTACAACCCTTCTGTTCGGGAGCCTGTCCGTCTCAGCTCCCCATGTCTGGGCCGGTGCCGCCACCTCCAGCGAACCACCTCTGGACGGCTCCCTTTTCTCATCGGCTGGCGCCGCAACTCAGACCCAGGCCGCAACGGACCAGACAAGGCAGGCGCCACAGCGCACATCTGAATCGTTCCCGGTGATTAACCGGACGGCCCTCCCGCTGAATCCATCGGCGACGGAGCCGACGCTGCCGAGCCCGGTGGCTGAATCCCCGTCGTCGCTCGAACCGTCCGGTGTCGGCCAAGCGACTGTCCCCCGGCCGGATCAGGAAACAGTTATGCCGACCGCCCCCATTCAAGAGGCCGCGCCGATCGTGGCGGAACCGGCCGCGCCCCCGGCCCCATCCACGCCGGCAACCGTGGCGAGTGGAGACCCGCACCCGATTCCGACGCTTCGCGAAGAGTCACTCGACAACATTGCGATCGTGCGCAACGAGAAAGTGGAAGGCCACCTGCGCTTCTTCCACACGGCGATCCGCGACCGGTTCGAACATTGGCTGACCAGGCTCAGCCAATACAGGCCCCTGGTCGAGCGGATCTTCTCAGAATTCGACCTGCCCGGCGACCTAGTGTTCCTCTCGCTGGTGGAAAGCGGCTTCAATCCCCACGCCTATTCCCGCGCCAAGGCGACGGGCCCCTGGCAATTCATGAAGGGAACGGCCCAGGTCTACGGACTGCGGGTGGATCAATACGTGGACGAGCGGAGAGATCCCATCAAATCAACGGTCGCCGCCGCCCGCTACCTGCGCGACCTCTATGACCTCTTCGGAACGTGGCCCCTGGCCATGGCCGCCTACAATGCCGGCGAAGGGAAGGTGATGCGCGCCTTGCAAAAGACCCAGGCGGATACCTTCTGGGACATTGCCGCGACTAAGCACATCCGGCGGGAAACGAAAGAGTACGTCCCCCGTTTCATGGCGGCCACCATCATCGCGAAAAACCCGGACCAGTTCGGTTTTCCTCCCGTGCAAACGGAGCTGCATGCGTTCGAGGAAGTCGTCGTGCCCCACGCAGTGCATTTTCGCGATCTCGAAAAGGCCGCCGGCATCCCCTTCAGCGAACTGCAGCGCCTCAATCCGGAATTGCGCCTGGACGTCACCCCCCCGGACGACATGCACTACCATCTGAAGGTTCCGGTGGGCACGAAGGAACGGGTGGAGCAGGCCCTGGATCAAATTCCGACGTGGAAGCCGTCGGTGCGAATGCCCAAGCTCGCCAAGCCCCATGTCGAGCCGACCGGCGAGTCCCGCGGCTGGTACCGCGTGCGGGTCGGCGACAGTCTCTGGACGATCGCCAAGCGCTTTCATCTCTCCGTGCAGGATCTCAAGGCCAGAAACAACTTGGCCAGCCGCCGCCTCAGGCCCGGCGAACTGCTCGTCGTCAGCCGTTAGGACGGCAGCCCTCTTCCGGCCGGCCGCACCGACTCCTGACCCCGATCCATGTCTTGAGGATAACGCTACTTCGCTGGCTCTGCCTGGGAAGGCGCTGGCAGGGTGACGCTTCCTTGGACGCCGGCGTCGGGAGCCTTCTTCACTTCCAGAGCTTTGATCCGCACGGCCGCTTCGTTGGCGAACGGAGAATTGGGATAGCTCTTGGTCAAGTCTTGATACCGGGCCAAGGCTCCTTCGGGACGGGACTGGCTTTCCTCCAACTTGCCCAACTCAAAAATCGCCTGATCCTTGTTGAGCGATCCGGGCACTTCCAAGATAGCTGAAAAAGCTTTGACCGCCTGGTCCCGGTCTCCATTCAACAAATGCACGAAACCCAGCCGCTGGTAAACGAGCCCCAGCAGGACTTTGTTCGAGCCGGAGGTGGCGATGTATTGCTTATAGGCCTCGATCGCGCCGGCCAAGTCATTGGCTTGCACGAGCGCATTGCCCAAATGATACAAGGCCATGGGTGTCACCTCGGCTCGGGGATGCCGCTCGACCGCCTGCCGGTAGAGACCGATGGCTTTCTTGAGATTCTCATCCGCCTGCGCCGGCTTGTCCGCGGGTCGGTCAATATAGAGCTGCATGGCCTGTCGGGTGAGCTCGAACGCTTCATCCGCCTGGCGGTGGGCGTACCAAACCGCGCCACCGATGGCCGCGACCACCGCCAGCAGCGCCGCCAGCCCGGCCAGCACCTTCGCCCGATGCTCCTGGACCATGACCAAAAATCGATCCATTCCGCTCAGGAGTTGCGCTTCGCCTGGGGCGTCGCTCTTTGTGTCCAGCTTGATGCGATACGACATGGGTTTAGACGGACGTCGTGCGAGAGTTGATCAATCGATGCGCTATGCGCTGCGCAAACCGTGCGCCGTTATACAAGGTTCGAGAAACGCTTGTCAATGCGGCCAACCAGCCTGAGGGCGGAGGCGCAAGGAGTCGGACGCAACCGCCTGCGCGGCTCGAATTGTTTCCATCACCGCACGCCTCACAGTTCACAGCCCACAGACCGTGAGGTTCGTTGACAGCGCCCATCGGCACGGTATAGCGTACCGTCGCCACCAATCCTGCGAGCCACAGCGCATGTTCGAAGATGCCCTTGCCCAACTTGACGCCCGGCACTTGCTCCGCCGACTCAGGCTGACGGAATCGGCGCCGGGGCCGGTGGTCACCATTGAGGGACGCCCCGTCATCCTCATGGCCGCCAACGATTACCTGGGGTTGGCTACCCATCCGGCCCTCAAACAAGCGGCTATCGACGCCGTCGTGCGATTCGGCGTCGGGTCCGGAGCCTCACGCCTGATTTCCGGAACGCTCCCCCCCCATGCAGATTTGGAAACCGCCCTGGCCCGCTTCAAGGGCGCCGAAGCCTCATTGGTCTTCGGCTCCGGCTATCTGGCCAATATCGGCTTGATTCCCGCCCTGGCGGGAACCGGCGCCCTCATCCTGGCCGATCGTCTCTGCCATGCCAGCCTCATCGACGGGTGCCGCCTCAGCGGGGCGAATTTCCGCGTCTTTCGACACCGGGACCTCGCCCATCTCGAGCAACTCCTCTCCGGACGCAAGGCAAGGCGCCCCACGTTGATCGTGACCGATGGAGTCTTCAGCATGGACGGGGATCTCGCCCCGCTCCCCGATCTGATCGCCTTGGCGGAGCGCCACGACGCCCGCCTGCTCGTGGACGACGCGCACGGGACCGGCGTCATGGGCGACACCGGCCGCGGCACGCTGGAGCATTTCGGCGTGGAGTCCCGCCTGCCGTTCCAGATGGGAACGCTCAGCAAGGCGCTCGGCGGCAGCGGCGCCTATGTGGCCGGACCGAGCACCCTGATCCGGCACCTCGTCAATCACGCCCGGTCCTTCATCTACACCACCGCTCCGCCGCCGGCCACCGCCGCCGCCGCGCTCGCAGCGCTGGACGTCATCCGGAACGAGCCGGAGCGCCGAACGCGTCTCTGGACAAACCGGCAACGATGGGTCGAAGGGCTGGTCGGCCTGGGATACCGGATCGCAGATACGGCCAGCCCGATCGTGCCAGTGCTGATCGGACAGGCAGACCAGGCCCTCCGGCTGGCCGAGCGCCTCCTGCAACTGGGCGTCTTCGCTCCGGCGATCCGCCCTCCCACCGTGCCCGAGGGCACAAGCCGGATCAGAACGACGTTGTCCTCGGAACACAGGCCCGAACACTTGGACCAGGCCCTGGCGGCATTCCGCCAAGCCGGGCATGAATTGAGGTTGATTTAGCCCTTTCATCTTGCCCCTCCGAGCGGATTTGGGCAGCCGAGGCATCGGGTTCGCTCAACGTGAGGAGGCCTCCCGATGGACATTACCCAGTTGCCGACGTTTGACGTGGAGCAGGGCGTCCAGGAAGGTTGCCAGACGTTCGACGACGTCCTATTCAATCGGTACAAGGACGGCAAAAGTTCCCGCGACCAGGCGCCGGCGAACGCGGGCAGCGCCAACAACCTGCGGCTGACGATCAAACTGGCCGGATTGAAAGCGGACGATAGCCCTGCCGCCGGCGGCGACCAATCCGAAGCGGAGAAACCCAAGGGATTCCAGATCCAGGGAGTCGGCGTACCGCTGAGCAAGCCGTAAGCCAGCGGAGAGAATCAGCGGCGCGCGGGAGAGGGTTGGCTGCCGAGGGATTCGAGATAGAGCGCGATCTTGTCCAGCGCTGCCGCGCTGAGCTTCTGCCCATACCAGGGCGGCATGGTCCGGTCCGGATAGCCAGGCACCACGTAGACGCCGGGATTGAGAATGGATTCGATCACATATTCGTGGACCGACTTGGCCCGGCCCCGGTAGCGCGGATCAGCCAGTCTCGTCGGCCCGGTTGCTCCGAGCGCCAGCGTCGGCCCCACCCGCCCTTCCGCCCCGGGAATGCCGGGGATTGTATGGCAGACTGGACATCCGGCCCTCGTAAAAAGTTGGGGGAGTGGCTCTTCCCCCGTCACAAGCGGCACCATAGTCGGGGAGATGTGCGGGACAGGAGGGGACGCTTGCTTGGCAGGGCCGCTCGGGCCCGTCCAATAGGCCACCAAGGTCAGCGCCAGCAGGCCGAGGCCGACCAGAAAAAAGATCCGGGCAAGTCGTTCGCGTCTACGATCAGGCAAGGAGGCCCCTGGCGAGACGAGATTAGTAGAGGGGCGCCTGCGGACCAGGTCGCATGCCGGCCAAGTCCGGATCAGGATCGTCCGGGTTCCGTTCCACGACGTCCTTGGACTTCTTGCGTTCAACCCGCCGGAGTTCTTTCTCTTTCCGTTTTTCAGCCTTGTCGCGCTCTCGCTGGCGCTTTGCGGCTGTGACTTTAGGATTGGTCGGCACGGCTCCTCCTCACGTTTCCATCGTGCACAGGGTCAATATGCCCGCACGATCTTCGCATCCAGCCTCCGCAGCCCATGCAGGCCCATCAAGCAGGTGCCAGCATATCACGTGGCCCACTTAATCGTACAGCCGATCGCATGCGTGATCGGGTCAGCCGGCTCTCGTTGCGCAAGCAGCGCATCCACGGCGTCCCGGAGATAGCGCCGCGTCACCGCCTCGGGCCGCTGCCAGTTATCGTCGATCTTGCCCGTGTAGCGCACGTCGTCGTTCGAATTGATCGCCACCAACTGGACGCCCCGGTTGCCATAGTCGCGCTGCAGCCCTATCAAACAATCCTCATAGGCCTGGACATAGGGACAATGGTTGCAGGAGAAGATCACCACCAGCACAGGCTTCCCGGCAAACCCCTCCAGGCCGTAGGTCTTCCCGTCCACGCCGGGAAGAGAGAAGGGTCGCGCCGACTCGCCGAGTTGCAAAGCCATGGTCAGACTGCCGAGGCCGAGACAGATCTACGTGGGAAGATCCATCGCGCAGCGCACCCCGATCGTGCGATCCTGAAACTCCGGTTCGGCAGAGATCCGCACCGTCGCCCGAATCCCCATCGGCACGTCCGCCCAGGACCCGCCGCGAATCACCCGTTTCTCACCGGCGGCCGGACCCGTCGGATTCCGAGCCGGGCTTTTCTGGTAGTACTCGCGGTCATACCAGTCGGCCACCCATTCCGCCGCGTTGCCGGCCATGTGGAAGAGGCCATAGGGGCTCTTGCCGCCTTCCTTGGTCCCGTGACGCACGCTCATCCCCTCAAGGCCGCTAGTCACCGGAACCAACGTGATCGCATCGCTTACCCAGACCCCGCGATTGTAATTCGCGATATCCACGAAGGGCTGCATGTGGCCCCAGGGGTACCGACGACCGTCCGTTCCCCTCGCTGCATTCTCCCATTCGGCTTCGGTCGGCAACCGCTTGCCCGCCCACTTGCAGTACGCCTCCGCATCAGGCCAGGTCAGGCCGACCGCCGGCCTATTACCGGCGGAAGTCACCGCTTCATCATCCCACGTGGGCGGAGGCCCGTGCTTCGTAGACTCGAGAAACTTCGCATAGAGGCTGATCGTCACTTCATACTGATCGATCGCATAGCGCTTCAACCAGACTTTGTGTTCAGGCCGCTCGTTCCCCGCCCCGTCGTTGGAGCCCATGAGAAATTCGCCTTCTGGAATCACGAACATGGGCGCCCCGTCTTTCCCGGTCGGACCGCCTGGCGTCGGACCGCCGGCCGGCCCATCCTTCGACGGATCCGCCGCACCCATAATCAACAGGCCCACCAGCAAGAGCCCGGCTGCCCCCCATCCAGTACGATATGGCCTCATGTACGCCTCCAACGATCAATGAGGGAAAGAATGGAAATTAGTAACAGGAATGCAGGGACGGATCAAGGCCGCTCTATCGAACGGGAACGTGTGCAGAAAAAAAGAACCGCAGGGCAAGAAGTTGGCGTCCCCAACGGGATTCGAACCCGTGTTGCCGGCTTGAAAGGCCGGCGTCCTAGGCCAGGCTAGACGATGGGGACGTTGCGTATCAGATGATCCAAACCGGGCTTCCCACCGGGGCAGAGCCCCCTTGAAGCCCATTTCTTGTAACAGATTTCCCCGGGCTAATCAACGCCTCATGCAAGAACCGCCTGCGTGGCCCCGGCCATCCTGGTCGGATGAATTCGGTTGACTCCCGCATGGCCTTTCCGGCTTGAGTAGGGCTTACGGAGAGCCATCTGCGATGACAGACTTCAACGCGGACACAACCGAGCTCTCTCGTGGGCGACCGCCCCTGGGCACCATTGGCGTCATCGTCGCCCTGGTACTGCTCATTCCGACGGTCCTGTTTTACTCCATTGCGCCGGACGAGCTGCTCAAGGCAGGCGTCACGATCTTCTCCGACGGCCGCCAGCGAGCCTATCTGGCTGACCCAGGCCGGTACGAGGGAGCCGGCTATCAGGACTACTGCGTCCTCGAACCTCGGGATCGCTTGACCATCGTGCAGCCACCGCAACGGCCGGACGGATCACTGCTCGCATGCGTCGAACGGACCGACCCAGCCGATGTGCCGTTCTGCCCGCCGCAGGCAGCCGTCTTCATACGGCCCCAGCAAGTCGTACAGAAACAAAACCCCTGGGGCGAGTTCAAAGACCGTCTGGGCCGTTTACTTTCCCGCTAAAAAAGTGGCGTTACCGTTTCAACCGGGCGGAGAACTGCTTGCGGAACTTGGCGAGTTTGGGGTTGACGACGTAGTCACAGTAGGGCTGGGCTGGATTGCGGACGGCATATTCCTGGTGATAGTCCTCGGCTTCATAAAAGGGCGCAGCCGGCGAGACTTCGGTGACGATCGGCTTGTCGAACAGTTTTTCCCTGGTCAGCCTTGCGATCACTTCGACGGCGATCCGTTTTTGTTCGGGCGAGTCATAGAAGATCGCCGACCGGTATTGGGTCCCTTCATCATTGCCCTGGCGATTGAGCGTGGTCGGGTCGTGGATGGCGAAGAACACGTCGAGCAATTCCCGATAGGTTACGGCCGCGGGATCGAACGTGATCCGCACCGCCTCCGCATGGCCGGTCATCCCCGTGCAGACCGCTTCGTAGGACGGATTGGCCCCCGGCCCGCCGAGATAGCCTGACTCCACGGACTCGACCCCCTTCAACTCGTCATAGACGGCCTCCAGGCACCAGAAACAGCCGCCCGCCAGGGTGGCTGTTTCTTTGCCGTTGGACATGGTTTTTCCTTCCGTCATCACATACTCCCGGTTACTGAGTCGCTAACGAGCGGCAGACCTTACAAACCGCCATGGTCGAGCGAGGCACTTGCTGCAAATACCTCAAGCAAGAAACACTTGCGGGGTTTCTCCGGCGGCATCAATGACGATACAGCGCTAATACGCCGCCGGCTCAACCGAAGGTTGGTTTGGTGAGCCGGCTGGGACTCGAACCCAGGGCCCTCGCCTTAAAAGAGCTAATTGCCCGCTTACTCCAGAAAATGACTGAGTGCGACTGAATACGACAACTATACGCTAATTCGAGCGTTTTCGCTATTGGAAGCTAATAACGTTTACGACCGAGAGTGATGGAGTTAGACGTGGAACCGTGACCAAAACCGTGACCAGAACATCGCCTCAGTGGAGGGATGCTGAGCGGCGGAAGGGAGAATAGCCCTTTTCGATTGCTATCAGTTTTTCTGATATACTTTCCTCCCTCATCTTGGAAAGATTCTGCCCTTGCCAGACCAGATTCAGATCTCGGCTAAAGATCTCGGGCAAGCCGCCCTTGCTGACTTTTGCCCGCGCTGCTTCTGGATCAAGTTAAAGAGTCGAAACTGCCTTCCATTTCAGATTTTCCCAGGTATCTTTAGTTCGATCGATGCATACAATAAGCGCATCGTCCACAGTTGGTTTGATAGACATGGTGCAGCCCCTACGTGGCTTAGCCCTCTTGGTGACATAACAAGCTATCGTGAGCCACCGCACCATACACGTTTCCGCCTACTCGATTCACGGCATAACATTTTACTTACTGGCAGTCCTGATGCCGTTTTCGTACGCCGTGATGGAGCACATGTTATTGCCGATTACAAAACAGCTAAGTATACCGGAGCCCAAGATGGTCTATTCCCGATGTACGAGGCACAACTGAATGTCTATGCGCGTCTCGGAAACGAGCACGGATTCAATCCCGTTGATGCTCTTGCGTTAATTTATATGGAGCCAACGACTGATGAGTCAGCAGCTGCGGACGATGGGAACCATATGCCGGATGGTTTCACTATGGGCTTCAAGGCAAACATTCATAATGTAAATCTAAACATCTCTCTGATCGAACCGCTATTGGCAACTACACGAGAACTTTATGACGGAAATGAACCTCCAGTCGGAAGGACGGGCTGCAAGGATTGCCCTAGGGTGCAAGGACTTATCTCCCTACTGCGATAATGAAGATTGGCATTATAGATAGCGAACTCTGGGCTACGGCCGGTTTCGTTGATACTGCCCTTGATCACTGGTCCAGGTTTGAACTTTTCGGGTGCGCTCGTCAACTTTGAGCGGGCGTCTGGCTTCTTTTTGCCCATCGATCCCCTCCCCTGTCGTCCCCAAGAGAAACAAAGAGGCCAGAGGCTGTCACCCGCATAAACAAAAGGGGTTGCCGCGCCCATCAAGGCATTCGGCAATCCCCTTTGTTGTGATCCCCCATCAAATGGACAGGGGCCGTTCCCAGGTGAACCCTGCGGCTTCAAAGTGCCCCCACCGGGCCACCTCCACCAGCCCCCCGGTGGCAAACTGCTCCCCGCTGCGCGTGAGACTCAGATCGAAGCTTGTTTCCAGCTGCGCGGGATTCAGTCGGTGCCCGTTCTCTGCCACGACACGAATGATGCGGGCTGCACGATCCCCCGGAAACCAGCCTAAGGTCACGGTGGCTTCCTTGGCCAGCCCCAGCCGCACGAGCGCCTTCGCCAGCCGCCTCGCGTGCAGGCCCCCGGCCCGGTCTGCCTTGAAAAAATCTTTACCGGACCAGGCCCCCCCGCCGATCGGCACCCTGGGGCCATAGGCATCCACCACCAGCTTCTTGCCGGATAGCCCATTGTCTCCCTCAGGCCCCCCTACCTCAAACGCCCCTGCCCCATTGACCGTCAGTGATTCCGGCAAGGCGTTCGACAAGCCGGGCACGAGGCGTCCTGCGTTGCCCAACACTTCTTCCAGGGCCAGCCTGACGGCCCGATGCAGAGCCACCTCGTCCGATGCGGCCTTCTGCTGGAGTGAGGCACTGCATCCCGCCAATTGCCAGGTGGGCGCAGGCCCCTCGAGGCCGACTTCTTCGAGCAGCACCAACACTTTTCCATCAGGCCCCAACGCCAGGTCTGGGCGCTCCGCCCGCAGACGGTGCAGGCGACGCGCGATGGTCCGCACTAGCCAGTGCTCCACCGGGAGGTGGTTGGTGGCCTCCAGGGCATTGGCGTACCCGATGCAGATCGCCTGGTCATCGGACAGGTCCCTGAATTCGGCCTCGCCCTCCTCCAACGGTCCCAGACACACGTTGGATACCACCCGCACTTGTTCAGGGGATGGCCCCCAGCTCTCGTCGTACCCGGCGCTGCGGTACACCTGGCGCACGAGACCGTCCAGATCAATGTCGTGCGCCTGTGCGCAGGCCACCCGGCCGGTGAGGTACACGTGGTCGCGGTGGACCGCGACTTCCACTCCCACCAGGGCCCTGGGGTCCCGTCGCCATGCCTCCTCCACCAGGGCATCCGCAATGGCATCGCTCAATTTATCGGGGTGGCCGGGAAAGATGAATTCGGCCGGAAAGCGGTGCGTGGTCATGTATGTCCTCCAGAATCAAGCACGGCGCGATGGTCGACCACCGTGGACAGGTCGTCTTGGTTAATCTGGTCCCCCAGGTACGCCACAGCCAGGTGCGCAGACTTGAGGGTCTGGTAATGCAAACCCTGGGGCGTGCCCACCCAGCCATCGGTCACGATCAGGGCGCGCCGGATGCGGCGGCGGTGCATATGCTCGGCCACGACCGCAATGGAGGTCCCCCCGGTGGTGCGACACGTGCCGGCCCGCAGTGCAGCCCACGTGATATCCGACACCTGGGTCGAGAACAGGTGCACCTGCGGACATACCAAATCCTGGCAATCCAGGATCGCCCCGTAGAGCGGCCCCAGCACGGCATCCATGCTCCCTGACACATCCAGGTAGAGATGGACCCTCTCTCCCTCTGGGCGCCTGCGATTCCACAGAACATGACCCTCGTGCAGCAAGGTGGGTGCGCCCAGGGCCTGCAGCACCAGTGATCGCCGTGACAGGCTGGGCACCGGTCCAGACAGCGCCACGCGGTCAGGCCCCACGCGCCGCACGCGCCCCTGTCCGTGGAGGCCCGCGACCGCGCGGATGAGGGCACGCAGCACCGAGCGCTTAGACCGACGCGCCTGCGGCACCACCGACGTAGTCTGCAGCACATCGGCCAGCGACCGGCCCCGAATGGGGTCAGGTGGTTGCGGCCACTGCTCCACCAGGTCCCGTACCAGGTCGAACAGCAGGGGGGAGACCCTGTCGAGTTCCGTCTGGCCGTCATCGGCCGGCCCATGCCCACCCAGCAAGGGAATATCCAGCCCCTCCACGCCACCGGCCTTGACTAGCAGGCTGGGCAGCAATTGGGAGACCTCGTGGTAGCTAGCCCCCCCGTCCGAATAGAGCGCGGCATGAACCTCGACGGCCCGGGTACGAAGCGGCTCAGCCAGCGCCTCGAGGCCCGGCACGGTGATGCACGCCCCGTCCGGCCATCCCGTGGGTGGACGCAGCAGACAGTCGGGAAACCGGTCATCGGCGTAGAAATCCGTGAGAAACGCGGTGTACGCCGCGGTCGGAAACATGCGGCTGATGAGGCCATTGATGACCGCATCAAACACGACGTTCTGGGCCGGCGTGACGCGCGGAAACAGCGTCGTATGGCCTAGTAACACGTGATGCAGTTCGTGCATCACCAGCATCAGCAGCTTCTCGGGGGTGTCGGCATGCCGCTCCACGAAGGCTGGGTTAATGAGCAGGCGGGGCTGGACCCGGCACTCCACCGCCGCAGTCGGCACGCGGTCGGTCTCCACAATGTCCACCACGCGCAGCAGGCCCGCCAGGGCATATGCCCCACTGGGAAACGCGTCCAAGATCCGTTCAACCAAACCGCTGTCTGCACTCCGTGAAGGGGTCATCCCTGCACCTCCTTGATGTGGGTAGCCAATCCCGGCGGGATCAGCAACGACACCGCCTCCCGCTGCACGGCAGCGGCCAGCGTCGGGGCCTTACTGCGCAACCAGACGGTATCGGTGGACTTACTCAGCACGGCCAGGGCGGCCAACAGGTCTGGCCAGACCACGGGGTGGTCCTGGTGGGCGCGGACCACCGCACAGCCCTCAGGCAACGGCAGGGCGTCAGCCCGTTGGTTGACCAGAGCCTGCAGGTGCTGGTTCGGCGTGCCGTGCACGGTCTCGTCGTGCGCCACCCCAAGATGGTGGAGCACCGCCAGCGGCGTGGCCCCGTGCAACCCCACAGGCCAGGTGAACCGTACCGTCCGGCCAAACTGATGGCCGTCGGCGTACGGCCGCGATGTGGCGTCCGATCCGCGTGGTGTCATCACGCCCGAGAGCCCGGTGTAGGTCACGACGCTCTTGGGCGGCGCGCTCATGTTGTGCAGCAATGGGGCTGGCTCGTTCATGCCTGCCTCAAGTGCTCGTCCGTCACGGCAAACGCCGAGAAGGCGCGCTCAGCCTCCTCAGGGGTCTGCACCTGCTTTCTAGCAAACAGCGACGCCAGCGCGTTGGCCTGCAGGTGCGCCCTGGGGTCCTCCGGGTTGAGCCGCGACAGCAGATCCTTGATCCGCCCCCACGTCCGGTATCGGCTGTGGCTGGCGTGCAGTGTTTCACTGAACGGTGCCGGCGTCGCCAGGTCGCGGTA
This sequence comes from Nitrospiraceae bacterium, assembly GCA_005799365.1. Lineage (GTDB taxonomy): Bacteria > Nitrospirota > Nitrospiria > Nitrospirales > Nitrospiraceae > SYGV01. The sequence continues at coordinate 19,751 of SYGV01000096.1, forward strand.
GCACTCGCCAATCTGGGACGCCACCGCGGCATGCAGGCGCCCCACGGCCCCGGTCTCGAACAGGTGCACCACCGCGGCCTCTCGGGCTCCGGCCGGCATCTGGACCAGCGCGTCGGCCACCACTCGAGAGTACTCCCCCTTGGGCAGGCGGCGGGCACGCACGGCCAACCGCAGGCGCTCCAGCGGATCAGCCGTGGCCAGGATCCGACGGATCGGATCGTCTGGCCGTAGGCGGACTGAGCGCACGGCCTCGCGATGCGCGGCCAGCACCTTGACCTCAGGCACCACGATGCCCTCCGCGCGCTGGGGCAGGCACGACCGCACCGCCAGCAAGGCGCTGTCGGCCACCGTGGCCGTGGGATCGAGGGCCAGGTCCGACGCATGCACGGCCAGCACCGCCTGATACAGCAGGGTGGCCCGACGTGGGCTGAGGTCCAGGCCCGCCTGCGCCAGCAGCGGCACGAGGACGTGCACGTACTCGGCCACGGCGTTTCCGAGTTCGGTCTTGAGGGCGGGGATGAGGGCGCCCACCCGCTGCAGCAACTGTGTCAGGTGCGCGGCATCGGTCGGCTCTACCGCACGGTCCTCGGCCTGGATCACGGCCAACTGCTCATGGCGCGTGAACGCGGTCCAGGCAGGCATCTGTACGACAAAGGCAAAGCGGTCGGCCAGGGCGCGGTCCAGCGGCTCAGCGCCGGCATAGCCGCGGTCTTCCTCCTCGGTACAGGGTGGGTTCATTGCCGCCCAGCGGTAGCGGAGGTCGGGCAGCGGCAGCCCTTGGACCTTGCGCTCATGAATGATGGGAAACAGCTTGTTCTGCACATCTGGGCGACAGCGATTGATCTCGTCGACGATCACGGCGCCCGCGCCCCAGATCGCAGCGGGCGTCTTGAGATATTCGAGTGATCCGTGGGAGCCCGGCACGGGGAACCCGACCAAATCGTCAAAGTTCAGCAGGCTGGCGTTGTAGTGCCGGCAGGTCAGACCCAGGGCTGCGGCCACGCGCGTGAGCAGGAGGCTCTTGGCGGTGCCGTGCGGACCGATGAGCAAGAGGGGCTGCTCGCTCGCCAACGCCGCGAGCACGGGAGCTTCGATGGGTGCCAGGCCTACAAGGCCGAGCCGTGAGAGCCAACCCGATTCAGGCTGGCGGATGGTTTGCGTCATGTCGCACTCCCCTCGTCCGAGGTGTCCGCATGCGCGGCGCAGCCTGGACGGAGAGGCAACACCGACGCTTTAGCAGCATTTATGAATCGCCCTGCAAGTTGTCACTTAACTCGGCGATGACGGCACGGCACACGCACTGATTCCACCACGCGGTGGGCTGATGCGGCGACACGACCCGATAGGAGGGAGAAATAAAAAACCCCTCTGAACGAGGGGCTGAACGCGCGGACTTGCTCGTTCGAGCCCTATCGGTCCCCGTGTGGGGCTGGCGGGAGCACCTTAGTGGCGTAACCAGGTTGCCGGACGCATCCTCGGGCCAGTTCCCTCCGCGTCACTCGTGATATGCTTACAATTATACCTTGTGATGGGAGAGAAGTCAACGGGCTTATGATTGTAGCGCAGGAGCCAAGTCTCCAGGAACTGATTCGCGGCCGCGAGCGTTGCCAATCTTCTAGGAGGCCCCATCTGCGCTTGCGATGGTGTGTCAGCTTGTCGAGGAGCAGTTTATTGAGGTCGGCATAGGCTGATAATGGCGAATTCTATGACCGGAGTTGGAGTGGTTTTTGACCTGTCGTGCATGGCGCTTTATGAACTCCGGTGGGAGTGCATTGCCAATCAGGAGAGCAACTGAATAGCGTCCCTGGTCCAACAAAAAACGATATGTCGAGGGGAATGTTTGCAGTAGAGCGGCTTCTCGCAGTGTAATAGCTCTGTCCGCACTGGGATGGAGGAATCGCCCTTTCGATGGATTAATACATCCCCCAGTAATCGTTGGGGCTGGCTTATCCCAAGCCATCCTTCCATAGACGTCTTTAAAACCGTCGACCCGTTTATGGCAGGACAACTGATTTTTCACGCCTAGGGCTACCCGGCTACCGCCATTGCGTGGGATCCTTCTGATAATGTCCTCAACCTTCTTGCTCCGGCGAGTTGAATAGTTATGAAGCGGGTCGCGGCTTCGTTCTGGCGGCGTCAGATTCCCAATGAAATTACGCACCGTCCGGTAGCTGACGGCTCTTGGCGCAAACTCCAGTTCCCCCAGCCGTGATGCCAAGAGAACAAGCCGCCGCCGCTTCTGCGGGACTGCAAAATCAACAGTGTTTAGAATATCCCATGTTACATGATACCCCAAGGTCTCCAATCCCTTACGAAAGGCGCCATACCGTCTATTCTTGGCGAGGCCTGGCACATTTTCGAGCATGACGGACATCGGCTTCATAGACCGAATGATCCGCAGAACATTAAAAATGAGGTCATTGCGCGAATCTCGATTCCATCGAGCCCCATTCTTCGTTCGCATGGTCGAGAAGCCTTGGCAAGGCGGGCACGCTGCCAATAGATCAAGATCCCCTGGCTGAAGCGCTAACTCTCTCATCATGGCGGCACCAGATAAGTGGGCAATGTTCGTCTCCCAGAGTTTAACCCTCTTGTGGTTAAGTCGATACGTACGACATGCCAAGTCGTCAATTTCAACGGCTCCGATGACCTTGTATCCTGCTTGTCGAAGGCCTTCGGAAAGGCCTCCCGCACCGCAAAACAAGTCTACAGCCCTTGGCTTCCTCTTCATTGAACATTCACCTGAGGAACGATGATTCAGTTTTCTCAAGTACAAGCCTGACTATATCGCAAAAGCGAACGCATAGCGTCCATCTGGAAATCTGATCTGCGGCCACCATGCGGCATTCCTCCCTCGATCGGTCTTTGTTCTAAGCAAGAAAAGCGTGATCTTGTTGTCGGGGACTCTTGCGGCTTCGCCGCCGTCCAAAATACCTTGGGTCTCGCGCCGGTTTTCTTTGAGGCCACGTTCCCGGTCCACGTAGACGTAACCGTTACTTTGTTGATTGATTTTTGCGAACTGTGCGAGTGATGCTGCAATGGCAATTGGATCCCACACACGCTCTGACTCCCGCTGATCCGGCATCGTCAAAGCAATCAGGGCCTGCAATTCCTCAATAGTCACCTCCGCATGGTGGTCGTCTCTGAAGTCGGCCAGCTTCTTGTCAATCTTCTCAGTGGACGTCTTGACGGTCTCGTCGCGCATGACTTGCGCAGGGTTATAAATGCTACCTCCAGAGTATACACCGATTGAACCCCGTGCCAGAATGTTTGTCCGCGTGGCAATAAGTCCACTTTCCAAATAGACTCCCCGGAACTCCTCGCTCGGTCGCCGAGCAATGAGTTCCCGAAGCCCTCGCTCCATCCTGTTGATCGCTCTAAAGACGATATGGAGTTCCGGTGGGAGGAACAACCTCAACAACCCGACATCCTTTCTTCGGTAGCCATACATGCGGGCATGTTGGAGGATGGTGTCAGCCTGTGGTCTCCTTGGATGGCGCCCGTAATAACTGACGAGCAGATTCTTGATGGTCACCCCACGGCCAAGCTTGTTACCGCCGACGAAAAGGTTGTAGGGCGATTGGACCGCCACGTCCTCGTCCGTCTCTCCGTTGACCAACTTGATGGTGATGCCGGGTGAGAAGAATTCGATAGCTTCCACGAGACCATCAAACTTGCAGCCCCTTAACCCTTCGTGGGTCGAGGCTAAGTCGTCGTAGGCCGCCTTAAGCCGCGTGAGGACCACCTGATTCTTTGCCTTTAACCCGGCAGTCAAGTCTGTTTTGTACTTCCGCATGAGATTGACAATGTGGCTATGGTCGTCGGTGCGGGTACTCACGTGACAGAGAAAAGCGCAATTCTGATCGGCTTCATTCGTCCGCTTGAATGTCGCCCCAACCATGAAGGTATCCAAGGCCATAAGAAGGGACTTGGGAATCGTCACGGTCGGAGTTGGCTGCGGGCCGGGAGCCAGAACAGCGATGTCGTTCAAATCGAACTCCCTGACGAGGCTGGCGTTGTCTCCGAAGAATTCCTCGCCCCCCACGTAATCAGAACCAGGGTGGCTCAAGATGGTGAACGTGGGTCTGAAGTCATGTTCCGGGGTCTGAAGGAACAGGGCCTGCGGAGTGGCCGTTACCTGCAAATAGGTGTTCTTCTCGAAGAAGCCGCGCAATTCCACGAGACAGTTGTTAATCGTGCTCCTTGTCCCATCGGCCCGACGTTCCCGCGTGTTAAGGCTGGCCTGATCTGCCTCGTCATCGATGATGAGGCAGCTGAGTCCTCGGACCCTGCCCTTCTTGAAGTTTTCAATCAGGGTATTTAGTAGGGCAGCGTTTTTACTGGTGACGATGGCGCAGGTCCCGCCCTTGACCCGCTGGAGGAATGAGTCGGTATCTCTAAACTCTTTCTTGCCGATAATATCAATTCCAGGAAAAGCTTCCCGCACCCTCCCGAGAGTCTGTTCATAGAGCGGGTCAATGTCGGAAGTCAGGATGAGAATGGCTCTATACCCCTCATCGGCACCCATAGCGCCAGTGACGGTTAAAATACCGGTCTTGCCGCTTTGGACCAACCCATAGATGAGGCCGTTGATTTCCTTTTTGTCCCCGCTTAGTGGATCGACCCATTTGCCAGCAACCTCAGCTGCGGTCTCGCTTATGTCCTTAACCTCTGCTTGATTGCCAATCTGTTTCTGCAACAGCCTCAAGACCTGATCGCGATGTTTCATTACCACCTCAGCTCTTTAGAATTCCCTGCCAATTCGATGGCGCAACTTTCCCATCAAGCACTCCGTCCGGGCCATTCACCTTGTAATACTCACCGTGTTTGCGATAACAGGCAACATGGACTGCAACATTCCTCGGGGCAGCGACGCTCACGTAATCGCCATAGGTAATGGCTGCCACGCCATCGGCGCCACAGATGAGCCCGATGACGATCTTGAATTCGGAGGCGCTGTTCTGCAAAAGCACTTGTTCGCTCGGCGTAAACGTGAATCCCCAAGGACTCCGGCCCCTCGTGCTATATTTCAGGAGGACCAACAGCTGACTGTTCATCAAAAAAAACGGGGGGTCGTATCGGATACTCGTGATCCCGCCATTGCGGGCCAAGAGATGAAGCGCCGCTCCCTCATAGAACTCTTGTTTCTTTATTGCCACCCCTCTAACCGGCCTTTCTCTAGGGGGAAGATCAGGTGTGCCAGCGCTACTTGCTATTTGACGACGCGGTCCCGGTGTGGTGCAGTGATCGTGATCCAGACAACCACCCCCTGACCCGCCCCCGATTGCTATCGGCCCGGACCGGTGAATTCGCTCGTGCCCCATGGCGGAACGGACGGGGCGAGCGGCATCGGCTGTCCGCCTGGGCTGAGATGAGGTTGCACCGGTCTGCCATACTGGTCGGCGCTGTGGCCCAACCCATAGGCATTAATATTCGGCTGAATCGTCGGGTCAGGCGGGTTCAGACTGGACGAGCCCTGGGGGGCCCAGGAAAAGGGCCGGCCCGTCGCATCCGAGTGCACGCCAGGGCCGTAGGCGTCCTTCTGGAACGGCTGCAGGAGCGGGGGCTGCTCGCCTGGCATGGGGTAGAGCTGGGCGTGGGCAGGCAGGGCAACGAGCACGAAGAGCAGACCCGACGGGATGCGGAATCTGAGCGTGGCCATCACAGGTCCTCCCTGTTGAGGTGCACGGCTTCTCGTTCGAGCAGACGTATCGCGCATACAGTCTCTGCCTTTCCCGAGGGGAATGCAAGCGTGACACAGGGACGGATGGGACGGATTATTCGGGTATGAGGGAGGAAGTCACGTGTGGCATAAATAACACATGCGTACACGTATCGTGTGTTCGCAGCCGCTCGGATTTTCTGGAGGCGTCCGGACCTAGCCCAAAGTGGACTCAACGAGTCAATACCTAGTTACAGTGTCGGCTTTGTCAGCGCGTGACTGGGAGGTTTGTAGCAATTGTAGCAGTAGCAGGGGGGGCGGTATCCCGTTTCCGGTGTGGCCAATAGCACCGGTAGCGGAGGGAGCGCGGACCTGGGGGTAGGCGGGGCTTGTGCAACCTCTTTCGAGCCGTCAGGGGATGGCCTCACGCGTGCTCACTGGATACGCCCACACTCCTGTGGCAGAGAGAAAGCTAGGTCGTCTTGCTGCGGGGGCCTGCTTCGAGGATTTTTGGGGTGCGCTCGTCAGCTTCGAGCGGGCGAGCACGCCTACGCCCTCATGGTGCCATCGTTTCCGCTGCCAAACGTCATTTACATATTGACAAGTGAAACTTGTCACTTTACACTCAATAGATGCTACAGAGCTTCAAGCACAAAGGACTGAAACGGCTCTTTGAGGATGGCGAGAAAAAAGGCCTTCGCGCCGACTACATCGAAAAGATCGAAAATATCCTCTTTGTCTTGAACCGTACCCGCACCATTGAGGACATGAATTTGCCGGGATTCCGGTCTCATCCCCTCAAAGGCGACCTGAAAGGCTTTTATGCTGTGACCGTCCGGGCGAATTACCGCGTGATTTTCCGTCTGGAAGACGGCCACGCCTATGACATTGACCTCATCGACTACCACTAGGAAGGAACACCCCACATGCGCATGAAGAACCCACCGCACCCCGGAAGGATTGTCAGGCAGGAGTGCATTGAACCGCTCAGCCTCACGATTACCACCGCGGCAAAGCACTTGCGCGTGACCCGCCAAGCCATCAGCAATCTCGTCAACGAGCGGGCAGGCATTTCGCCTGCAATGGCGATCCGGCTGTCCAAGGCCTTCGGCAGCACCCCGGAAACGTGGCTGGGCTTACAGATGGATTATGACCTCGCCCAGGCGGAAAAAGACGTGGCGTCCATCAAGATCACGAAGCTTCATCCCATCGCCGTGTAGAATATCCCGCCTGGGACCATCACCGGAATCCGGCTCTGCTGTCCGCCTGTTCCGACACAAGGGCGCAGGCAATGGCACGATCTTCCTGCGCATCCTCCCACGGCCACCCGAGGCCCCGGCCCGCAGCCTGCCGGACTGGTGCAGCCGGTTCACATTGATCGAACACGCATATTCCACCATGGCGCGCTCCGAGCCGCTCGGCCGTCCATATCCGAAGCCACCCCTTCTAGGTTCCTGTCTCTATCGAAATGGCCCGCGAACTTGACCGGAACGCGGCCACCCCTCGCTCGCCTCTCCGTCGATTCCGACCCGTATGCCAGCCGCGCGGGCCAGCGTCAGGCCTCAGCTGGTTTTCCCGGCGCAGATTGGGGCAATTATTGTTCGTCTGCACCGTCCGCATCCTTCCCAATATGGGTTTTCAAGGACTTAGCGCGGACGGTCTGGATGCCCTTGCGGTCACGACCGCCCGCAGGGCCACCGACCGTCCGCAGGGCATCGGGCGTAACGCCGCTGGCAGGACCGGTTTCTTGCCTGCGCGCGGACGGTGTGGACGGTCACGTCCCTGCGTTGTCTGGCGCGCATGGAGTGGTGATCGTAATGGTTCGACGCCTGGCCCGCCCCTCGCGCCTGAAACTGATCTCGATGCCGACCGTGCGCAGGGACATCGCTGCCCGTCGCAGTCGCCCCCCGAGCGCCCGGGGAGTCTCGGGCCAGGTCTTGGACTTGGCGCCCCGTTCGCCCACCACCTCGCCCAGGGCATCCAGAAGGTCTGCGGCGGCCCCCGTCCATACCGTCTGCGTGGTCATCATGGTGCGCACGGCGGTAGCGATCGGATCGGCGTCGATCACGCTCTCAACGGCCTCGTCACGGTTGCCGCAGTAGGCCGACCAGAAGGTCCCGGCGGGCCACACCGCCGTCTCGCAGGCCGTCGCCCAGAGCGCGAAATCCGCCATGCGCGGGAGCGTGCCCAGGTGGGTCTCCGGCAGCCGCGTGAGGCCTTCCACCACCGCATCAAGCAGCGCGCCCAGCAGGCGAGGGCGTTCGGCCTCGAAGGCGGCCCACAGCTCTGCTTCGGGCCGGCGGCTTTCCTCCGGGATCGGTTCGAGCGTCAGGAACACGGCTCGGTCGGCCAGATCGGGCCGCGTCACGATTTCCTCGATGCCATTCAGGATCACCGGCCGCGACGCCTCAAACAACACCTCGTCCTGGTCGGAGTACAACTGGCGCACGGCAAAGCCGCCGCCGGTGGCGAGTCGGCACAGGGTGTCGGACATCCATGCCAGCAGGCCCGACACGTTGTCGAACGCCAACACATGCCCGTTATTCGCGGCAATGAACAGATCGCGGTCCTCGCGTGGCAAAGCACGCAACGGCGCGGTGTTCGGATCGAGCAGCGCGCGCAGGATGGAGGAAAACGTGGACTTGGCCGATCCCTGTTCACCCGAGAGCACGAGTACCGGATACGGCCCGCGAGGGCGCAGCACCGCCAGCGCCCATGCCACCACCAGGACGAAGTCAGCATCGGATTGAACGTTGAGAAAGGACCTGAGCGTGTCCACCGATCCGCCCGCGACCGGCATCGGCAAGGGCTGCATCCCTGCGGCGCGGCGAAAGCGGACCGGCGGGGTGTCGATCACGCGCCAGCCGGTGGCGTCAATCTCCACCGCCCGCCAAGCCTCGTCACCGAGGTCGAGATAGAGCCGGCCGTCCAGACCACCGACGCGAATATGCACGAGGCGCTCGGGGGCATCGAAATGCGCCCGGGCCTCGAGCACGTTGAGCGCCGATTGCAGCGCCTCGGAACTCACGGCCCCGCCTGTTTCCTCAAAGAAGCAACGGGCCAGCCAGCGGCGAAATCCCTTGGCGCGGATCGGCCAGGTCTCGCGGTGGCCGTTGATGTCGAGATCGGCGTAGCCCGTGTTATCCGGCGTGTGAAACAGTTCTGCCGCGTGCGCGAGATTGAGCAGGAGGTCGGCCTGCGTGGGCCCACGTCCGCCAATGTCGCCACTGGCCGCGGCGAGAGCCTCATCGAGCGCCGTCACCCGGCAGCCGGCCGTCTTCAACTGCGCCCGTAACGCCTCGAAGGCGGCCCGGTCATTCTGTTTCAGCACGGCCAATTGTTCCAGCACCTCCGGTGCAAACGGGGCCCCGGGATTGACCGTGGTTCGCTCTACCAGCCCATCCAGCGGATCACGCAGGTCCTCGGCCGCGTCAATGGCGGCGGCAATGGGATTGTGGGCCTCGTGCTTCTTGTCACTATTCATGGCGCGACCTCCTGGGTGCCAGGCGTGCGGCCCAGCAGCATGTCGTTGAAGTCCATCCCGTTCGGCGGGTGAGCGATGCGCACGCGCCGGCCCTCCCGTTTCCAGCGCCACGCGCAGGCGTGAGCGGCCGCCTCGCCAGCCTCGTCGCCATCGGCCAGTACGATCACGTTGCGCACATCCGTCGGGAGGTCGAGCACACGCAACCCCGAGGTGGACAACGCAGCCCACGCCGGATGCCCGGTGGCCTGCATGGCCGCGAGACAGGTCTCGAGACCCTCGCCCACCATCAGCAAGTCGCGGGGTGCTGCGAGGCGTACCGCCCCGCCGCGGCAGGGCCCGAGCATCATCTTCTGCGGCTCGACGGGCGCCTTACCCGCGCCATTCCGGGCGAGAAAGGTGCGATGGATGGCCAGTGGCGCGTCGTCGGACCCGCGGGTGACCAGCGCGATCATGGCCGGCCAGGACTCGCCCGAGGGATGCTTCAGGGATGGATGGAAGCGCAGCGTCGGCGTGGCCGGCAGTCGCAGGCCACGCGATTCAAGGTAGGGTTCGATCAGGGTTCCGCCCGCCGGTTGGGCGGCCCACCAGATCGACCGCGCCGCCTCGATGCGTGTGCTGTCGTCGCGATCCGGCTCGGCCAGCGTAGTGGCCCGGCGCGAGGCGGCGCCTTGAAATCGGCGCGGATCGTGCCGTGGCCACAGGCCGCGTGCGTGCAGGTGCCTGATGACCTCGTCCTGCTCGCAGCCGGCATGGCAATGCACCAGCACCGTCCCGTCGGGGGTCTCGCGCAGCGACAGGCTCGGAGTGCGGTCATCGTGCGCGGGACAGCGCGCCGACCAGCCGCTCCCGGCCTTACGCCCGCCGAGGGCCGTGGCAATGGTGTCAGCGGTCATGGCGCACCTCCGCGGTCTCGAGGGGGGCCGCCACGGGAGGAGCGTTCGCAGGGGCTGGCGGTGCAGCCCGCGACCATTCGGCGAGGATGGCAAAGAAGCCGGTGACGGGCTCGGTTCGTGGCCGGGCGTCCTCATCGGTGAGGGGGCACCGAAGGCGTGGGTGCCAGCGCGCGGAGGTCGGCTCAATCAGGGGGGGACGTGTCGCGTGTGGTGATTCCATCGAAGACCTCACGCTCGGCGTGTCGCCGCGCGTGCCTTTTGAGTCTCCGATCTCGGAATCCCACCGATGATGCTGGACTTACGTGATGTGTATTGTGAGCGTCCCCATCACAGGGATCGCCATGGCGCCGGCGTTAGCGCGGCAGTTCTTCCTCGGGAATGGTGAATTTGTGAGACTTCCCGGCCTCGATCACGAGTTCGCGCTTTTTTGCGTTCCCGATGCCGCCTGAAATCGAGCAGCGAAAGTACCCGTGTTGGAGTCCATCAAGGACAATCTGTGTGAGCCGGCCCAACGCTTCCCGGCACTGCGGACCGCCAGCTGGCCCGACATCAATCGGGCGTGAGTCGTTATGCATGGTGAGCCCTTTCATATCTTTGATTGTGAACGCGACGGCCAACAGCTGAACGCTGTGGGTATCCCCATGCACATCCAGCACGTCCTACTCCCACGGGGACGATGACGGCACACCAAGACCGTGTGCTGGCCCTCGGCCCGCACGAAAACTCGCGCGTCGTTCGCCCCGGTGGGGATCGCTGGGGGCCAGCCACCTGGACGGGGGCATGTCAGATCAAGGTCACTCATCGCGATTCGCACCGGTTGCCATGGCGGCTGAGCACCGCGGTTCGCCCGGCCCGATCGGTTCTCGGTAGCTCTCCCGGATGAGCCGCGTGACGGCGTCAGCCGGAACGCGAATCGCCCGCCCAATTTTATAGTAGCCGATGCGCTTCTCCAGGACCCACTTTCTCACGGTCGCCTCTCGAAGCCCCAATTGCTCGCTCGCCTCCCGCACGGTCAGCAATCGTTCAGCTGCCATTCCACACCTCCATCCTTGAGCAACCTTGCAACCCCTTACCATTGAGCGTATAATAATGAAATGAGCTACTATTGTCAATAGATCAACGGCACCGTTGAGCACAAGGACCGCCCCGGCTACGATCGCTCAACTGACTAAGAATGGAGGCGACATGACTCAACGACCGCCATCCGACACCGCGCTCAATCAAGCCTGGGCTCGAATCGGCTTTTCACCCTGGCATCACATGGCATGGTTTGCGAGGCTGGCCAACACGACCGTGAGGACCCTGAGTCCTGGGGATGTTCAAAACTTACAGGATGAGTGTCAGGCCATTAGGATGACCCCTATTGCGTTCCACCCCACTCAGCCCGATCGAAAGCGATACCCGTTTCTGCACGGAGGTGTCGGATCTTTCGCCCCGACCTTGCTTGAGTTAAAGAATATCTGCGAGGTCATCGCCCTCCATCTCAACCGCCTTGCGGACGGCCAAAGCACCACCTGCGGCCCCATTCACGTGGACCACACCATTAGGCTTACGAAATCCACCGATGTCGAACGACAGGCTGGGTATCCTCCCTATCGCATTAACCCACTCCTCATCTTTAGCAAGGGCGACACCTGGGCGGATGAATTTTTGTTCCGCATGACGCAATTACTCGAACTCCCGCGGAGAGGCCGCACGTTGTTCGTCGACTCCATACGGCGGTGTCCCCACTGCCAGCAGGTATTTGTCCAGCTCCGCCGCCATGCCACCTACTGTGGACGGAAATGCCACTCGGTCGCGGGGATGCAAAACGCCAGGGCTGCCGCAAAGGAACAACACCAGGGCCCCAGCACGAAACAAAGAAAGGGACCACGTCATGGCAAGAAAACACGGCATTGATCGGGGCATCTGTCAGCGGAAAGGGCGTACGGGCTGGTGGGTCCGGCTGATGCACGAGGGCCGCGAACGGTGGCATAAGTGCGATACCAAGAGCCAGGCCCGAGCGCTCTATGGACGCCTCAAGGCGGACCAGCGGGAAGGCCGCTACTTCGAGAAGCCCCACGCCGTTCCCTTTCGGGAGATCGCACGCGAGTATCTTCGGACCGTTGAAGCACGACGCCGCAAGAAGGGCGACGATCAGTCCCGCATGAACCGATGGCTCGCCGCCTTTGGGGGCCAAGATGCCGGCACCATCACCATCCGTCAAATCGAGAAAGTCTTAACGGACCTGGGCACTGACGGGAAGCAACCCGCCACGCTCGTGCGCCATCTCACGGTCTTGAAGGCCGTCTTCAATCGGGCCAAGCGGCTGGGCCTCGTGAAAGACAATCCGGCGGGCCTCGTAAAGGCCCCCCAGGTCAATAACGTCTTGGTGCGGTACCTCCTGCCTGACCAGGAACGCGCGCTGTTGAGTCATCTCCCTGAACAGTATGGCCCCATCGTCCTCACGGCCTTGCACACGGGCCTTCGACAGGGCGAACTCATCCGTCTCGTGTGGGCCGACGTTGATTGGAACATGGGGGTCTTAACGATCCACGAAACCAAAGCCGGGGAACGGCGGCGCGTGCCGATGAACTCAACCGTGGTGGGTCTGCTGAGCCGTCTGAAAGCTAGGGGGCACGCCCATCCCATCGAACGGATCTTTCCCTTCGATGCGCGATACCTCCGTCGCACGTTCGACGAAGCGGTCAAGGCCGCGGGTCTCACCCCGTTCAGATTTCATGATCTGAGGCACACCTTTGCCTCACGTTTGGCGATGCAGGGGGCGAATGACCGCACCCTCATGGTACTGGGAGGCTGGAAGTCTCCGGCCATGCTAAGCCGATATGCCCACCTGTCCCCGACTCATCTCTGGAAGGCCGTGGAGGGACTCACGCAGGCTGGAACCGTGACCAAAACCGTGACCGAGGAAACCACCACGGACGATGACACGCAGAAGTTATTGAAAGATTTGGTGAGCCGGCTGGGACTCGAACCCAGGGCCCTCGCCTTAAAAGGGCGATGCTCTACCGACTGAGCTACCGGCTCACCTGTGCAGAATGTTGGAAGCGGCCACCACCTGCGTTCTCGCATCGCTCACACCCTCGACGTATCGCAACAATACGCCTCGGCTTTTCGTTTGCTGCGGCCTTGTTGTCGACCGCCTTGCACATCCTGCGAAATGCTGGCATCCGACAATGAGCCCTGTCAACGCCTTTGGAGTGGTCGGACCGTGCTTACCGGCGGGCACGGCCAGCTGCCGGTCTGCGACGCGGCGCTGCCAGCGGATTCCGGAGGATGATCGTATGGCTCCGCTTGGAGCCGGTGGAGACCATGTCGATCCGGCACTCGGCCAGCTCTTCGACCCGATCCAGGTACCGCTTGGCCTCGACAGGCAATTTCTTGTAGGTCGTAATCCCCGTGGTCGGCGTCGTCCAGCCGGGCAGTTTCTGATAGACCGGCTCACAGTCGGAGAGCACCTGAATATCGGCCGGCATGTCCTTGTGGAGGATGCCGTTGTGCCGATAGCCGGTGCAGAGCATGAGTTCCTTGCACCCGTCCAGCACATCGAGCTTGGTCACGGCCAGCGACGAGAGCCCGTTGATCTTGGTCGCATAGCGCACGAGGATCCCGTCGAACCAGCCGCAGCGTCGAGCCCGCCCCGTCGTCGCCCCGAATTCTTTGCCCCGCTCCTGCAACCCACCGCCGACCGCATCGTTGAGCTCGGTCGGGACCGGGCCGCTGCCCACGCGGGTGGTGTAGGCCTTGGTAACGCCCATGACGACGTCGATCTTCGTCGGCCCCACGCCGGTTCCCGTGCAGGCCCCGCCGGCCGCCGCGCTTGACGAGGTGACGTAGGGATAAGTCCCGAAATCCACATCCAGGTGGGTTCCCTGCGCCCCTTCGAACAAGACCTTGCGGCCCCGGTCGATCGCCTTGTTCAGCATGATGGAGGTGTCGGCAATGTAGTCCTTGAGCCGGTCGGCATAGCCCATGTACTGCTGGAACACTTTTTCCACCTGAAACCCCTCGGCCCGGTAGAGCCGATCCAGGAACAGGTTGATCTCCGCCAGATTTTCCTCCAGCTTGCGCCGGAAGAGCGGGGGATTGAGCAAATCGCCGGCGCGGATGCCGATGCGGGCCATCTTGTCCGCATAGGATGGGCCGATGCCGCGCCCGGTCGTCCCGATCCGTCGCGAGCCCTTCGACTGCTCCGCCGCCTTCTCGATGGCCTTGTGGTACGGGAGGATCAGGTGCGCCCGGTGACTGATGAAGAAATTTCGCCCGATCTGCACTCCCTTGGCTTGCAGTTGGTCCATTTCCTCGATCAAAGACCCTGGGTCCACGACCACCCCGTTCCCGATCATGTTGACCTTGCTGCGGTACAGGATACCGGACGGGATCAGATGGAACACGAAGGTGCCCCGGTCATTGACGACCGTGTGCCCCGCATTGGACCCGCCCTGAAACCGGACGACGACGTCGGCGTCGTGGGCCAAGATATCCACAATCTTGCCCTTGCCTTCGTCGCCCCACTGGGTGCCGATCACGACTAAATTGGCCATCGTCTTGAATATCCTGTCCAAAAAAAGAGCCCTGACCTGGAAGAGGTCAGAGCCGCTGGCAGCCAATAGTAAGATGCGCCCCCTCCTTTGTCAAGCCAACGGCGCGTGGGGGACAGGGCGTCACCTGTGCGGGGAGCGGCCCTTGCCGACGTGAGTTTTCTTACCGCCTCACGCATCGCGATGCCCGCGTCACGGGCCCTTGCCGTCTTGACGGGCCGCAGGCCGCATGCTAGCATGGGCACTCATTTGGTGGCGGTTGCTTCTCCGCAACGCATCACTCGGCGGTCATCATCAGCAATTATTCGGGTGGGGCTGTAGCGCAGTTGGGAGCGCGCGTGAATGGCATTCACGAGGTCGCCGGTTCAATCCCGGCCAGCTCCACCAAACCAAGCTTGCCAAGGCAATTGATCTGGTACGTGGCTAGGATATACCTGTGACTCGCTATACTGCCTCCAATCAATTCTTTGTCCTCCTCCTCTGACTGACGTCCCCTTCTGTCTTGTTTCACGCGCTGATCACACACCCAACGGATTAGTATTGCCATGCTGCAAATCGAAGGCGTCAGTAAACAATTTTCCACCCGGGTGCTCCTGACCGACGCCTCCGCGCACCTGCGCCAGGGCTCGCGAGTCGGCCTAGTCGGTCCCAACGGGGCCGGCACGACCACGCTCATGCGGATGATTCTCGGTGAGGATTCGCCGGACAAGGGCCGGATTCGCAAGCGTCCGCACCTGCGCGTGGGCTACCTGGCGCAAGAGCTGGAAACCTTGACCGGCAAGACCGTGCTGGACGCAGCCCACCGGGGCCAGTACCCGGAACACGAGGCCAAGCGCATCCTGTCTGGATTGGGCTTCGGCGAAGCGGATTTCAGCCGGCCGGTCGAGGCCCTCTCCGGCGGCTATCGCATGCGGGTCGCCCTGGCCCATCTGCTGCTGGCCAACCCGGACGTCCTGATGCTGGACGAGCCGACCAACCCCCTGGACAAGCCGACACAGCGCTGGTTCGAGCAGTTCCTGCTGAACTCCGGCATGACGCTCCTCGTCATCAGCCACGACACGGCCTTTCTGGATCGCATCGCCACACACGTCTGGGACTTGCGCGATCATGTCATTCAGGAATACCGGGGCAACTACCACCGCTTTCTGGAGCAGCGGGCCGCGCGCGACGAGCAACTGGAGGCGGCGGCAAACCGGCAGTCCAAGGAAATCGCCCGGGTCCAGAAGTTCGTGGACCGGTTCCGCTACCAGGCCAACAAGGCCAGCCAGGTCCAGTCCCGCATCAAGCAACTGGAAAAGGTCAAGCGCATCGAGCTGGGCCGGGACGCCAAGCGGGTCCGGTTCAAGTTTCCCCTGCCCCCGGCCAGCGGGCGGCACGTCTTCGACCTGCGCGGGGTGGCCAAGAGCTATGGCGCCACCGTCGTCTACGGCGCGTTGGATTTTTCGGTGGAACGAGGCCAGCGGGTGGCGCTGGTGGGAGAGAACGGGGCCGGGAAAAGCACGCTCCTTAAGATGCTGGCCGGAGTCCTGCCGCCCGACAAGGGCACCAGGGCCGTGGGCCATGGCGCTACCGTCCATTACTTCGCGCAGCACCAGGCCGAAACCCTGAACCCGGAACACACGATCCTGGAATCCTTGAGCGAGGTCTCCACCCAGGCGGAGACGAACTTTCTGCGCGGCCTGGCCGGCGCCTTCCTGTTTTCCGGGCAGGACCAGAAAAAGCCGATCAAGTCCCTGAGCGGCGGGGAGCGGAACCGCGTGGCCCTCGCACGGATGCTGGTGGAGCCGGCGAACACCCTGCTGCTGGACGAGCCGACGAACCACCTCGATCCGGCCTCTGTGGACGTGCTGACCGACGCCATGACCGACTTTCCCGGCACGATCGTTTTCATCTCGCACGACCCCACCTTCCTCTCGCGCATCGCCACCCGTGTGGTGGAGATCGAGGAGGGCAAGGCGCGGGACTACTATGGAGACTACGAGTACTACCTGTGGAAACGGGCTCAGGAGCTGGAGTCCATCAAGGAATCCACGGCCGACCTCTCGCCGACGCAGAAACAGGCCAAGGCAAGCAACAAGGCCCTCCCCGCGCCGCCTCCCATCGCGGAGAAGAGCAAGTCGGGCGAACGGCGCGAACTGTCCAAGAGTCAGGCTAGGCTGGAGAAGCAAGTGGCCAGGGCCGAGGCAGAAGTGGCCGAACTGGAAGTCCGCCTCAAGAGCCGGGAACAAGAGCTGGCCGACCCGGCTCTGTACAAAGAAATCGCCCGCTGGAACGACCTGCACCAGGAACAGGACCGGTGGAAGAAGGACCTGGAACGACTCACCGCCAAATGGTCGAGCCTGACGGACGAGCTGGACGACGTAAAGAAGAAGCTGGCGGCGGTGTAAGAGGACAAGGCGAGAGGAGCTATGCTGACGGCGTAGCGAGGAAGGCTGGGCACGTGGCCGCCACGCACCGGGAACGATCCCCCCCTCTCACTGTTAGGAACGATAGACCTCCTTACGATCGCCGATCTTCACGACAAGGACGATCAACTCTTTATCGCGGATCGTGTAGATGATCCGATAGTCCCCTTCCCGAATACGATACAGATCGTCCTCGCCGGCAAGTTTCTTCACACCCTGCGGACGCGGATTATCTCGCAAAGCCTTCATGCGCTTCACAAGACGTTTCTGGGTCGCCGGCGTACAGGCTTTGAGCTGACGTTCGGCAGAGGGGGCGAGGAGGATCGAATAGGCCATGGAAGGCTAAAGGCCGAGGTCCTTCAGAATCGCATCGAGCGGTTTGGCTCCCTTCTTCTTGGTTTCAATCAACGCAGCCCGAGCGGCGGCGAGGTCAATACGATCTTCAAGCTCTTCCAACAGCCGCAAATCGTCCATCGACACTACAGCGGCGATTTCTTTCCCTCGCCGATGCACCACCACGCGCTCCTTCCCGAACGCCACCCGATTGATCGTATTCGCAAAACCTTCTCGCGCCTTACTGGCAGGCAGATGCGCCATCAAACGCCTCCCTCATTGACTTGAACTGTGCTGAACGTACAAAGCGTACAAATGCTACATTCCAGGTGATCGTAAGTCAAGAGGAGAGTGCTGCGCTGTCGCACACTACGGTTTTTTCGGCCGGTAGTATTTCTTTCCGCTGAGCGGCTCCGGCAAATGACTCTGCTCCTTCTTGGCCGCCGGGTCCTCGTGGACGTACCGGTAGCCCTTCCCGTAGCTGAGATCCTTCATCAACGATGTGACCGCGTTGCGCAGGTGCAGCGGCACAGGCAAATTCCCGAACTCCCGCGCATCCTGCGCCGCTTCCAGCAAGCCTGCATAGGAAGCATTGTCCTTCGGCCCGGTGGCGAGATAGGTCGTCCCCTGCGCCAGGTTGATCTGGGCTTCGGGCAGGCCCACGAACTCCACCGCGTGAAAGACGGCCGTCGCGATCAGCAGCGCCTGGGGATCAGCGTTGCCGACGTCTTCCGAGGCAAAGATCACCATCCGCCTGGCGATGAATCGGGGGGCCTCCCCTCCTTCCAACATCCGCGCCAGCCAGTAGAGGGCCCCGTCCGGGTCCGAGTCCCTCATGCTTTTGATGTAGGCCGAGATCAGGTTGTAATGTTCTTCCCCGACCCGATCGTACCGGAGCGCCTTCTTGAGCAGCGCCGCATCCAGGGCTTCGGCATCCAGCAGCACGCGGCCACCCGGACCAGGCTTCGTCTGGGTCACCACGAATTCAAGCGCGGTCAGGGAAGCCCGCGCATCCCCGTTGCCGAATCCGACCAAGCGCCGCCGCGCTTCTTGCGACAGGGCTGCCTTGAACCGGCCCAGGCCCCGCTCTGGGTCGGCCAGAGCCCGGTCCAGGATCTGCCCCATGGCCTCATCGGAGAGGGACTTGAGCACCACCACCATGGAGCGGGACAACAACGGGGAGATCACCTCGAATGAAGGATTCTCCGTCGTGGCCCCCAGCAGAATCACCGTTCCCTTCTCCACGTGGGGAAGAAAGGCATCCTGCTGGGCCTTGTTGAAGCGGTGAATTTCGTCCACGAACAGGATCGTCCGCTGCTTGCGCCGCACACGCCGCTCCTCCGCTTCCTTGATCAGGCGTCGCAGCTCGGGGATGCCGCCGGTGATCGCGGAGAAGAAGACGAAGGCCGCTTTGGTGCGTCGCGCAATCAATCGGGCTAGGGTCGTCTTGCCTGAGCCGGGCGGCCCCCAGAGAATGACCGAGGTGAGGGAATCGGACTCGATGGCCCGGCGGAGGGGCCGGTCCGGGGCGATCATCTCCTCCTGCCCGACGAATTCGGAGAACTCCCTCGGTCTCATCCGTTCGGCCAAAGGGGCCGAGGCATCCACCTCGTCATCGTCCGGTTGGAAAAGAGCCGACTGATCGTCAGGCAGTTGCGTCATGCGAGGGGCGTCCTCTTCGGAGTTGTGTCGGACGGTCCATTGTAGCCGGAGAGCCGAGGAGGCCGCAAATAACCTGGGCATGCTACAATCGCCGGCGAGGCAGCCGGCAGGAAAAGCGGGAGGGAGAACGATGAAGGCTCAGATCAACGGCATCACGCTCGCCTACAGCGACCAGGGCCAGGGCCTGTCGGTCGTCTTTCTGCACGCCTTTCCCTTCAACCGGACGATGTGGGAACCGCAACTGGCTTATCTCTCGGACCGCTATCGCATCATTACCGTGGACCTACGGGGCCATGGGGAGTCGGACGCCCCCTTCTGGCGCTACAGCATGGATCTCTTTGCGGACGACGTGAAAGGACTGCTGGATCATCTCGACATTCGGCAGGCGGTGCTGGTCGGGCTCTCGATGGGCGGGTACCTGATGCTCGCCTTCCACCGGAAGTATCGGGAGCGGATCAAAGCCCTAGTCTTTTGCGACACGAGGGCGGAAGCGGATACGCAGGAACTGGCGGCCTGGCGGTTTGCGCTGGCCCAGAAGATTTATCAGGAAGGCACGAAAGCCGTGGTGGCCGAGATGGGACCCAAGCTGCTGTCGGCAGCCGCCTACCAGACCAAGCCCGATCTAGTCCGCCGGGTCGAGGCGATCAGCTTGAGCACCCAGATGAGCGGCGCCATCGGCGACCTGATGGCCATTGCGGAACGGCCGGACTCGAGTCCGGACTTGAGCCAAATCGCCTGCCCGACGCTGGTCCTCGTCGGCGACGAGGACCGGCTCACGACACCGGAGGAGAACCGACGGATCGCGGCGCGGATTGCGGGCGCGAAATTCGAGATCATCCCCTCAGCCGGCCACATCAGCAACCTGGAGCAGCCGGACGCCTTCAACCAAGCGATTCGTTCGTTCTTGCAAACGATCGAATCGCCGTGAGGCGTGACATGTAAGGCGTCCGGCGCAAGCTGTTTCTTTTTGGAGCATCTTACGCCTCACCCCTTGCGCCTCACGGTTTTCAGTCCGGGTCGCCGGCGCCGCCGCGGCGGATGAGCTTGAGGAATTCCTCGCGGGTCTGTTGCTGGGTGCGAAACGCGCCGAGCATGGAGCTGGTCACGGCGATCGTATTCTGCTTTTCCACCCCCCGCATCATCATGCAGAGGTGGCGGGCTTCCACCACCACGCCCACTCCCGCCGGCTTCAGTTTGTCTTGAATCGCCTCCGCGATCTGCACGGTCAACCGCTCCTGGACCTGGAGCCGCCGGCTGAACATGTCCACGATCCGGGGGATCTTGCTGAGGCCGACGACTTTCTTCCGCGGCAGGTACCCGACGTGGCAGCGGCCGAAGAAGGGCAGCATGTGGTGCTCGCAATTATGCGTCAGGTGTCCCGCAATCAAGAACGTGGGGTACGGATCACACTTAAAACTATACACTGTAAAGGGTTTCTTTGAGGGCGGAAGATGCCGCACGCCCACGACCGTCGCATACATACTTTCTTCCGGCACATAGAATTCCCTTTGCTGCCGAAAGCCATGCTTGTTAAACCATCCTGCCTGCGCCCATCGAGGCGAAACGTACACCCTGCCGCAGCCGTCTCCATTCGCCGCTTTGGAAACCGGCGTCTCTAGGTAGTTAGCAAGTTCTGCCAGAAACGGCTGATTGGCGCTGATAATGAATCGTGCCTTCCCGGCAACAGTTCCATCCCCGTCGCAGTAGCCATCCCAAAATCCCTGCATCATCTCCTGCGACGCAGTGACGACCTTGGGAAATTGAAACACTGTGGGTTTGCTCCGCGCGCCTTGTTCGAGAACCGCCAGCCAACGACAGAATTTCTCCGCGATATCGCGCGCAACCACGCGAACCCGATACATGGGAATCGTTTTCTTCAAAAACCCGGACGGGACCAGGACGCGCTCGACCGTGGGCTCAAGCGGTGGGAAGGCCTGCGCGAGCATCTTCCTGTACTTGTCCGCAAAATCCTGTTTTTTCACGACCAGGCAGATGCGCCGGCCGTCTTGAATGCTGCCATCGGCCGCCGTGGCCCCCAGCGCATAGCCCAACGCATACCCGGGCTTTGCACCATACCGCTCGCGGCAAAGGCTTTTCGGGTTGGTCCACTCGACCTGGGTCCCAGGTTCAAGATTCTGTGCTTCCTGCCACCCTGTTCCCGTCATGATGGGATGGTCTGGCGTGACTCGGAACTTACCGCGATCCGTTTTGACTTCGACCACGGCGCGCGTTTTCCGAGACGTGACCTGCGTAACCGTCGTCTGTTTGGCATAACCTCTGTCGAGTGTCCACAAGCGGTCTCCCGGCTTGACCAGATACGCCGGTTTCGCCCCTTCTACGGCATTGACCAATTGTTTGCTGGGAACGCACATGCTGAAGAAGTCGATGTCCTTGACGATCACCCTCTCGTAGTATTCGAGCGGGAAGAGGGCTTCGTTCAGAAGGTGGTCGATGTTCTGCTTGTAGCCCTGGGTCATGAACCGGAGCGCCTTCTCCACCCGCTCCGGCGTCTTCTCCAGTCCGTTCCGTGTGGGGTCCTCGCCCAACAGCGTCAAGAGCCGCGTCACCACTTCACGCAGCTCGGTTTCGTGCGTCCGCCCCTGTTTTGTCTTCCCCTGTCGTCCCGCCCTTGTGCGTGCCATGCGCTCCCTTTACCAGACCGGCGACCCGCTGGTGACGGTCACCGGAGCCTCGCCGGAATATTCGAAATAGTTGTCCCGGGTCTCGATCAGCCCGATTTTTTCCAGTTGCCCGGCCGGCAGGTTCGCCACCAGCAGGTCCCAGACGAGCAGGACGAGGTTCTCACCCGTGGTTGTGCGCTTCGCGAAGGCCGGGTCTCCGTTCAGGTCCCGATGGTCGAAACGGGCCACGACGGTCTCCTGCACCAGCCGGTCCAGCGCGTCGAGGTCGGCGGCCCGGCCGGTCTTCGGGTCCACGGGGCCGCGGACCGTCACGAAGAGGGTGTAGTTGTGGCCGTGGCCGTTCGGATTGTTGCACTTGCCGAAGACCCGCCGGTTTTCCTCATCGGAGAACCGCTCCGAGTGCAGCCGGTGTTGCGCCGCGAACTGGTACCGGTGGGTGACGCTAGCCTGGTCCATCAAGACACTCTCCGCGTTCAGCCGCCGGCTTTCAGCCACCGACAAGAAAGAAGGCCGGCATTGCCCCTCCCGTGGAAAAGCAACCCGGCCTTCTGGCGATCTCTAGTCCCTCTTCAAGCTGACAGCTGACGGCTGATGGCTCTGTTTACGCGCTGAACGAGCTGCCGCAGCCGCAGGTGGTCTTGGCCTGCGGATTCTTGATCGCAAAGCCCGAGCCCTGCACACTGTCCACATAGTCCACTTCCGTCCCCTGGAGCAGCGGCGCGCTCTGCGAATCCATGATGACTTTCACGTCGCCCTTCTCGATCACCGTGTCGTCATCGGCCATCTTGGACTCGAAGGCCATCCCGTACTGGTACCCGTGGCAGCCGCCGCCCTTGACGTAAATGCGCAGACCGACCACGTCCTTTTCCTCGGTCATCAACTCGCGAATCTTGGCTTCCGCCGTCGGTGTAATCGTCACCATGAGCTCCTCCTTATCGATCTCAGGGTCTTCGAGACCCGGTTGCAATCCGTTTATCCGCCCCACCTCCGACTTCCCCTGCCCCTGCATCAAGACGCCCGGCCGACCTGCTTGGCCTCCGCCGGCCCGGCGGCCGAGGGAGCTTCCCACTTCTTCTCCGGCACCCGCACGATCACGTTCCCCGTCACCCGCGCCTGGCAGCCCAGCCTGTGCCAGGGTTCGCTGAGCGCCTCGCGGTCCAGCAAGTCCTGCTCCTCGAAGTCGATCTCCGAGAGGTGCTCGCCCCCCGCCTGCACTTCCACGCGGCAGGTCGTGCAGGAGGCGTTGCCGCCGCAATCATGGTTCAGCGGGAACCCGAGGGCCTCCGCTGCTTCCAGCAGCGTGAGGTCGGCCGGCACCTCGCCGCTCTTCCCGTCCGGATGGAGAAAGGTCACGTGCGGCATCGCATCACACCCGACGGCGCCCTTACGACGCAGCGCCCACCGCCGTCCGCGCCGGCTGGAACGGACAGCGCTTCTGCGCAATATGGGCCTCGAACTCCGGCCGGAACAGACGCACCGCGCTCTGGACGAGCACGGCCGCCCCTGTCACCAGGGTACAGTATCCGGTCCCCTTGACGAAACCGCAGAGCTGCAACAGGCTATCCATGTCCTTCTGCGTGCCCTCGCCCTGCTCGATCTTGGTTATGAGCGCCGCCAGGTTGAGCGTGCCCATCCGGCAGGGGGGACATTGCCCGCAGCTCTCGTTCTTGAAAAAATTGGAGAACTTGAGGGTCTGCGCGACCATGCAGGTGTCGTCGTCCACCACAATCACGCCCGCCGATCCCAGCCCCGTCCCGGCTTTCTTGAGCGCATCGAAGTCCATCGGCAAGTCGAGCTGATCGGCGGTCACCATCGAGAAGGCCGGCCCGCCGGGAAACACGGCCTTGACCTTCCGCCCGCCCGGGACGCCGCCGCCGAATTCCTCGATCAGCTTGCGCAACGGGGTGCCCAGCGGCATTTCGTAGACCCCCGGCTTGTTCAC
>SYGV01000097.1 GCA_005799365.1 Nitrospiraceae bacterium
CCTGGAGGCCGACTACCGGGCGGCGATGGAGGCGGTGAAGACGGACATCGAACAGCTGCGCAAATCCAACCAGGAAGCGGCGCTCTATGCGATTCCGTTCGGCTTCAAAGTCCGCTGCCTCTTCAAGATGGATTACGCCGAGGTGGAGTACATCTCCCGCCTGCGCTCCGGCGTGAAGGGCCACTGGTCCTACCGCACGATTGCCTGGCTCATGAAGCAGAAGCTGGCCGAGCGCCACCCCTTCCTGGCCGATCGGATCCAGGCGACGCCGCCCGATGTCGAAGACAGCCTCGCTCGGTAGCCGACCGCTGAAAATCGCCCCCAACTTCGCTCTCGCGTCATTTTCCAAGCGTTGTCAGTTATCAGTATTCCGTTCTCAGTTTCCGGAACGGACAACGGAACACCGACAACCGAGAACGATGGCCCCTCGCTACGGCCTCGTTGCCTGACGATTTTGAGCAGTCGGGAGGGGGTAAAAATAAAGAGACGAGCGGATAAAATAAGGAAGCCCGTTTCTTGAATTTCTCCGCCGAGGGGACTAGCATGAAGCGCGCGGGCGGTCTTGTGTTCCCGTAAACGAGGGAGGCACGGGAGGGCGCCATGAAGAGCCGGCTCGAATTCGCCGGGCATCCGATCCACGCGATGCTGGTGGGGGTCCCGATCGGGCTCTACAGCGCCGCGTTGGTCTGTGACGGGCTCTATCTCCTCCTGCACGAGCCGTTCTGGTTTCGTATGACCTACTGGGCCCTGGTCTTCGGCCTGGTCGGACACCTGGGCGCGGCGGCAACGGGGATGCCGGATTTCCTGGCCGTCATGCGCGAGAAGACCGAGGCGAGACGGCCAGCCGCCTCGCACCTGATCTTCGGACTCGGTCTGCTGGTCGTCCAGGTGCTGAACCTGGCGGTGCGGAACGGCGGGGACGTGCCCGTGGGAGTCTCGGTGGGCGTCCCCGTGATCATAAACGTGATCGGGGCCGCGCTGACGGGCATCCAGGGCTGGTACGGAGGCGAACTGGTCTTCCGCCATCGTATCGGGGTGGATGTGCCCGAACCGTCGGCCGAGCTGGCTCACGGCAAGCACAAGGACCATAAGGTCCCCAACAAGCCCCATCATTATTGAGTCACTGCGTGAGCGAGCACATCCATCGGATCACCGAAGCCGTCCTGAAGGGGAGCTGGGACGATATTCGCGCCGACGCGACCGCCTGGGCGCGGGAGCTGGAAGTCAAGGGACAGAAGGACCCGCGGCCTTATTTTGCCTTGAACGTCGTGCACCTCCTCCGCGGCGAGTTCAAGGAAGCCTGGGAGGTCCATGCCAAATCGCTGGAAGCGGCGGAGGACATCGAGCAAGTCCGGGCCTGGGTCGAGGCGCTGCCAAAGGATCATCCCGAACAGGCTCATGCCCAGCTGGTAAGCGGTCTCTTTCTGGCGCAGTCTGGCCGGTCGGAGGAATCGGTCGCCCGGTACAAGGAGGCCGCCCGGCTCGACCCCCGATCGGCCTACCCCCATTACTTCCTCGCGCAGATTCACGAGCGGGCGGGCCGTCCGGAAATGGCGATCAAGGCCTATCGCGAGGCGATCAAACTGAATCCGGCCTTCGCGGCGGCCAGGGTCAACCTGGGAGTTGCGTACCAGGATCAGGGCCAGATGGAGATGGCCATCCCTCAGTATCGCGAGGTCCTCAAGCTGAACCCCGACGATGCGGTCGCGCACGCCAATCTGGCTTGCGCCTTGGGGGAACAGGGCAAAGTCGAGGCGGCCATCGTGGAGTATAAGGAAGCCATCCGCCTCAACGCCCGCGATGCGGAAGTCCATTTTTCGCTCGGCGGGCTCTACGAGACCAAAGGGCGTCTCGACCTGGCGTTGAAAGAGTATGAAGAGGCGCTCAAGGCCGATCCCAATTTCGGCCCGGCGGAGACCGCGAGGGGCTGGATCCGGCTGAACAAGGGTTGGCGTGAGGAAGCTCTAGAGTCCTTCGGCCGGGCGCTGAAATCGAATCCGGAAGATGCGAAGGCCTATCTGGGGATCGCTCGTGTCTACCTGATGAAGGGCAAGCAGCAGACGGCGATGGACAATTATGCCCTGGCCCTGAAGCACGAAAAGGACCCGGAAAAGAAGAGCAAGATCATGAACGATCTGTTCCGGGATGGAAACACGTGGGACGTGTGAGCGCCTATGCCTGGGCTTCGGACTCCCGCGCCTCTCGCGACACCTCTTCCACGGCGCTCCTGAGCGGAAGCCTTCTGGAATTCCCTCCGCCATGGTCCCCGTGGTGCTTCGGTCAGTTCCAGCTTTCCGTCTCCGGACGCCGGGTGAGGACTCCGTCGCTCCGGCGAAGGGCGTCCGCCTGATCGAGCCGGTGCGCTGACCATGTCTTGATTCTAGGACGCTCAAAAAGGTCACCTTCTCACCCGCCACCCCGGCGCGTCAAGACGCGCCTCTTCCCGTGGCGAGGCCGCAGCGAGGGGCTGTCGTTCTCGGTTGTCGGTGTTCCGTTGTCCGTTCCGGAAACGGAGCACCGACTACTGATAACCGACCACTCTTGGAAAATGACGCGAGAACGAAGCTGGAGGGAATTTTCAGCAGCGGCCTATAGGTCGCGGATGGCGCTCTGGATGACGGTCACCTGCGTGATCGGGTCGCCGGCGCCCTTGAGTTCGGCGCGGAGCTGTGCTTTGAGGTAGGACGAGTACCCGATTTTCTCGACCAGCAACTCCAGGAACCGTTCGGCTGGCAGCAAGCTGTGGGACTTTAGGTCGGCCAGCGTCTCGTCGGCGACCGGCACATAGGTACTGCCGATGTGCAGCACCACCTTGTAGTATTGGCCGTGAGCCAGCCGCTCGAACTTCAGTCCCGTCACTCGTTCCTCGCCTATTCCGGTTCGGCTCAAACGCGCCCATTGTAGTCAAAGAAGGGCGGGAAGACAAGAGAGAGCCGCGAGCCCGTCATTAGAACGGCCAAGTCCTCCTCGACCCGGTGATTCATTGCCATGCCGCCCGGTTACACGAGGCCAAGAGAGTCTTTCATTTTTCCCTTCCCAAACAGGACCGGTTTAGGGTATATAAACAAGCTTCACGTATAAGTTCACGGGACTATGGAAGAATTTGTCTCGTGGATAGCGCGCGACTACCGGCGACAATCGGATAGATGGTTGTGACAAGGAGGCGATAGACATGAAGACCCTGCTCCTGAACCCGCCCTCATTCGAGGGCTTCGACGGGGGAGCCAGCGCCCGTTACCAGGCCACGCGCGAAGTGCGCTCGTTCTGGTACCCGGTCTGGCTGGCCTACCCGGCCGGGCTCATCAAAGACAGCCGGCTGCTGGATGGGCCGGCCCAGGGCGTGTCTCCGGAGGAAACGATCAAGATTTCCAGGGACTACGAGTTTGTCGTGATTTTCACCAGCACGGCCGGGTTCAAGAACGACGCCAAGCTGGCCGAGGGGATGAAGGCCAACAAGCCGACCATCAAGATCGCCATGGTCGGACCGCACGTGACAGTGCAGACGGAAGAGAGCCTCAAGGCCTGTGGCGCGCTGGATTTCGTCTGCCGCCGGGAGTTCGATTACTCGGTAGCCGAGTTCGCCTGGGGCCACAAGCTGGAGACCATCGCTGGGATCAGCTACCGGAAGGACGGCACGATCGTCCACAATCCGGACCGGCCGGCGATCGAGGACCTGGACGCCCTGCCCTTCGCCACGGAGATTTACGCGCGGGACCTGGACTACAAGAAATACAACATCCCGTACCTGCTCCATCCCTACGTGTCCTTCTACGCCTCGCGCGGCTGCCCGGCCCTCTGCACCTTCTGCCTCTGGCCCCAGACGATGAGCGGCCATCCCTGGCGGACGCGCAGCGCAGCCAACCTAGTCGCGGAGGTCAAGGGGGTGCGCGAGAAGTTCCCCGAAGCGAAGGAAATCTTCTTCGACGACGACACCTTCCCCTGGGCCAAGGCCCATGTGTTGGAGGTCTGTGAAGCCCTCAAGCCCCTGAAGATCACCTGGTCCTGCAACGCCCGGGTGCACACGGATCTGGAAACGCTCCAGGCCATGAAGGACGCAGGCTGCCGCCTGATGGTCGTGGGCTTCGAGTCCGGCGACGACACGATCCTGAAAAACATCAAGAAGGGCGCGACGACCGAACAGGCCATCGCCTTCATGAAAGACGTCAAGAAAGTCGGGATCATCGTGCACGGGGATTTCCAGATCGGCCTGCCCGGCGAGACGCCGGAGACGATCGAGAAGACCATCGAGTTCGCCAAGTTGCTCGATCCGCAGACCATCCAAGTGTCCATGTCGCACCCCTATCCCGGGACCGAATTCGACAGCTATGTACGCAAGCACGGGTATCTGAATAGCGATGAGATGACGGATGAACTCGGGCATCAGTTGCCGAGCATCCAGTATCCGGGCCTGGACCGGCGCTACATGGTGGAGATGGTCGAGCGGTTCTACGACCGCTTTTACTTCCGCCCCAAGGTGATTTTTCGGTTCCTGCGCGTCATGGCCACCGATTCCCACGAGCGCGCTCGGCTGCTTGAAGAGGCCAGGGACTATTTTGCGACGCGTGCCAAGCGCCACCGCTTCGCCCGGGCCGAAGAAGTCAGCGCGTAACGATCAGCCGGTTCTTCTCTCCGACCGGGGGCCAGGCCCTCGGAGGAGGGATCCGGTTGCAATGGCCCGGTCGGCACGACCCCCGAGCTTGCTCACACCTCAATCCGATAGACGGGCCCGGCAGTGTCCGGCCGACCTTTCGGCGCGGAACCGACGCACCATCGTATGAATCGCAGCCTCCTTCGACAGACCGGCCTCTTCGCCCTCTGGGCCATTGCCGCCACGCTCGGCCCGGTTGTGATGCCTAGCTGGCATGGGATCGTCTGGGCGGACCAGGCGACGCACGAGGGGCATGAACCGTCGGCCCGGCAGGAGAGCCATGCCGGCACGCCGGCCCAGCCGGAGCCGGTGACGATGGATCACGGCGCGCGCCAGGCGGCCCAGGAACAGGGCCATGGCGACAGCCATGAGGGCCACGGAGCGCATGCGACCGGCCCAGTGGACGAGACCATGACCATCGTCCGGGGCGGGGTCACGCGCGAAGAGGAGAAGACCTACTCGCTCTTCATGCACCGGTCCTGCGGAACCATCGTCGCGCTCTTGGGCCTGTTGGTCCTGGCGGACCGGCTGACCCAGCGGCGCCATGGGGCGTTGCGCAAAGGCCTGGGGGCGATCTGGCTGCTCATGGGCATCCATATTTTTCTAAACGCGGACCCGACCGACTGGCCGCTGGCCGCCACGTTCATGGAGAGCTACAACCGCCCCGGCTCCAGCGAATGGCTCCAGCACAAGGTCCTCTGCCTGATTCCCGTGGCCATCGGCCTCTACACGATGTTCGTGGCGCGGCGCGAACGGCCGACCCCCTGGTCGGGGTACGCGCTGGCTGCGGTGCTGGCCTTCGGCGGGATCGCGCTGCTCTATCACGAGCACGAGCACAGTCCGGGAATGGACATGGGGCTGATCGTCCGGCAACATAACCTCATGGCCTTCACCTCGATCTTCATCGCGGCCGGCTGGCTGGCGGACACCCTGGACCGGCTGGCCTGGAAGCCCAAGTTCGTCATGGTCCCGGTGGGGCTCATCCTGCTGGGGCTGGAACTGATCATCTACACCGAATAGCCGGAATGGCCATGATCGAACTGCTCCAATGGCTCTGCCTGATTCCGGTCGTCGGAGGCTCGCTGTTCGGGCTCCTCTGCGTGCCCGCGGCCCTCTGGTTCTGCCGGACCCGCGCGGCCGCGGCCGGCTCTGGGTTTCCGGATGGGCAATGGCCTCCGGTCACCGTCCTCAAACCGGTTTATGGATTGGAGAAGGACCTTCGGGACAATCTGCGGACCATGTGCCGGCAGGACTATCCGGACTATCAGGTCGTTTTCTCCACGCAGCGAGCGGATGATCCGGCGATCCCGCTGCTCCACGAGTTGCAACGGGAGTTCGGAGCCGGCCGCGTGACGGTGGTGGTGAAAAATCTCCAGGCGGGCATGAACGGCAAGGTGAACAACCTGATCGGCGGACTCACCGAGGCAAAGCACGAGGTCCTGGTCATCAGCGACAGCGACATCCGCGTGCGCCCCGACTACCTCAGGACGGTCGTGGCGCCGCTGGCCGATTCGGCGGTCGGCTGCGTCTGCACGCCGTTCAAGGCGGTCAACGCGGACCGGTGGTACGAAAAGCTGGAGCTCTTGAGCATGAACGCGGACTTCATCCCCAGCGTCATGTTCGCCTTGACCACAGGCGCCTCGAACTACAGCAACGGCCAGTCCATCACGCTCCGGCGCGAGACTCTGGCGAAGATCGGCGGGCTGGAAAGCCTGGCCGAATACCTGGTGGAAGACTACGAAATCGGCCGGCGCATCTGGGAGTCGGGAACGCGGATGGCCGTGCCGCCCCATTTCATCGAGGCCACGGTGGACCTGAAGTCCCTCGCGCAATGGTGGAGCCACCAGGTCTACTGGGACCAGAACACGCGGTTCGCGCAGCCGGGCGGCTTTGCCGCCACCGTGCTGACCCGGTCCGTCCCCTTTGCGCTGCTCTATGCGCTCCTGCGGTTCATGGATCCGGTCGGCCTGGCCGTCTTGGGCGGCACCGTCGCGATCCGGCTCGTGACGACCGCCCTCATCCTCGTCCGGATCGGGGACCGGGAAGGGCTCCGCAGCCTGTGGCTCCTGCCCCTGCGCGACGCGGCCGGCCTGGTGTCCTGGGCGCTCGCATTCACGCAGCGAACCGTAATCTGGCGGGGCGCGGAATTCGTCCTGACCCGCAACGGGCGGCTGGTCCCGCGGGAGGCGCGCTCATGACCGCCGCGCCCCGGTCTGTCGGTGCATCGACGCGTTCGTGTGAATCCATGCTGACGAGGAGACTCACCATGTTACGAGTGATGATTGCCATGATCGTGGCCTCCGCCGCCACGGCGGGCGGACAGGTCCTGATCAAGAAGGGGATGCAGACCATCGGGTCCCTGGAGACCTATCAGCCGATGGCGCTCCTGTCCTATTTCGGCCAGGCCCTCTCCAACCCCTATGTGATCCTGGGCACGATCCTGAACGGCGTCTTTTATTTCCTCCTGATCGCCTCCCTCTCATGGGCGGACGTCACGGTGGCCGTGCCCTTCACGGCGATCGAGTATGTCTTCGCGGCGGTTCTCGCCGTGACAATCCTGCAGGAAGTGGTATCGCCGGTGCGCTGGGCTGGGATCGTGCTGGTGATCGTGGGGGTCGTGTTGGTGTCGGTGAGCGGGGAAGCCACGACGCATCCCTGACGGGGGGACAAGCAACCGTTACAAGGAGAGATCACGCATGCGGCAAGTGAAACCGTTTTATTTCGACATGACCGAGGCCGACATTGCGGCCTACGCCGAAGGCTCCGCGAAGATCATGCGGTCCGCGACGCTGATCCTGGGCGAGCAGACGACGCAGTTCGAGAAGGCCTTCGCCGAGTTCATCGGCGTGAAGCACGCGATCTCGTGCAACAGCGGCTCGACGGCGCTGGAGTTTCTGCTGCGGATCAAGCAGGTCGCCGGCAAGGCCGTGCTCGTCCCGACGAACACGAATTTCGCCACGGTCGCGGCGATCATCCGTGCGGGCGGCGAGGCGGTCTATTTGGACATGGACAAGCGGACTTTCGCCCCGTCGCTCGCCATGATCCGGGAAGCGATCGCACGGCATCGGGCCTCGAGCAAGAAACCGGTCGCCGGCGTCATGTGGGTGCACATCGGCGGCGTCGTGTCGCCGGAGTTCCCGCAGCTGGTGGCCGACTGCCGCCAACAGGGGCTCTTCGTGCTGGAAGACTCGGCCCATGCGCACGGGTCCAAGCTCGCGGACGTTATGTCGGGGAACCTGGCGGACGGCGCCGCCTTTTCCTTCTTCCCCACGAAGGTCATGACGACCTGCGAGGGGGGGATGATCACGACCAACAGCGACGAGGAAGACCATCTGGCCCGGTCGTTCCGCAACCAGGGCAAGCGCGGGATGAACTACGGCAACCTCCACCACGATTTCGGCAACAGCGCCCGCATCACGGAGCCGGGCGCGCTGCTCGGCCTGATCCAGCTGAAGAAGCTCCCGCAGATGCTCGCGCGGCGGCAGGCCTGCTACACCATCATCGCCAGGGCCCTGGACAAGGCCGGGCTCAGCTACGTGTCGACGAAACACATGGACGCAGCCAGCCAGTACAAGCTCATCGTCCACGTGCCGGAAGGCCGGACGACGGAGGATCTGAAAAAGCGCCTGAACGAGGCGGGGGTCATCTGCGGCGGCGGGGTCTACGATTTGCCCTGCCACAAGCAGCCGGTGTTCGAGGGGGTCTGCGCCGGGCAGGCCTATCCCGGAGCGGAACGCTGGTGCCCGAACCACCTCTGCCCGCCGCTGACCTCCGGCATGAGCGACGACGACGCGGCCTACGTGGCGGAGATGCTGGTCAAGCACCTGTCCTGAGCGGAACGGCGATGGCGAACGGGGGAGCGATCAAAGACTTCGCGGTGGTCGGTGGCGGCATCGCCGGGCTGGCGATCGCCGAGATGCTCCAGCGGTCCGGCGCCTCAGTCGTCCTGCTTGAAAAGAACCAGCTCCTCTGCGCGGAAGCCTCGGCCGAGCAGCAGGGCTGGTTCCACACCGGCGCCCTCTACACGGCGTTGCCGAACAACTTCTTCTGCCGCACGATGGTCGGGAACCTGGACGACTTGGTGGACTACTACGGCGGGTTTCCCCAGATGAACCTGCGCGTGGACAAGCACATCTCCACGACGAGCCGCGACGGTTGGTTCTCCAACCGGACCAACTTCTACGTCTATACGAGCAGGCAGGGCGTGAGCTGGGCCTGGAAGCTGCCCTGGGCCGTGGCGCTGCGACGGGCCAAGCAGCGCATGTCCTGGTTCGAGACCCTGGACGCCTCGCGCAGCCTCAGCCACCAGTTGGGCTTCGGGTCGAAGCCCCTCAAGTATGTGATGCACAGCAGCGCCCTGGGGCTCAACCTGGACCACGTGGCCTTCGCGCTCAAGTCCCGCGACCGGGCGATGAACACGCGCCTCATTGCCACGGATCTGCTCCGGTCGTTCCTGGCTTCGGGCGGGGAGGTGAAGACCCAGGCCCTGGTGCAGAGTCTGGACCAGGGGTCGGTGACGGTCAAGCTGGACGGGGGCGAGCAGCCCACCCGGATCGCCGCGCGCCATACGATTCTGGCGACCGGCAAGGACACGACGGCGTTCGAAGCGAACACCAAGGTCTTCATCAGCCCGCTCCTCGTCGTTTATCCCGCCCTGACCGACCTCAACTTCGTGCGGATGTCGCCCCACATGGATCAGACCATCAACCACATCTGCCACCGCATCAACGGCCTGGAATATTCGTTGATCGGGAACGCGGTCTATCACGACGCCCGGCACACGAGCCCGGAGGTGCAGGACAAGGTGCGGGCCAACATGCTGGCGATGGCCAAGAAAGTGTTCGGCGAGTTCGACGCCAGGAGCACCGATTTGTTCTTCGGCTACAAGACCGAGGTCTCCTCGTCGTCCTTCATCCGGAACTACCTCTACCACATCATCGACCGGGGCCATTACACCCTGACCCTGCCGGGCAAGTTCTCCCTCTGTTTCAGCCTCGCCGCGAACGTCTGCCGGCACTTCGGCATCGAGCCGGTGAAAGCCGTGCGCCTCAAGGACGATGCCTCCGTCGAGGCCATGCTGCAGGAGCCCATGCACTCCCGCATGGCCAGACGTCTCGCCGAGAAGCATCACCCCCGTTCGTAAACCGTTCCGCCCCCACTAAAACGTGTATTCCAGCCCCAGCCAGATATTGTTGTCCGGCACGGAGCGCGCCGGGATATTGGATACCCGCACGGAGCGCTGGAATCCTGCCGTGAAGACTGCGCGCGGGCCGAGAGTTCGCCGGTATTCGAGCTCCCACTGATAGATGTCCTCCTTCGCGCCGCGCCGCTCGTCGCCCACGATCGTGCTCGTGAAGATGTTGTGCTCGTAGTCCGCGCCGAGAAAGATCGCATGGTCCTCCATCGGTTTGATCATCAGCCCGAGCGCCAGGTAGTGGTTGATGTAAGAGACGTCATCCTTGGCCTGGGGCTGGTTGCGCCCGTCGGCCAGGCCCCGTTCGTAATGGTAGCCGGCGGTCACGTCCAGCCAGCGGGCGGCGGCCCATTCGACGTGCGGGCCGACGGTCCAGAGCGTGGTGTCGCGGTTCTGAAACGCCGCGGTGTAGTTGCGATTTCCATAACGGGTCAACAGCCGCAGGGTCAGGTCTTCGGTCGGGCGGCCTTCCAAGTGGGCGCTAGAGATGTGAGAGGAGACCCGTTCGTCCGCCTTGATGCCGGTCGACCGTTGGGTGTTGCGGGCCAGAAACAGATCGGGCGCGTAGTAGTAGTTCACCCGCAGCATCAGGGAACGGGTCACGTCCTGCTCGATCTCGAAGCGGAAGGTCCCGTGGTTGTAGATGGGGTTGGTGGCGAAGACAAAGCCCTGGGCTTTCACCGACAGCTCCGTGCGCCCGAACGCCGAGGAGAAGGTGCGCGTGAGCTCCACCTGGGGCTCGACGACCATGTCCGACCCCTGGCCGGTCACGTCCACGGCCGGCTGGGTCGGGTCTTCCATCAGGGCCAGCCGGCGGGAGGCGGAGAAGAGGGACACGTCGTCCGTGTAGAAGAGGTTGGCCTCCGTGTCGA
>SYGV01000098.1 GCA_005799365.1 Nitrospiraceae bacterium
GGCCTTGGCGATGAACCCGGACAACGGACCCGGTTGCGGCTTGGGGAAGTTGGCCTGGGGGGACTATAAAAATCAGAAGAGCATCGCCCCGCAGGTCATGATGGCCACGACCAACGGAACCTTCGGGAGCCAGACGTTCGGAATCAGCAGCGGCACGTCCGGTTGCACGAATGATGGCAGCGTGATGGCGCAGCACAAAACCACGCTCTTTGCCGAGTTGAACTTCGAAGACCTGTCCCAAGAAATGGCCCAGGGCCGCGGCGAGCACCTGGCCTCGCTGGCAACGCTGATGGGCGTGCCGGCCGACCAGCAGGCTGCTTTCTTTGCGTTGAGCCAGGAGCGGTATCAGGAGATCCTGCAAGCCGGGCAGACCTCCACCGCGGCGCTGCTGACCGCGCTGCACGACGCGATGGCCCAGCATCCGGTGCTGGCTAAGGTTTCCACCCGCTAAGCGTTTTGAGGCTCCCGGCTTTGAGGCCGGGAGCCTCTTTTTGCTTCATTCTCTTCGTGGAAGAGCGAGTGCCCCTCGCGTTTCCTTGATCCTCTCTGCCGTGCGCCCGCATACTTTCTTGGAGATCCGCTTTCCAAGCTGTGTTAAAGTTTTCTCTCATGAGTCAACGTGATAAGCTGCTGGCTCGAATCCTGACGGGAGCTTCGGATGCGAACATTCAGTTTGATGACATGTGTCAATGACTGCGACGCTTGGGATTTGATGAGCGCGTCCGGGGAAGTCATCACATTTTCAGGAAAGTCGGTGTTGAAGAAAAGATCAACCTACAGCGTGACGATGGCAAAGCCAAGGTCTACCAAGTGCGCGCGGTGCTCCTGAAGCATGCGTTGGAGGCGAAGACTGATGCACAAGTATGAAATCATTATCTACTGGAGCAAGGAAGACCAAATCTTTGTGGCTGAAGTGCCGGAACTGGCCGGGTGTATGGCGCACGGTTCTACGCAGGAAACAGCTCTTCGTGCGGCCAATGAAGCCATTCAGTTGTGGATCAGCACGGCCAAGGAATTCGGCGACCCGGTGCCTGAGCCCAAAGGCCACCGTCTCATGCTGGCCTAAGCATGCGGTTGTCTCATTGCCGACAGATCCCGCAGTTGAAGCCCTTCCCCTATCCTGTCTGATCTTTCCCGCATGACCTGCATTAGCTCGCGAAGTTCTTGGGGACGTGTGCTGTTCTTCCCGCTGCTCCCTCTGTTGCTTGTATCTGCCCCGGCGGAGGCCGTTGAAATGGTACGGCACGACTATCCGGGCGAACTGATCCAGCGCGCAGCCCAAGCCAAGCTAGCCGACCAGCGCGAATGGCATCTCCTGCTCCATTACAAACCCAATCTTCTCGGCGGAGTGACCAGCGAAGCGGACGACCCGGGATTTTTCCTCTCGCCCGCCGGCAAGACCGATCCCCAGGCCGAACTGGCAGCCACGCTGACGCAGTTCTTTTCGGACGAGCTCGTCGGCCGCTCTAAGCAACCGGCCCAATGCGCCTTCGTTGCCCGCTACCACTGGATGAAAGAGAAGCTGGCCTTCGACGACCGCCGCCTGCCTCCACTGCGCTGCGAACGGTTCGACCATTGGTTCACGGAGATGAACGCCCAGTCCCTGACGATGATTTTTCCCTCCTCCTTCATGAACAACCCCGCCTCCATGTTCGGCCATACGTTTCTGCGCGTGGATCGGAAAGGCCAGACCGAGCAGACCCGCATTCTGGCCTACACGATCAATTATGCGGCGGACGCCCCGCCGGACCCGGGATTTTCCTATGCGATCAACGGGCTCTTCGGCGGCTATCAGGGTTTCTTCTCCACGATTCCCTATTATTTGAAAGTGCAGGAGTATCGGGACATCGAGAACCGGGACATCTGGGAATATCGGCTGAACCTGACCGACGAGCAGATTCGCCGGCTCCTCATGCATGCCTGGGAGCTGGGCAACGCCTATTTCGATTACTTCTTTCTGAAAGAGAACTGTGCCTATCACATCCTGTCCCTGCTGGAATATGCCAACCCGGAGTGGCACCTCACGGACCGGTTCCTGCTGTTTACCATCCCGGCCGACACGATCCGGGCGTTGATCGAGCAACCTGGCTTGGTCGGCGAGGTCGCCTACCGGCCGTCGCGGAGCACACAGATCAGGCGCAAACGGGAGGCGCTGACCGAGGAGGAGATGCGCTGGTTCCAGCGGATCATCGCGGACGTGGCGGTCGTCAAATCGGAGCCGTTCGCGTCGCTTCCCTTGGCGCGCCGCGCCTTCGTGTTGGACCTAGCGTCCGACTACTTCCGCTATCGCAGCGTCACCGACGAATCCCATGCGGAGCGCCACAAGGAGGCGAATCGGGCCGTCTTGCTGGCCCGTAGCGAGCTGAAAATCAGCTCGGAGGATTTCCATGTCGAACCCTATGTTGTCTCGCCGGAGCAGGGCCATGAAACGTCGCGGGCTGGGCTGGGCCTCGGTTGGCGTCGCGGACAACTGTTCGAAGACCTGAGCATCCGCGCTGCGTATCACGATCTGCTCGACCCGGACAAGGGGTATAGTCCGGATTCGCAGATCGAGATCGTCTCGGTCAGC
This sequence comes from Nitrospiraceae bacterium, assembly GCA_005799365.1. Taxonomy (GTDB): domain Bacteria; phylum Nitrospirota; class Nitrospiria; order Nitrospirales; family Nitrospiraceae; genus SYGV01. The sequence goes on from SYGV01000098.1 coordinate 2,570, forward strand.
CTGCGCCACTATCAGCTGCATAACCAGGCCAGGCTGGAGAAGCTCACGCTGGCCAATGTCGTCTCCCTGGCGCCGTTGGACCGAGATTTCAGGGCCCCCTCGTGGAAAGTGAACGTCGGCTGGGAGACCGTCAATCGGCCCGGCTGCGGCTACTGCGGCAATATGAATATCAACGGCGGCCTTGGCGGGGCGGTCGAGAGCCAGCTCTGGCGGCGGGTCGTGGCGTTTGCCTTCGCCGAAGTGGACGCCAACTGGAGCCATGCCTACCGGGAAAATCACCGGATCGGCGGCGGAGGGACGGCCGGCTTGTTGGCGACGCTGACGGACCGTTGGAAAGTTTTAGCCTCCACGACGTATTTGAAATATCCGCTGGGCTACCGGTCGGAGGATTTTCGCTACTTCGTCGGCACTAGGTATACGCTGGACCAGAATCTCGCGCTACGGTTCGAGTTCAACCGCCGCTATGACGACAGCGAGGCGGTGTTCTATGTCCAAGCGTTTTTCTGAGAAGAAGCCATCAGCCGCCAGCAATCAGCCATCGGCTCATGGGGGAGAATCGGCATTGACCCGGCGAAGCGGTAGCGGCAGGCGGCTCTGTGGCTAGGGTCCCGCCTTGCGCTCCCACTGCTTGTGTGCTTCGATGTCGGCCTTGATCTGTTCCGAGATGGGCGGAGGCTTGTAGCCTTGGATGGCGGCGACGCGGTCCTCGGCGGTATAGACGATGACCGACCGCTCTTTGTGCCCTTGAAAGAACTCGATGCACGTGAGAATCGGTTCGGCCAGCAAAAACGTCGCGAGGTCAATGTATACGTTCAGCAAGGCCCGGTGGCCGTTGGGCGAATTACCCATTTCGTATTCGTAGGCGTCTTCACGCTGGCCGCTCTCGATGGCGCGCGAAGCGGTGGGCGCGCCGAGTTGAATTTCCACTTGTTTGCGAGACGATCCGACTTCGAAGGCCTCAAAATTTGGTTCCTGGTGGCCGCTCAAGGCCATGGCCACCGAGCAGCCTGACAAGGTCAGCAGTAGATAGGGCATGGCCAGGAACCGAATCGCTATCATGATCGCCTCCTGTCGGATGAGCTGCGGCAGTAATGGGGTAGTAGTGTGCTATGTGTTGGTACATAAGTCAATATTGGCCGGCCAGCCAATGCCCGGCCGGCCATTCATCGTCTTGGGAAGGGTTGTTGTCCGATGAGCCTGCTTGACCGGTTCTTCGTCTACCATCCGGCGCCCTGGATTGACCGGGACTGGGCCCGTGTCAGCGGATTGCCGCTGCAGGAGGTTTGGTTTCAGGCGGAGGACGGCACGAAACTATTCGGCTGGTACGTGGAGAATCGGACGACGCCTGTGGTTCTGCTCTGGTGTCACGGCAACGCGGGGAACATCATCCACCGGCTGGAGAACCTCGTCGAACTGTACCGCTGGGGCTTCTCCGTCTTGCTCTTCGATTATCGCGGCTATGGGCGCAGCCAGGGCCGCCCCACCGAGGAGGGGATGTACCAGGATGCGCTGGCCGCCTATGACTATCTCGTGAGCGAGAGGCAGGTCGCCCCGGAGCGACTGCTCCTCTTCGGGCGCTCCCTGGGCGGGGCTGTGGCCAGCCACGTGGCCTCCAAAAAACCGGCGGCCGGGCTGATCCTGGAGTCGGTCTTTCCCTCCGTCGCCACGGTGGCCCGCGCCCACTACTTCGGGCTGCCGGTGGACTGGTTGCTGGGGGCGGAGTTCAACTTGGCCGACCGGCTGGCGGCTCTGTCCATGTCCGTTCTGGTCATTCATGGCGACCGGGACAACATTGTTCCGATCGAGCTGGGCCGGCAGGTGTTCGAAGCGGCGAGGGAGCCCAAGGCTTTTTATTTGGTGCCGGGGGCGGACCACAACGACCTCTCTATGATCGGCGGGCGGGCTTATTTCCAACGGCTGCGGCAGTTTGCGGAACAGGTCGTGAAGGTGAGGTGAGCGCTCCAATTCAAACAGCAGTTGGCTCTCCAGGCGCTCTTTTGGTACAGTGAGCAGGGCTTGAAGGGTCTTTGCCAAGAACGAGAGGCCGTTGCAGAATAGGAGGTCGCAGTGCAGGATAAGCTAACGATCCGGTGGCTGTTCGGTGCGGGATTTGCGCTGGGGCTGGTCGGCTTGAGCGGATGCGCCACCGGTTCCGGTTCCCTGGGGAGCCTCGAGGCAACCTTGGGCCTGCCCTCCGTGACCGCGTCGGTGACGGTCGGAGCGGATGGGGACGGACGAAGCCTGAGGGAGGCGCTTCCCGGCGTCACGCTCCCGGCCTTCCCGTCGGGAGGCCAGTCCGAGACGCGCGCCTCCGGCAGCGATCAAGCCAAGAGCCAGGCCGCCCCGCTGGTGCTGGCCCAGGCCGACGGGTTCAGCCATCTTGGCCCCCATGACGAGAGCCCGGTTCACCCGGCCGCTCCGCCGCCTCCGGTTGAGCAGGCCGTTGAGCCGCCCGCCCAAGCAACCGCGCCGCCGCCCCAAGCCGAACCGCCCGTTGAGTCAACAGGCGAGCCGGCCAAAGGTGAGAACTACGATCCGTTCGCCAAGGCCGACGGCTCGGCCGACGGGATGGAAGAATACGATCCCTGGGAACCGTTCAATGTCCGAATGTTCCAGTTCAACCGCAAACTGGACGAATGGATCGTCAAGCCGGTGGCGACGGTCTATGACGGCATTGTGCCGGACGGAGCGGAACAGGGGCTCATGAACATCTTCCACAACATGCGCACCGTGCCCCGCCTGCTGAACAACCTGTTTCAGGGCAAGTTCAAGGGGGCGGGGATCGAGTTCGGCCGGTTTCTCCTGAACACCTCCTTCGGCTTGGGCGGCTATTTCGATTTCGCGAAGGAAGCCTACGGGATCGAAACGCCGGACGAAGATTTCGGCCAAACCCTCGCCACCTACAAGACGAAGCCCGGCCCCTATCTGGTGGTCCCGATCCTCGGTTCCTACACGGTCCGTGATGTGAGCGGCTTCGTGGTCGATTTGGTCCTCGACCCCTTCAACATCCTGCTGTTTCCCTTCGTGGACATCAACGGATGGCCGCAAGTGGTGACCAACGGCGACACGGTCACCTTCGCGCAGATCGGCATCCGCGCCGGCTACATGACGAATGAGCGCGCCATCAACATCGAGACGACCTTCGAAGGCGTGGAAGGTACCGTCGTGGACCTCTACGGGGCGGTCCGTAACGCCTATCTCCAAAAGAGAGCGAGGGCGATCCGGGAATAACAGGCCGTTGAAACCTGTCCTTGCAGGTGCTGCTGAATGCTCAAAGCAGGATGTGAATGGGTCAGGGGCCGCGCAGGGGAGGGTGACGGAGGGGTGCTCCTCCGTCACGCGGTCACGGTACGATGACGCCTAATTCCCGGCCCACCTTGGCGAAGGTTTTGACGGCCTGCTCCAATTGCTCGCGGCTCAACGCTGCCGACAGCTGCACCCTGATCCGCGCCTGCCCTTTCGGGACCACCGGGTAACTGAAGCCGACCACGTACACGCCTTCCTCGAGCAGCCGATCGGCCATCCGTGTGGCTAGCGCCGCGTCGCCCAACATGATCGGGACGATCGGATGTTCGCCCTGCGTCACGGTGAATCCGAGGCCGGTCAGTTGCGTCCTGAAAAATGCCGTGTGTGCGCGCAACAGGGCTCGGAGGGCTTCCCCTTGCGCCACCAGTTTGAGGGCTTGCCACGCCGCCGCCGTGATCACCGGCGGGAGCGCGTTCGAGAACAGGTAGGGGCGGGAGCGCTGGCGCAGGAGCTCGATGATTTCCGCGCGGCCCGAGGTGAATCCGCCGGAGGCCCCGCCCAGCGCCTTGCCCAACGTGCCAGTGATCAGGTCCACCCGGTCGGCCAGGCCGAAATGATCGGGCGTTCCGCGTCCGGACTGGCCGAGGACTCCCGTGGCGTGGCTGTCGTCCACCAGGACGGCTGCGTCGTAGCGCTCCGCCAGGCTGACGATCTCCGGCAGCCGGGCCAGATGCCCGTCCATTGAGAAGACCCCGTCGGTGGCGATCAAGCGCAGGCGGCAGGCCGACGCTTGTTTGAGGGCCGTCTCCAACTCACCCATGTCCGAATGGCCGTAGCGGAACCGTTGCGCCTTGCAGAGGCGGATGCCGTCGATCAGGCTGGCGTGGTTCAGTGCGTCGCTGATCACCGCGTCCCGCTCGTCCAGCAGCGTTTCGAACAGGCCGGTGTTCGCATCGAAACAGGAGCCGTAGAGGATCGTATCGGCGGTCCCCAGGAACGTCGAGAGGGCTTGCTCCAGGCGCTTGTGGAGGTCCTGCGTGCCGCAGATAAAGCGCACC
>SYGV01000010.1 GCA_005799365.1 Nitrospiraceae bacterium
GTAGAGGGTGTCGACGGCCAGCGAGGACGTGCCGGAGCCGGACACTCCGGTAATGGCCGTCACCGCATTGTGCGGAATCCGCAAGCTGACGTTTTTGAGGTTGTGCTGCCTGGCGCCTTCGATGATCAGGTCGCCGGACCACCGGGCCTTGGGCATAGGCGTGCCGTCCATTTACCGCAGCGTCAGTTTGGTCACGGCGATCAAGATCATGTAGAGCGTCAGCGCACCGGCCCAGGCGAGCCAGAAGTTGGTCCGGGGCAGGGCCACGATGAGTACGGTGACATAGGCGATCCAGGGGATCACGAACCAGAGCAAATGCCGGGCATAGTTGGCAGCCGGATCGACGCCGCCGTTCAGATAGATCAGGATCAGGGTGACGCCGGTGATGGCCGGGAACGTACTGACGAAGGCCGCCAGGAACCCTCGCCCCTGCGCTCCCACGTAGGAGGACAGGCTCACGATCGTTCCGCCCAACATAAAATAGACGATCGACTTCATCAACTCACTCATCGAGATCATCCCTCCTCTCGCACCCCATTCCCGGCTGTTACGTCAAGACAATCTTCAGAATCGAATACATCACGATCACCTCGATTGCATGGGCGACGATCGTCGCATAGAGGTTCCGGAGCCGAACCCAGATGATACCCCAGACGAGCCCGTCCCAGACGGCGATCCAATGCAAATGTTTGAAGGTGATGACCATGAAGGGGTCGAACGAAAAGACCAGTGCGGAGAGGCCGACGGCAAGTGCCGCGCCGGGTCCCCACGATGGTTGTGGCCATCCGGATAGAAGGGCTAGGAGCCGGCCCAGAAGGAACCCGCGAAACAGGAGTTCCACAAGGACGGCGATGAAGAGAATGAACCAGGGGAGCATGAGGATGGTCGGAATCTGGGCATGCGGCGTCTGGCGGAGAAAGGCAATGTCGCCGCCCAGCAGGGGCACGAGGTAGAGGATGACCGACACGTTCAGCCAGCCCAGGAGCAACCCCGTGACGAGTCCCCAGCGGAAGCCTTGCCCGATCTGCCCCGGCGCAAGTCCCAGCCGCAGACCGGGAGCCTCGTTGTGGCCGGCCCAGATGATCAGGCCAAGCGAGGACAGGGCTTGCGGTAGAAACTGGATGGTGAGGTCATGCTGAAGATGGAGCGGAAGGGCATGGTAGAGGCCGGTGCTCAATAGCGGAGGCAGCGCCAGCCAGGCGAACCGTTCCCCGGCCGAGTCCTGCAGGCGGCCGACTGTTGGTTGTGAAGACGGTCCTGGCTGGATGGGCACCGGGGGCTACTGGAGCTCGATCTTGTAGCGTTCGAGCGTCGTGGCTTTGGTGCGGGCCAGGTTCGAGAGCGACTTGTTATAGTCCACGACCGCCCGCAGTTCGTTGCCCCTGGCGGTGGCTAGGTCGCGCTGGAAGTCCAGCACGAACCGGGTGGTGCTGAGTCCGACGTTGAGTCGTTCCTGTTCCGCCTGGAGCTGTTTCTCGGCCATGATCCGCGCGGAGCGGGTCGTCTCGATCCGTTTGAAATCGGTCTGCACGCGTCGCACTGCCTCGCGCACCCCGACGATCACCTGCTGCCGCACACTCTGCAGCGAGGCCTGGGCGTTGCGCCCCTCGAGCTGCCGCTTGTTGAACTGGCTCATGGCCGAACGGTTGCCGAGGGGGTAGCTGAGCACGAGCCCGGCGCCATAGTTATAATAGTCTCCGCCGAAATTCCGACTGAACATATCGGGGCCGTCTTTTCCCAAGCCGGCCAAGCCCGAGGTGCCCTGAAAGGCCAAGTTGGGGAGGAGTTGGTTCTTGGCGAATTTTGTGTTCAGGTCGGCGGTCTCAGTGTTTTTGCCCGCCTGCAGGACTTCCGGCCGCAACTTCAGCGCGACGTCGATGGCCTCCTCAAGGCTGAGTGGCTCCAAGGCCTTGACCGGTTGATCGAGCAAGATCAGATGGATGTCCTGACGCAGGTCCTCTTCGGCCGGATTCAGCAAGCGGCGCAGCTGGTCTTCTTGGTCCCGAATGGCCTTCTCCGCGATGATCACCTGTTCGATCCTGGCGGCCACCGCCGCGTCCGCTTGCAGGACGTCCACAATGGCCATGACGCCGGCCTTGGCCTTGGCCCGGTTGCTCGCCAGCAATTCCTCCGCCGCCTTCAAGGCCGACTGTGCCACCTTGAGGTTTTCATTCGTGAAGACCACCTCCCAATAGGTCTGCTCCACGGTCGCGATGACGGTCAGGACCCGGTCTTTGAAAACATGCTCCTCCACCTTCGCGTTGTTCTGGGCGACCGCGATGAAGGTCTTGTTGATGTCCACGCCGAAGTTCTTCAGCAAGGGCTGGGTGAGCGTGAAGGCGAGGCCGGAGGTATAGCCGGGGTTGAACAAAAACCCGGTATTGCCTGCCACGAAGGTCCGCTGTGGGCTGAAGTTGATATCGTAGTTCGCGCCCGTCAGCAGGTTTTGCGTCATGTCGAAGGTGACGGTGGACTGGTTCTGGTCGAAGGTCTGGATCTTGGTCAAGTCCGACGTTCCGGAGAAGCCGAAGACCGGCCGGTTGAGCGGCGAGACTTGGCGGTTGTACTGGCCGTTCGCGCTGACCGTGGGGTCGAACTTGGCCTGCTCGGCGATGATGTCGGTAATCCGACTCTCCTTGGTCTGTCGGCTGATCGTGATGTCCAGATTGCGCTGGAGCGCCTGCAGGACGGCATCCACCAGCGAGAGGGCTTCCTTCCGGGGCTCCGTCGGCCTAGCCGGCGGCGTTTCGGCCCATGACCCAGTGAGGCCGACCCCTAAGCAGAGGACGAGGACGGCGGCGCAGCTCCGCCACTGTCTTGCGGCCTGGTTGTTTCGGAAGCGGGACATGAAATTCCCCTTGCGTAGGTCGGCAAAATGCGTCAATACTATACCGTTCGTCGGCGGTTTCTGTCACGGAGAATCTTGATGCGAACATGGGCGAGAACGATCCTAGCCGTGACGATCCTCCTCTTGGCGATGGAGATCCTCCCAGCCGAATCGGCCTGGGCCCAGACCGTGTCCGGCGTTCGCGGCATCACCGGCGGGGTCGGCGCCCTGTTCAACCTGACCGGTCCCGCCAACCTCTATGTGGACACGGCGGGGATTCAAGGGTACATCCACACGCCCGGCGTGAACTTCGAGTCCTACAGCTACCGCGTTCCCAGTGGCCAGGCCTGGATCGGGGCGCAGATGACCTTGGGCCCCCAGTTGAGCGTCGGCCTGATCGCCGGCGCGAACCAAAGCGGTTCGCCGGTCGTGTTCCCGCCCGTTCCCCGCCAGTTGACGCCGGCTCCTCCGATTCAATCGACCCTCTTGAACGACAATCCCGACGAGATCCCTTAACTGCAGTTGCACGTCACGCAGAAAAAGTTACAAGTTGAGGGAAGACGGGTGTGCCGCGATCATCGGGCGCTTTGCCCCTACGGCGCGTTCGCGAGTTGCCAAGCCAGGGCGAACAGGTACCGGGCGGCTCTTTCTAGAATCTCCGGCTTCACCGTGTCGGTTGTATCCGACGGTTGGTGAAAGTGGGGGTGCGGCCCGGCGCTGACGATAGTGGCCGTGGGTAGGCCTGCTTCCTTAAACGGGACATGGTCGCCTCCGGGAAAGAAGCCGTACAAGTCCAGCAGCTCCGCGACGCCGGCCGTTTTGCCCGCCTCTGTCGCCCCCTCTTTCGAGAGTCCCGTCAGCCCCACCGTCAAGCGGCCGTTGCCGATTCCCGCATGGTCCACGTTCAGCATGGCGACCGTCTGGGTCAGCGGCACAGGGGGCTTGCCCACGTAGAGACGGGACCCGAAGAGGCCCTGCTCCTCGCCGCTGAACGAGACGAACAGGATCGTCCGTCTGGGCGCGAGGCCGGATCCGGTAAATGTCTTGGCCACTTCGAGCAACACCGCGGTCCCTGAGGCATTGTCGTCGGCGCCGGGAAACAAGAGGCCGGCCTGGCGGCCGAAGTGATCGCGGTGCGCGCCGATCACCAGGGCTTGTTCCCGCAGGGCCCGGTCTTGCCCTGGGATCATCCCCAACACATTGACCAACGTGCCTGCCTCTTGCCGGCTCTCCCAGGCAAGATGAAGAACGACGTTGGTGGGGGCTGAGAGGGGGTTGCGTTGCCGGTTCAACCGTTCTTGCGTCTCGCGGAGCGATCGGCCATCAACGGCCAGGAGCTGCTCTGCCAACTCCGTGCTGATCCAGGCCCCGGGCAGCGGACGTTCGTCGCTTGACTGGCTGTGGAGGGCGGTCGGCGCGCTGCCGATCCCGCGACGTATGTCATAGGCCGAGATGATCGGCCCGGTGGCGGTCAGGAAGGCGATCGCGCCATGTTTCCGCGCCGCCCGCTCCTTGTCCGCATGGGTGACCGGCGCCGCATAGCCCTCCGGTTTCCCCCGCAGGAAGAGCACGGCGCGACCGCGCACATCCAGGTCTGCATACTCGTCGAACTCATGGGCTGGATCGGAGATGCCGTATCCGACGAAAATCAGTGGTGCGCTGGCGCTGGCCGAAGGAGAGTCCAGGATCGGCAGAAAATCAGGGCCCAAGCGGGGCGAGGTCGTGACCTCCTTCGCCGTCCACTCCATGAGGGCCGGGGCCTGGATGGAGCCAGCCACGAAGGCTTCCGACTGAGCCCAGAGGAGGCCTAGCGCGCTGTCGGACAGCGGCCGGTCCCCGGCCGGGAGTAGCCCCAGCGACTCGAATCGCTCGGCCACGAATTGCGCCGAGCGCCCATCGTCGGCAGTGCCTGTCTGCCGACCGTTGAACGAGGGGCTGCTCAGGCGCGCGATATCTTCCACCATTCTGGGCCAGGAGATCGTGCCCAACGCTGCCGCAAGTTCATCCGAAGCCGGGCGCGGGTTGGGAGCCGCTGGGGCAGCCGTCGCAAGCAGAAGCACACAGCCTGCCAGGGCTAGGGTATGACGCATGGATGTCCTCATTGCCTGTGATGAGGAGGCAGGGTAGCATGAGGGCGGACGATCGAAAAGTCTAAATAGTCACCCGTCGCCAGGACCAGGGTTGAGTCGAATCGAAGAAGCTGCTATACGTCATCCGTACTGATCGACATGGGCACATGTTGATCGGGTTCGGTCTGTGCCATGAAAGCGAGAGTCAAGGTGATGAGCGACGACGGATGGTTCCCCAAACCCTATCAAGAATTTCTCAGGCAACGTGAGGAGGTGACGGGCTATGAGTTTCAACAGGCTCTTGCCGGCAGTGTTCCGCCGCCGGTCATCACCTTTCGGGAGAAGCTGCGTTGGTGGACCTGGGGCCGCTGGCGGCGGCTGAAAACGATTCGCCAGGAACGGGATAAGTTTCAGCAGGAGATCCTGCAGATGCGGAAGGGGCTGTCGCCGCGCGAACGTTGACCGAGCTTCCCCGAGCGCCGGGACTTCAGTAGCATCCCAGCCAATTTCACGACCGAGTCACCACAGGAGAATGAACATGTCCGAGACGCCAACGGCCAAGCCGCAGCAAGTCCACGTGGAGGTTGAGCTGACGTCGGAAGGGCAGGTCCAGCCGGTTCTGGCCAATTATGCGACGGTCAACGTCGTGTACGGCCTAGCCTATCTGGAGTTCGGGTTTATCGAGCCGGCGGCCCTGGTGGCCCTGGCGCAGGCTGCGCAACAGGGCGAGCCGCTTCCCAAAACGCTCAGAGGCCGGCAGGCGGCGCGGGTGGCCGTCGGGTTAGACGTGTTGCAACGACTGCAGCAGCAATTGACCCAGACCATGGCCAATCTTCGAAACCAGCAACCAACCCCATCCTAAAGAGGTTTCCCCCTGTCCTCTCGCTGGCCATGAGCGGCGACGCTTCCTCATGAGTCTTTGAGCGACCAGCCCCCGCAGCCGGAAGTTGAACTCGATGTTCAGGATTTGATGCCAGGCCGGTCCCGTGGCCTCCTTCCGTTGGTCCTTGTGCCATCCTCAGGACTCACGACTGTTCCATACAAATAAAACCAGTTCGCGATGGCGTCTCCGCGGTGGTACTGGGCGAGACGGACGCGTAGCCAGACTGAGAGAGGCGGGGATCGGGACCGTACAAGGCTGGAAGGAACCGTCAGGCAGGGCTTGACGGGGCGTGCGACGACGTGGCAATAGTGAACGGCGGCGTGATTGATAATCGCGCCTGCGAATCGGCGGCGGTTTATGAGGATTCTGAACGTGAAGCGGCATGGCCTCCTGACGGGACTCTTGCTGGGTTGGTGCCTGATGTCGAGTGCGGGGCCCGTATCGGTCCAGGCACAGGGGGGGAGCAATGCGAACGATGCCACCCACCAGCCCGAATTAGACCGGCGGCACCTCTGGAACTTCGACGGAGAAGCACCGGGGCAGCCACCGGCCGGGTTCTCGGCCGGCACAACGGGCGAAGGGCCGTCTGGGCAATGGAGCGTCGAGCCGGATGCCCAGGCCCCGACCGCGCCGCATCGCCTGACTCAAAGCCAGTCGAGCCTGCATAAAGAGAGCCTGCAGATCCTGCTGGCGGACGGAGTGACCTACGACTATGTGGACCTGTCCGTGCGACTCCGCCCCGCGGGGGATCGTCCCCAGACGACCGGGGGCGGTGGCGTCATCTTCCGCGCCAAGGACGCCCGCAACTTCTATGCCGCCATTGCCGATCTGGCCACGAACAGCCTGGACCTCATCCGCCTTGTGGACGGGCAGGTGACGGTGATCACGCACGAACCGATCAAGCTGAAAGCCGGTCCCTGGCACCTCTTGCGGGTCCTCCACAATACGATTCTAAGCAAGGACCTGATCGAGGTGGCCTTCGACGGCAAGATCATCTACTCCACCTGGGACAAGGCCCAGTTCGGGGGACAGATCGGGCTGGTGACCAGGGGCGACGCCGCCATCGGGTTCGACAACTTCCACGCCATCCAACTCTACTCGCAGAAACCCCTCTCGAAACCGGCGGCCTACTGAGCCTGGCGCTCAGTCGGTAGGTCCGCTTGTCAGGGCGTTTGGCCCGAACGTCGAACAATGCCAGACATTCCTCGCGGAGCAGGCCTCCGGCCGGCTCGACCGGACTCCCGCCCAGTTGCTTCAGCGCGAGGCTCGAGATCGTGCTCTTGTGGAACCTAGCCCGCCGGGCGTCGGCGATTGCCGCGCCGTAGACGATCCGGGCGAGGCGCGCCCAGTGGGCTGCGTTAAAGCCCATGGGGCAGGGGTCGCAGGTGGCAGGAGGCAGCCGCTTAAGTCGATCGTCTTGAGAGTGGCGCTCCCTTCCCGCGCTGTGGCGATGGCCAGGCCATGTACTGGCCGTCGAACGGTGTGTAGTTAGTGCGCGTCAGGTTCTGTATGCTCTGCCGATCTCTACGCCGATCTCTACGCATTGCCAAGGAAGCGTTCTGTGATAAAATGGCGGCCGTGTCGAGCGTGGCGACATGAGTACTGAGGCCGAGGCGAATCCGGCGTGTTCGTTCCGCGCCGAGGCGGCGAGTGATGGCTCGCAAATCCTCTCGTTCATCGGCCGGCTGGATATGGACAGCACCGGCGAGATCTGGCGGGAGGCGTTGCGTCACCTGCAAGAGACCAAGCCCTCCCGGTTGCTCGTGGACGCCTCGCAGGTGACCTATTGCGATGGGGCCGGCGTCGCCCTTCTGCTGGCTCTGCACCGCCACCAGACAGATACCGGTGGGGAGTGTGCGGTCCTGGGTCTGGCGGAGCAGTTCCAACACCTTTTGGATTTATTCGCCTCTGCCAACCTGGATGCAGCAGGCAGGGCGACTCCTGAGTCGCGGTCTGTGCTGGAGAAGGTCGGCCGGGTCGTGCACCGTGCGTGGGAGGATTTCCGGACCCTTCTGGCCTTTGTCGGCGAGCTGTCGCTGGCACTTTGGGAAGCGGTAGGGCAGCCCAAGCGGATTCGCTGGCGAGACCTGTTGCTGACGGCCGAGCTGGCGGGGGTCAATGGGCTTCCCATCGTCGTCTTGATCGGGTTTTTGCTCGGGCTGATCATGGCCTTTCAATCGGCCATCCCGATGCGGCAGTTCGGAGCGGATATTTACGTCGCCAACCTGATCGGCCTGTCCATGATCCGGGAGCTGGGCCCTCTCTTGACGGCCATCGTCCTAGCCGGCCGCTCCGGCTCCGCCTTCGCGGCCGAGCTGGGCACCATGAAGGTGAGCGAAGAGATTGATGCGTTGGTCACGATGGGGCTTGGCCCGGTGCGGTTTCTGGTGGTGCCTCGGGTGTTGGCGGCCGTGGCCATGACACCGTTACTGGCCATCTTCGCGAACTTGGCCGGCTTGATCGGGGGGGCCGTGGTCATGCTCTCGCTCGGGTTTTCTTTTGAGGTCTACCGGAATCAACTGCTCTCCGCAGTCACAGTGGGGGATTTGATGGGGGGGCTGTGCAAGTCCGTGGCCTTTGGAATCGTGGTGGCGGCGATCGGCTGTTCGCGCGGCCTCCAGACCCAGACCGGCGCCAGCGCGGTCGGCGATGCCGCCACGCGCGCGGTCGTGAGCGGACTGGTCTTGATCGCGCTTGTGGACGGAGCCTTCGCCGTCGTGTTTTACTATCTGGGCATTTGAGACTGACGCATGGATCAAGAGCCGATCATCCGGGTGGAAAACTTCACCGCTGCCTATGACGGGATGGTCATCATCGACGACATCTCTTTCGACGTGCGCCGCGGGGAGGTCTTCGTCATTCTGGGCGGATCCGGCTGCGGCAAGAGCACGCTGCTCAAGCACATGATCGGCTTGTACCAGCCGGTGGCCGGGGCCGTCTATATCGGCGGCGACGACATCGCCTCGGCGGAAGGGGCCGTGCGGCAGCGGATTCTCAGGCGGATCGGGGTCATGTATCAGCAGGGCGCCCTATTCGGCTCGCTGACTCTGCTGGAGAACGTCCGGCTGCCCTTGGAAGAGTTCACACGTCTGCCGTCCGACGCGATTGATGTGATCGCGCGCATGAAACTGCAACTGGTCGGCTTGGACGGGTATGCGGCCCACATGCCGTCCGAAATCTCCGGCGGGATGCGCAAGCGGGCCGCCATCGCCCGTGCGATGGCATTGGACCCGGAAATGCTATTTCTGGATGAACCCTCCGCCGGGCTGGACCCGATCACGTCCGCGGAGTTGGACCAGTTGATCCTGCGCCTGGCCAGGAGCCTGGGCGTGACCTTCGTCGTCGTGACCCACGAGCTGCCCAGCATCGACGCGATCGCCGACCGGGTGATCATGCTGGACAAGCGAGTGAAGAAGATCGTGGCCGTGGGGCAGCCGCAGGAGCTGCGTGAGCGGTCCGAGAACCCCTGGGTCAGGCAGTTCTTCAATCGGGAAGCCAACGCGTCGGCCGGGTGATCGGGATGCAGGCATGAGCGCCGAGGCCAATCATTTCAAAATCGGGGTCTTCGTTGTCGTGGCCGCGGCGCTGATCGTGGCCGGCGTGGTCATCTTCGGGGCCGGGCGCCTGTTCGAGCGGACCGTTACGATGGAAAGCTATTTCGACGAATCGGTGCAGGGACTGACAGTGGGGGCGCCGGTTAAACATCGGGGCGTGCAAGTCGGGGTGGTGACCGATATCCACTTTGCCGACGACGAGTACGAGTTGCCGGCCGACGATGAGAAGCTGTTCCGCTTCCGCCGGTACGTCGTGGTCAAGTCAAAAATCCACGACCACTTCCCGGGATTTTCCGCGGGGGATATCCGCACGCTCTTGGCGCAGGCGAGCGAGCGAGGACTCAGGGTGCGCCTGGGGTCCCAGGGCGTGACCGGCGTCGTGCACATCGAGGCCGACTATATGGACCCCAAGGAATTCTCTCTGCTCCCGATCGCCTGGACGCCGCATGACCTCTATGTCCCATCGGCCCCTAGCAGGATCGCCGTGGTCGGTGCGGCACTCGGCAACATCGCCAGGGATCTGGAGAAGGCGAACGTGCACGAGATCACCAAGGACATCGATACGCTGGTGCAGGTGCTCACAAAGCTGGTAAACGAGGCTGAGGTCAAGCAAGTCAGCCAGGAGGCGCATGCGGCCCTTGGCGAACTTCAGGCCACATTTCAACAGACCAGGAAGTTGCTCGACAATCCCCAGATTGCCGAGGCGATTTCGGATGCGGCTGTCGCGGCCGGAGGGGCCCGTGCGGCGGTTGCGGATCTGGCCGCGACCACCAAGCAGGTTCGGCAAGCCTCGCAAGGTCTTCCGGAGATCGTTGCCCGGCTGGATAAGACCGTCCGCCGGGTCGATAAGCTTGTGGCCAGCCGGAGCGCCGATCTGGAGGAAGTGTTGGAAAATCTCCGGATGGTCTCGCAGGACCTGCGGGACCTGACGGCGAACGCCAAGCGGTATCCGGCCCAGATGCTCCTCGGCGATCCGCCGCCCCGTGTGGAGCTTGGCAAGCCGTGACCGCTCTGATGCTCAGGGTGCTGATGGGCGGGGTGGCCCTTGCCGCTGTCTGGGGTTCGTCCGGCTGCGTGAACCTCAACAAAGAGGTTCCTGTCAAGACGGCCTATTCCCTGGACGTGCTGCGCCAAGGGTCTGATCCGGTCGCCCAGACCAAGTCCGTGCTCGAAATTCGGAAGTTCCGGGTTGCGCCTCCCTTCGAGGGACGGGGGTTGGTGTACCGGATGGGCGAGCAACGGTATGAGTCGGATTACTACCACGAATGGTTCATCAGCCCAAACGCGATGGTAACGCAGCAAGTTCAAAACTGGCTGACGGCCGCCAGCCTGTTCGAGCATGTGCTGGCGTCCGGCAGCACCGCGGAGGAGACCCATCTGTTGGAGGGCACTGTCACGGCTCTCTACGGGGACTTCCGGGACCCGGCTGCGCTCAAGGCGGTGCTGGGGATTCAGATCGTCTTGCTCGATGCGGGTTCCCTCGACTCCGGCATCCTGTTCCAGCGCGACTATCGGCGCGAGATCGCACTCGCTGTCCCTACTCCGGACGTATTGGTGAAGGGCTGGAACGATACATTGCGCGAGATCCTGACGGCTGCGGAGGAAGACCTGGCGAAGGTTCTCCCCCGTCCATCCACGGGACAACCTTGGGCCGGCCGCAAGGGCTCCGCCTCCGACCAGGCTCCAGCCAAGGCCGGGGAATAACCGTGCCTGCCGACAACCGGTTTATCCTGCAAGCCCCGTTCAGGCCTTGCGGAGACCAGGGACCGGCCATCGAAAAACTGGCGGCCGGCGTGCGGGCCGACAAGAGACATCAGGTGTTGCTGGGCGTGACCGGTTCCGGCAAGACCTTTACGATGGCCAACCTAGTCGAGCAGGTCCAGAAACCTACGTTAGTTCTGGTCCACAACAAGACCCTGGCCGGGCAGCTCTACCAGGAGTTTAAGGCCTTCTTTCCGCGCAACGCGGTCGAGTATTTCGTCAGCTAC
>SYGV01000011.1 GCA_005799365.1 Nitrospiraceae bacterium
GCCGCTGGCATCTGGAACGGTGGGCCCTTCCCCGCTACGCCCTCTGCTACTACGGCACCGAACCCCCGACCGGACAGCACCGGAGCAACGCCAAGTGGGACCTGCTCCTGCAACAGATTCGCGAAGGCTGGTCCGGCTCCCACGAATTCGAGGGGGAAGACCATCTCCACGCCTTTCACCTGCGCGACATCGCCACCCAGGAAGGGCACTTCGACCAGATCGAGACAACCGTGTCCCACCTGTTTCGTGAGCCCAGCGAGGCATTGCAAGGCCTGACCTATGGACGGCTCCTGGCCAAGCATCTGCGCCGTCTCGGCTGGTGGTCGCCTAAACCGAAGCTGGTCGTGGAGGTCGGCGGGGGGCTCGGGTATGTCTCCCGCGAAGTCGCGGCTGAACTGTCGCCGGTCGAAAAACAGGGCGTTCTCTATACGTTTCTGGATATCACCCGCCCCTTCCTCCCTTCCCAACTGAAGCTGGCCGGCGAAGCCGGGTGGCGGTGCGGCGGCACCCAGGCCAATGCCGAATGGCTCCCCTTTCGCAACAACAGCGTGGACTTGGTCATCGACAACGAAAACCTCGCCGACATGACCCCGGTGCAGCTCGCCAAACGGGAGATCGAAACAGGCAGGGGCGACACCCCCCTGCATCAGGAGGCCCTGGATTGGATCAGGCGCATCCGCTTACCGCTCGAGCCGGACCTCCCCGATGAAGTGATGTTCAACCTCGGCCCGATCCGGTTTCTCGCGGAACTCTGGCGGGTCTTGAAGCCTGGCGGACGGGCCATCCTCATCGAGTTCGGCATCGAACAGGGCTGGCCGGCCCCGGTCAAGCTGCCCGGCCATACGGAATATGAGGTGCAGTACCAGCACCTGCGCCATACGGCCAAATGGCTGGGGTTCCAGGAACAGTACTTGGCCCTGCCCCAGTTCTTCGTCATCCGACCTGATACCCGCCTGCTCTGCACCGGCGCCGCCTACACGATCCAGCGTTTCTGCCAGGCTCAGGGGAAACCCTTTTCCATCCGGGCCTATACCGAAGCCGAGTTGAGCAAGGCCCTCGGAGACATGCTGCCCAAGCTGATGGGGTGCCACTACCATGAGGTGATCGACCCGGCCTGGTTCGGACTGTGGGATTTCAAAGTGCTGTTGGTGGAAAAACCAGGCGCCGCGCCGCGCCCGACGTTCCAAGAGACGAAAGGCTTTCGCTGGTATTCACAACGATAAAAGAAGCCGTCGGCAATCAGCCATCAGCGTTCAGCCGCAACACAAAACTCTATCTCAAACTGAATGCTGATCGCTGAGAGCTATGAGCTTCTGCTAAGCTGCGCCGCCAGGTCCAACAGAACCCCCTCGCGCAGACCCAGGTCGCTGACCAGGCAAGTTCGGAAGCCCAGGGTCTCCATGACCCCGCGCAAAATTATCGTCCCGGCCACAATCACATCCTCACGCCCCAGTTCCAGCCCCAACAGCCCTTCGCGCTGCGCCTTCGTGTGGCTCAGGATATCCGTCTCAAGTCCCTTGATCGTCTCCAGTTCCAGCCGATAGTTGTGGATCCGCGATCCCACGTAGGCCGGCAGCTTCTGGGCCATGGCGGCCAGCGTCGTGATCGTGCCGGCCGTGCCGACAAAGGTCGCACCGGCCAGGTCGCCGAGCGTGAGGCGAGCGTCTTGTGCGATCTGTTGGACAAGGTCCCTGGCTGCCTGCAACTCGTCGACCGTCGGCGGATCGTGGAGCAAAAGCCGCTCGGTGAGCCGCACCACGCCGATTTCCTTGGAACAGACGATCGGTGTTCTGCCGGGCTGATCCAGGATGAATTCCGTACTGCCGCCGCCGATATCCAGCCCGAGCATCTTCGCGACTCCGACGGGCAGGCCGGACCGGATGCCGAGCAGGGTCCGGCGGGCTTCCTCTTCTCCGCTGATGATCTCGACCGTAAAACCGGTTTCGCGCCGCACCAGATCGAGAACGGCCTCCCGATTGCTCGCCTCCCGGACCGCGCTGGTTGCCACCACGGCCACCGCTTCGGCCCGGTGCGTCGTCACCTGCCCCTTCCATTCGCGCAAGACCTCGATCACGCGCTGCACGGCGGCCGGACTCAGTTTGCGGCTGTGATCCAACCCCTCGCCCAATCTCAGGACCCGCCGATCGGAATGCACCTCGACGAGCGGCCGGCCAGACTGCCACTCGGCAATCAAGAGCCGGCAGGTCAGGGTTCCGATGTCAATCCCGGCCAGGACCATGACGGGGCCTTCTGCGGAATGAATGAGCGGCGGGAGACGGTTGAAGAGGGTCAGGACTGGGCTTTGGCATCTTCCATTTCGGCCAGCAACTTGGCTCGTTGGAGTTTCAGCTCCCGGGCCTGTTCCGCGCCGCGCACGATTTCGAAATCGGAGAGGATCTGTTCCGTCATCACGTTCCGTTCCTGCAGCTCCACGGCGCGCTCGCCGATGTCGCGGGACAGGTCGCCGAACCGGCCGTCCAGTTTGCGCAACTCCCGGCGCAACTGCAACAATTCCGTTTCCACCATCGCGCGGTTGGTCGCCTGCGCCACCCCATAGCGCAGGCTCGCCCAGCCGGCCTTCAAGTCCTGTTTGACTCGTTGCAGCAACCCCATAGGCCCCTCCCCACACGGGTCAGCTGACGGACCCGAGGTCCAGCTTGTCCTTCCAACGCCGCAGCATCACGGCCCGCAACGTTCGGTGGCGTGGCTCGGACAGATGCGGGTCCGACGCCAGCAACGCAAACGCTTCCTGCCTTGCCGATTCGAGTAAGACCCCGTCCCGGATGAGATTGGCCACCCGTAATTCGGGCACCCCCCACTGGCGCACACCGAAAAACTCCCCCGGCCCCCGGATGCGGAGGTCTTCTTCCGCAATGACAAAGCCATCGGTCGAGTTGACCAAGGCCTCCAGGCGTTGGCGCGAAGGGCTGGCTCCGGCTCCCCTTTGGATCCCGGATCGAACCGCTGGCTGCCGACTCTGCTCCTCACGGTTCCCTGCGGCTCCCCGCCCTGAAGCCAGGAGCAGACAGGAGGACTGGATCGCGCCCCGCCCCACCCGGCCCCGCAGCTGATGCAGTTGCGCCAGCCCAAACCGCTCAGCATGTTCCACGAGTATCACAGTCGCATTCGGCACGTCCACCCCCACCTCCACGACCGTGGTCGCCACGAGAATCTGTATTGTGCCGGCCTTGAAGGCCGCCATCGCCCGTTCCTTTTCGTCGGCCTTCAAGCGCCCATGCAGGAGCCCTACGCGAGCGTACCGAAATTCCTTGGCCTGAAGTTGCTCGGCCGCCTGGATCGCCGCCTGCAGATCAACCTTTTCCGACTCCTCCACCAAGGGATAGACGATATAACCTTGCCGGCCGGCCCGCACTTCATCGTGCACCACCTGATAGGCCCGGCGACGCTGGGATTCGTTGAACAGCCAGGTCCGGACCGGGCGACGCCCCGGCGGCAATGCGTCGATCACCGAAATATCCAAATCCCCATAGACGGTCATGGCCAAGGTTCTGGGGATCGGCGTGGCGGTCATGACCAGCACATCCGGGTGATAGCCCTTCCCCAGCAAGGTCTTCCGTTGAAGCACTCCGAACTTGTGCTGCTCGTCGATCACCGTCAGCCCCAGCCGCGCGAATCGGACGCCCTTCTGGATCAGCGCATGGGTGCCGATCACGACATGGGCCGCGCCGCTTTCGATCCGTGCGAGCGTCGCCGCTTTCGCCTTGGCCGTCCCCCCGCTCTTGAGCAGCACCACCGTCAGCCCAAGCTCATCCAGGAGCGGACGCAGGTTGAGGTAATGCTGCTCCGCCAGAATTTCGGTCGGCACCATGAGGGCCGCCTGGTAGCCGGACCCGCAGGCAATGACCATCGCGATCAGCCCGACGATCGTCTTGCCGAAGCCCACATCGCCCTGGATCAACCGATTCATCGGCCGCAACGATGCCATATCCCGCTGGATCTCGCCCAACACCCGCTCCTGAGCCGTCGTCAGTTGAAACGGCAAGAGGGTCCGGAGCTTGGCTGCCAGTTGCGTGCCGGTATTGAACCGGATGCCTTTCACCTCTTCCTTGACCGTCCGTTGACGCATAGCCAGGGCTAGCTCCAGCACGAAAAATTCCTCGAACGCCAGCCGCCGGTGGGCCGGCGTGGTCCCGCGATCGAGCAAGTCCATCGCACTCTGGCCTGCCTGACAGCCCGGCACGGGGGGGAAATGGAGATCGGGAATCGCGCGGTGGATCGGCGGAAGGCGCAGCTTCGTCAGCAATGGGGCCGGCACGATGTCTTCCATGTCCGGCACATATTGCTCCAACAAGCCCTTGACGATCGTCCGGAACTGGCGGGACGTGAGGCCCTTGGTCTCATGGTAGATCGGCACGATCCGGCCGACGTGCAACGGCGTATCCTGTTCCTCCCCCAAGACCTCGTATTGGGGAGACTCCAGACCGAGATCGGCCCATCCTTTTCGGCCTGCCGACACCATGCCGCTCAACATCACGCGCGCCTCCGACTTTAACTGGGTTTCCAAATAGGGTTGGTTGAAGAAGACCGCCTGCACCGAACCGGTTGCGTCCTCCACCGTCACCTTCAGGATGGAGAGACGACGCCTGGCGGCGCGCTTGAGTTCGCTACTGCGCACGATCCCGCAGACGGTCGCCAGCTTGCCCGGCGCCAGTTGCCCGATGGGGGTCACGACCGACCGGTCCTCATAGCGCCAGGGCAGGAACCAGAGGGCATCTTCGACCGTCGTGATCCCCAGCCGCTCCAGCAACGGCGTCCGCTTGGGCCCGACGCCCCGAGCAAACTGGATCGGAAGATTCCACAGATCGGAAGCACCGGGGCCGGAACTCGGAATGCGAGGAGGGGGCTGCCCCTGCCCCGCGCCCCGCGCTTCGTCCTTCGCGTCTATGTCCATCGAACGCAGCCGGCTCAGGATCGCCTGCGCTCTTGCCAGCCGGCGCTTGCGCTCAGCCTGATCGGGAATCTGGTCGTAATCGGCGAAGAGCTGGCGGATCGTCAGCAAATCGGTTTCGACGGCGGCCGAGTAGACGCCTTCGGCCAAGGCCTCGACGACCTGGCGTGACATGAACGGGCCGAGGCCTTTGACCGTCGAGAGATGCGCGTAGGCATCGCGGCTGGCGAAGTCAATGGGACGGGCCAAGCGCTGCACAATGTGCTGCAGTCGCTCCATGCAGACAGACGGCACCAAAGTAGGCTTGTCAGACAAGACGCCCGTATGGTAGCATACGCCCCCTGTACAGACAATTTTGACCGTCTCGTGAGGGAAGGAGTTCGAACCGTGGCTTTTTCATGCGACCTCTGCGGCAAGAAGCATCAATCCGGCCATAACGTGAGCCATGCCAACAACAAAACCAAGCGCATCTTCGCGCCCAATCTCCAACGGGTCAAGGCGGTGGTGGAGGGCGCGACCAAGCATATCCGCGTCTGCACCCGCTGCTTGCGCACCGGATTGGTCAAGAAAGCGGTCTAGCGCCCTCGTCACCCGGCACATTCCGCTTCGACGGTTCCATCGCCAGACCGACCGCATCCTCCCGCGTATTCCCGTTCCCCATCTGATATTCGCCTAGGTCCGTACGCATCCGGGCTTCAGCCGACAGGAGAAGCGGACCGTTCCTCAAGGCTAACGGCAAGGGAGTACGTGCAGTGTGCAGACGTGGCGGCGTCAGAGCTGTCATCGCTCCCCCACGGGGAACTGAGGCAAGCAGGCAGGTTAGTTCGGTTCGAGGGGCGTCATGTTCCAAACAGCTTGCAGATCGCCTCTTCCAGCCGCATCGCCCAAGGGGGTGGCGAAACCGGCGAGCAGAAGGAGCAACAGTCCCGTGAGGAGTCGAACCGGCGCGGTCACAATCGGCCTCCGTTCGGCTGGCATCAATCCCGGCGCCATGCAACGGACATGAAGGATGGAAGAACGTCGGCCAAGAAACACGTGCCGTGCTTCTTTATAGGCATCAGTGACGCTAAGACAATAATAAACCGACGGGTCATGCAAGCGAAGAATCTAAGCCTGCCGGAGGCGAAGGGACGATCCGCCGCGATCTGACCGAAGGCGGCGGTCAAACGAAGTTCTGACCTACGCCCTGTTGGTCACTTGAAGCTCAGAAGCACGGGAGGCAGTTTTCCGCCAGCCACAAATACGATACAACGCAAAAAACAGGCCGGTGGTACACAGCAAAGCAAGGTTTGGAGCGGGAGACGGGATTTGAACCCGCGACAACTAGCTTGGGAAGCTAGGACTCTACCACTGAGCTACTCCCGCCCTTTTCTCTGCTCGATAACAGGCACTGACAATCTCGTCACCGACGCTCGCAGCCTACACCACGGGTCTTGAACGGCTGGACCAGGGAAATGGACGCGGCCCATTATCTTTTTTTTCCTGCTCGATGAAGATGATCGAATCCTACGCTGTAGACGACATCAAGTCAAGGCCGCTTGAACTCCACAATGGCGAATTTTCTGCGGCCGATGCGGAACCGGTATTGCCGCCCGGCGGCCAACCGGACAGAGGCGTTCGGGTCGGTCTGCTTCTGCTCATCCATCTCCACCCCGCCCTGGATGATCAGCCGTCTGGCTTCGCTCTTGCTGGGCACCAGCTTGGTCCTGGCCACCAGGTCCACCAGCCCGATGGCCGGCGCAGCCGGATCGGCCACATCGGCAGCGGTCAACGTCACCCTCGCATCCGGTTCATCCGGAAATTCCTTCTCGCTGAACCGGTGGGTAAACTCCTGCTTGGCGCCGGCCGCCGCGTCGGCCCCGTGGTACCGGGCGACGATCAGTTCCGCCAGTTTTTGCTTGGCCTGCATCGGATGGGCCGATTTGACCTGCTCCAGATTCTCCGTCGTCAGCAACTCATAGTACCAGAACATCAGTTGATCGCTGATGGACATGAGCTTGCCGAACATGTCGTTGGGGACATCCCTGATCGCGATGTAGTTCCCGAAGCTCTTGCTCATCTTGCGGACCCCGTCGGTCCCCTCCAGCAAGGGCATCGTGAGCACGACTTGCGCCTCCTGCTTGTAGTCCCGCTGCAAATCGCGCCCGACGAGCAGGTTAAATTTCTGATCGGTCCCGCCCAGCTCCACGTCGGCCTTGAGCTCCACCGAGTCGTAGCCCTGGATCAAGGGATAGAGGAACTCATGGATACTGATCGGTTTCTGCTCGTGATACCGCGTGTGAAAGTCCTCCCGCTCCAGCATCCGCGCCACGTTGTAATGGGCGCTGAGCTGGATCAACTGGTCCGCCGTCATCCGGCTCATCCAGTGGCTGTTGAAGACGATCTCCGTCTTCGCCGGATCGAGGATCTTGAAAATTTGCTCCTGATAGGTTCTCGCGTTCTCCTGGACTTTCTCCTTGGTGAGCGCCACGCGGGTCTCGGACACGCCGCTCGGGTCCCCGATCATGCCGGTGAAATCGCCGATCAGGAAGAGCACCTTGTGGCCCAGGTCCTGGAAGTGTTTCAGCTTGTGGATTAGGACCGTGTGGCCCAGGTGCAGGTCCGGCGCGGTCGGGTCGAACCCGGCCTTCACGCGCAAGGGCCGTTTTTCTTTCAGCGAGCGGGTGAGCTTGGACTCCAACTCGCTCTGTTGAATGACCTCCACGGCCCCGCGGAGAATCAGATCGAGTTGCCTGGTCAGTTCGCTCATTGTCCCGCCTGATCTTCGGCCAGTGGGGCCGCTTCCTGTCTGAGTTTTGGCGCAGGCGTCGCACCGGCAAGCGGCGCATTGGATGGACCGACCGTCACCAACAGCCTGATCTGCTGCAGTTTCTTCTCCCCGATGCCTTTGACGTGATTCAATTCGTCCACCCTCTTGAACGGTCCCCGCTCACGCCGCCATTCTACAATACGCCGGGCCAGCACCGGCCCGACGCCCGGCAACTGTTCCAGCTCGCCGGTGGTCGCCCTGTTCAAATCCAATTTCTGAGACGCGTCGGTCGTTCCGCCGGCCTTGGGCCCACTCGCTCCCGGTTGAATCGTGCTCCTACCTATTGCGCTGTCCCGGACAGGCTCCGCTCTGGGCATCGGAGCGGGAGTTGGCCCATCCCCATCCTCCGGCCCCGACTCATCCGGCATCGGCCAGCCAATCCAGAACACCAGAGCGACCGCCGCAGCCAGCATGGCCAGCCTGATCAGCAGCGACTGCACCATAGTCCATCAAGTCAGAAGGTCAACAAGTTGAAGGTTTCAAGACTTGACGACTTGCTGACTTTCAGACTTTACGACATTCGTTTTCTCGCCTGATGGATCGCCATGCCCGCGACGTCCTCCGCCGCTTCCATCAGACCCTCGGCCAGGGTCGGATGGGCGTGAACCATGTTGGCCATCGCGGATACGGTCGCCCCGGCCTGCATGGCCAGGGCCGCTTCATGGACGAGGTCGGCCGCATGGGCTCCGACGATGTGGGTCCCCAGCACTGTTCCCGTCTTCCCATCGGCGATGACTTTGAACAGGCCCGTGGCATCCCCCGTGGCCTGCGCCTTGCCCAATCCCAGATACCGGAACCGTCCCACTTTCACGTCCTGTTCAGGATTGCCTCCCTGTTGGGCGCACCGTTCTTTGGCTTGCTGCTCGGTCAGTCCCACCCGGCCGATCTCCGGCAGGGTGAAAATGCCGGCCGGCACCACGTCATAGGAGATCGTTTCCGGACGGCCCATGATATTGGCCGCCGCCACTTTCCCCTGCGCGGAAGCAACATGGGCCAGCATGGCCTTCCCGACCACGTCGCCGATCGCATAGACGCCCTTGACATTGGTCTCCATCCGGTCGTCGACCAGGATCTCGCCCCTCCGACCGAGCTGGACGCCGACGGTTTCGAGACCGATGCCCTTCGTGTTGAAGCCGCGCCCCACCGAGACGAGCAGCTTGTCCCCAGTCAGCCTGCTCCCGTCCTTGAGCAGGGCCGTCACGGCACCGGCTTCCCGCTCGACCCGCTCGACCGTCGTCCCGGTGCGCACCTCTACCCCTCGTTTTTTGAGCTCCCGTTCCATGAAGGAGGAAATCTCTTCATCTTCGAGCGGCAGGAGACAGGCCATCAACTCGACGACCGTCACCTTGGCTCCCAGCCCGCCATAGAGCGCCGCGAACTCGCAGCCTTCGACGCCGCCGCCGACGATCAGGAGGCGGGCCGGAACCGTCGCTTGATCCAGGGCCTCCTTGCTGGTGATGACCTGCCGCCCGTCGATGGGGAACAGCGGCAGGTTGGGCCAGGAAGAGCCGGTGGCCACGATCACCGCGTCCGCCTGCACCCTGGTCTCGGTCCCGTCCGGCTTTTTCACCAACAACGTTCGCGCATCCAACAGCTCGCCGGTTCCGGCTATGTGTTCGACGCCCCAGGTTTTGAACAGGGTGGCGATGCCCTTGACCAACCCTTCCACGACCTTATTTTTTCTCGCCACCATGCGGGCAAGGTCGTAGGTCACGCCTCCGCCAAGTTGCAGGCCGACGTCCGCCGCCTTCTTGGCCTTGTCCCCCAACTCCACGACGGCGAGCAGCGCTTTACTGGGAATGCAGCCCCAGTTCAGGCACACGCCCCCCAAGGCCTGGTTCTCCACGACCGTCACCTGCGCCCCGAGCTGGGCGGCTCGGATCGCCGCCACGTACCCGCCTGGCCCCGCGCCCAGGATCGCGATGTGTGTCCGGTCCGTCATGCTGTCAGTCGGTGCTACTTTTTCTGAGAGGCGAGGAAGGTCTCGTACTGTGCGGCGGTCATGAGCTTGTCCACTTGCGCGGGATCGGACAGCTCGATCACCGTCATCCACCCCTTGCCGTAGGGATCGGCGTTGACCGCTTCGGGATGGTCTTTGAGGTCGCCGTTGATCGTGGCGATGGTGCCGCTCACAGGGGTGTAGATGCTGGAGGTCGTCTTGGTGGATTCCACTTCGCCGATCTGCTGCCCCACCGTGACCGCAGTCCCCGGCTTCGGCAGATCGATGAAGACGATATCCCCCAGCGCATCTTGGGCGAAATTGCTGATGCCCAGGGTGGCCTGCTTGCCTTGCACCCGGATCCATTCATGTTCCTCGTGGTACCGCAGATCGTTGGGCTCCATGCTCTCCCCTTACAGGATGTTGAAAAAGTCCGCCCGCTTTGCTCTCGCGTCATTTTCCAAGAGTTGTCAGCTATCAGTATTCCGTTCTCAGTTTCCGGAACCGACGACTGAACACCGACAACCGAAAACTGCTGCCCCGCGCTGGACGGCCTTTTTGACCACCCTGCGAAACCTATTGTCGTCGTTTCGAACATCCAGGCTGTGTAGTTGCCTGGCAAAGGGCTCCTCAGTAGCAATTGGGTCGTAGGGCGCGGCCAGCGGCGCGCGGTTCATCTCGCAAAACGGTTCGGGGATCGTAGTGCAGGAGGTAGGGTTTGTCAAGGAACAGGGTCAGCCGGCATCACGTACCAGAGACCGATGCCCGGCGGAAGCCCGGCCTGTGCGATCGCCGCGGGCAGCCGCTCGTCCAGCTTCATGAGATCGCCGCCCTGCAGCCGAGTCTCCATCCAGATCGGACGCCGATCCCCGAGCAACGCAACCGCCTTCGTCGCGACTCCGGTCTGGCCCTTCCCCTGCCCCAGGAAGGGTGACGGCCTCGGCATGATCACATAAAAATCCCATGCGCCCTGATTGGCTTCCAGGACATCTTCCCGGTAACGGACCAGGGCGGCCACCGGCTCCGTGACCGTTTCCTCATGCACCTCCAGTCCGACCTGCATCGTGGCGGATCGCTTGCGCACCGCTTGCGCCAGCCGGTCCAGCACTTTCACCGACTGACGGGACTCCCAGCCCAGCCAGCGCCAGACTTCAGGCGCATAACTCCGCTGATTGCCCCTCAAGGATTCGGGAGCGAGCCTGATTCCAAAGTCCCGCTCGACCGCTTCCCGCGCAAAGCGGCTGAGTCGCTCGCCCGGGTCGGTTCCGGGCGGCGCGCGGAACAGGACCCCGTCCGCGCCGGAACCGGACAGATCCGTCACTAATCCGACGAGGTACTCCTGAAACGACGGATGGAAGAGGTCCAAAAATAGGGATGGCCTGAATTGGCCGGCGGCGGCATCGTATGCCTGGGCTTGCCATCCGAGCGCCGGGTCCACCCAGGCCATCCGCCAGGGGTTGACCGTGACATAGACCGCCATCCCCTGCCGATGGGCCAAGGGGACCAGTTGCCCGATCGTATCCTGGACGGTCAAGGCCCAGTCCGTTCGGAAATACACTCCGGCCGGCGCGCCTCCTGACTTTTGGCTCCTGGCCTCCTCTGGGCCCGCCTCCAACACCAACGTGGTGACCCCTGCCTTGGCCAATGAACGTAGCCAGCCCTCCAACAGAGACGGCTGCGGGAGGCGTTGCGTGGACAGACCGAGAGCCATCTGCTTCCCGGCAAGACGCGGCAGGCCGGCGGCAGGCCGTTCCAACCCAGCGATACGGCTACGCGCCGCAACCACCAGTTCGCTGTTCCCGCCGACCTGCACGACGCTTCGATACTGAACCAGGGCCGCGCCAAGATCGCCGGCCTGTTCGTAGGAACGGCCCAGCCACCAATGGGCCTCCCGAGCCAGCGGCGAACGAGGGTATGTCCGCAACCACCGCTCCAGGAGTTGCACCGCCGCCTGGCTCCGGCCTTGATGGTGGAGCTCCTGCGCATCCAGGAGGAGCCGACGCTGGATCTCAAGGCTTGGTTCAGAAGGAGCCGGCGCGCGGGGCGGGACGGAGACCCGGGGGCCAGCGCAGCCGGCCCAGAGCAAGACACAAGCCAGCCCCAGTAGGGCTAGCCGGCCGGCAACAGGAAGGTCGCTCCACTGGTAGGCTGGCCGTTTCATGCTTCCGCAGGAAGGAACGCGCACCGGCTGGATTGGGAGAATCGAGAGGAGCCTCTCGATTCCCATCGCGTCGACGTGGCGCGACTTATCGGGCGACCAAGTCCATTTCAGGAAAGAAGTAGCCGATCTCGAAGCGAGCGGTGTCCGCGGAATCGGACCCGTGGACCGCATTGAATTCGATGTTGGTCCCGTGCACGGCCCGGAGCGTCCCGGGCTCGGCCTTGGCCGGGTCCGTCGCGCCCATCAGCTCGCGATGCCGCTTGATGGCGTTGTCTCCGGCCAGCGCCAGGACCACGACGGGGCCCGAGGACATGAAGGCCGTGAGACTGTTGAAAAACGGCCGCTGCTTGTGCACCGCGTAGAATCCCTCGGCAGCCGTCTTCGTAAGCTGCATCATCCGGATGGCTACCGGGTGCAGATTCGCCGCTTCATACCGTTTGATGATGTCCCCGATGACCTGCTTCTTGACCGCATCGGGCTTGATGATCGCCAACGTCCGTTCGCTCATCGTCCGTCACTTTCTCCATAATTAAGGTGAAAAGATGCGCCGCGCGGCATTCTAGTCGAAGCAGGGGCCGGTTGCAACCTCCGCTACGTGCGAAACCGTTCGGCCAGTTCTCCCGGCTTGAACACGCCTCGTTCCGTGATGATCGCGGTGATGTAGGCGGCCGGCGTCACGTCAAAGGCCGGGTTCAGCACCGGAACGCCGACCGGCGCCACGACCGCCTTGCCGCAAATCGACGTGACCTCCCCCGGCTGTCGCTGCTCGATGGGAATCTGTTCGCCCGACGGCGTGTTCAGATCGATGGTCGAATAGGGAGCGGCGACATAAAAGGGAATGCCGTGCGCCTTGGCCAGCACCGCCACCGAGTAAGTCCCGATCTTGTTGGCTACATCCCCGTTGGCCGCGATCCGATCCGCCCCCACGACACAGAGGTGCACCAGCCCCTGCCGCATCAATGCCCCGGCCATATTGTCCGTAATCAGCGTGACGGGGATGCCGTCCTGCATCAACTCCCAGGCCGTCAACCTGGCTCCTTGCAGCACGGGCCTCGTCTCGTCGGCCAAGACCCGGATCTTTTTTCCCTGTTCCCAGGCAGCCCGGACCACCCCCAAGGCCGTCCCATAGCCGGCCGTCGCCAGAGCTCCGGCGTTGCAGTGGGTCAAGATCGTCTGGCCGTCCTGAACCAGCACCGCCCCGTAACGTCCCATGGTCTTGTTCATCGCGATGTCTTCATCGAGAATGCGCTGCGATTCGTCCACCAGCCGCCGCTTGATGGCCTCCACCGGCAACTGCCGGCTCTCGGCCAGGGCCCGCTTCATCCGCTCAATGGCCCAGAACAAATTTACCGCTGTCGGCCGCGTCGCAGCCAGAGCATCACAAATCTCATGAACTTCTTTAGAGAATTCGTCGAACTGACTTGATTTCAATGAATTAGACCCCAGTGCGACGCCCATCGCAGCCGTCACACCGATGGCCGGCGCCCCCCGCACCAGCAACTCCCGAATCGCCCTGGCGACTGTCTGGTAATCGCGACAATCCAGGAAAACGACCTTCTCCGGAAGCTGAGACTGGTCCAGGAGCCGGACGGCCCCCTCCTTCCACTCCACCGTCGGTACCATAGAGTTGCGCTCCTCGTCGGCTGTTCAACTACGGTTCGTTCTCACACCAGGCATAATGTTCCACAATGGCGATCATGATCAGGGCTAGCCCCCTACCGAGCCTGAAATTGTAGAAGAAGCACCCCAGGCAGGATCCGATGACCGCCACAGCCAGCCAGGCCCGGCTGTTTGTCTCATAGGTTACGATGCCCATGAAGAAGGCCATCACCATGGCCATGCAGGCCGCTAGCCCGTCCATCCCGTCGAAGAAGTTGAATGCGTTCGTGATGCCAGCCGGGAGTTTTTGTACCATCTACCATGTTAGCTTTCAGCTCGCAAGCCGGAAGGTTTCTGGGGCCGTAGTGGGATAAAGAGTCCGACAGGCATGGACAGCCGGCCAGTCCGCACCATCCATGCAGGCTAGCGTTGGCTCAGCGGGACATAGGGGCGGTTGTGTTCGCCTTCGTAGATTTGGTCCGGACGGTATAACTTGTTCTCGCGAAGCTGCTCGAACCAATGGGCCAGCCATCCGGCCACACGGGCCATCGCAAAGATCGGCGTAAAGCAATCTGCCTCGATGCCCATCTTGTCGTAGACGATCCCGGAGTAGAAGTCCACGTTGGGATAAATGGGCTTCCCGGCCAGAAGCTCCGCCGACACCCGCTCCACCTCCACCGCCACTGCGTAGAGGGGCGAGGGTCCGCATTCCCGGAAGACCTGCTCGCACAGCCCTTGCAACACGGTGGCGCGCGGATCCTTGACCTTGTAGACCCGGTGCCCCAGCCCCATGATTTTCCGTTTTGCGGCCAACGCGCCCTGCACATAGGGCGTGACCTGCGCCGGCGAGCCGATCTCGCGCAGCATCTGCACGACTTCTTCGTTCGCTCCCCCGTGCAGTGGTCCCTTAAGCGCGCCGATGGACGAGGCCACGACTGTGTAGGGATCGGCCAGGGTCGAAGCCGTCACGATCCCGGCAAAGGTGGAAGCGTTCATCGTGTGCTCGGCGTGCAGGATCAGGCAGACGTCCAGGGTCCGACTCAAAGCCTTGTCGGGAACGCGCTCCGTGAGCATGTAGAGAAAATTCTCGGCAAAGCTTAAATCGTCGCGCGGCGGCAGAGCGTCGTCGCCTCTCCGCAGCCGGGCATAGGCCGCGACGATCGTGGGGAGCTTGGCGATCAGCCGCACGGCCGACCAATAATTGTTGTCGGCATCCGCAACGTTGCGGCCAGGATAATACATGCCCAGCGCCGCCACGCCAGCCTGCAGCGCATCCATCGGATGGCCCTGCTCCGGCAAGCACTTGAGCAATTCCACGATGCGATATTTGATCCGTCGGTGGAGCGTCACATCGCGGACAAACCGCTCGAGCTCCGACTGGCTTGGGAGACGGCCAAAGAGCAGCAACCATGCGGTCTCCAGAAAGGAGGACCTGCCGCACAGTTCTTCGACGCGAATGCCCCGGTATTCCAAAATCCCCCGCTGACCGTCCACATCACTGACGGCGGACTTGGCGGCCGGCACCCCTGCGAGGCCGAGCATGAAGTCATGCGGCATATCGGCACCTCCTCTCTGCGTAAAGCATAGAGTCCGCCATCGTACCCGTCAAGAACCCATTCCCTTTCCGCCGCCTGCCCTGCCGCCACCTTGCAATGCTGAGTTCGGCTTGGCATACTGACTCGGTAGGCTCATGGGAGCACCGGAGCGCCGCCGACAGGACGCCTACCGCAGAGCAGGATTCATGACTCGTTCATTGCGCATCGTCTTACTCGCCGGAGGGCTTGCAGTACTGGCAGGCCTGATCCTGTGGCTGCGCAGGGGGACAGAGCAGGCATTGCCCGATCCTCCGGGCACTTCTGTCGCGCTCCCGCCCGGAGCACCGGCCAGGATGGTCGGCACCAGCGCGATCGGCCATGGAGGCCCGGCCGCACCGCCGGCAGCCGGACCTGCGGCCGCAATGCCGGCCCCCATCACCAAGGAGCGAAAGGGCACCGAGTGATGAAACTGCATGGATGGGGGATTGGAATGATAGCTGCCGCCGCCTTCTCCCTCTCGGCCGCGGCGGCTCTGCCGCAACAGGACCCGCTGACCGTTTTTGCCGTAGTCACCAAGGCCTCCAAAGACAAGAAGCAAGTGACCGCGCAAGTGTCCGACGGGGGGCCGCCCGTGGAGGCAGCGCTGATCCCAACCGATCCGATTCTGGATAATCTGATCTGGCGGAAACTGGAAGTCTGTCATGCCTTGAAAATCGAGGCCTGGAAGAACCAGGAGGGCTATCGGATCGTGTCCGTTCGCGTACTGGATGCGGGCATGCTGCCGATGCCGTTGCAGGGCGCTGCGGGAGATTGTCTGATCAAGAAGGCGTTGGATTTCGGCCCGCTCGTGGACTGAGCGGGCTAGGCAGAACAAGCGGGACAGGCCGTGGGCTCCTCGTCCGCTTGCGCCTCATCGTGCGTCAAGGAAAACAGCTGTTCACATTGCCGACAAGGCCGAATTTCGAAGTAGGCCACGCCGGCCTCGTCGATCTCCGTGGGCAGCAGCAGCTCGGTCGGATCGAACCCCAGGAGCACCCCGTCGGGAAACTTCACCACCGCCAGGCGGACGTTGAAGAGTTCAAAGACCGCCTCCTGG
This sequence comes from Nitrospiraceae bacterium, assembly GCA_005799365.1. Classification (GTDB taxonomy): domain Bacteria; phylum Nitrospirota; class Nitrospiria; order Nitrospirales; family Nitrospiraceae; genus SYGV01. The sequence goes on from SYGV01000011.1 coordinate 16,049, forward strand.
CCCTTGCGTTCGGGAACATGTCCGACCACGAACACCGGCTGCCCCTTGCGTTTCGTCCGCAAATCCTTGAGGGTCCGTCGGCCCGGCTGGGCGACGGCAAAACTCCCGCTTGAACTGGTTCCGGCTGTCGGCATAGGCTTGCTCCACGATATGGGCTGGCACACGAGGCAGGCGGCGTTCGAGCGTCGGACTCTCGCCCTTGCCAGGGGTTCATCTATCACGTACCGAAAAAGCAGGTCAAGAGACCGAAGCAAGGGAGATCGGCCCTATGAAGATCACGATTTATCAGAAACCCACCTGCAGCACCTGCCGGGAGGCGGTCAAGCTCCTCGCCGCGAGCGGGCAGCCCTATGAGGCCGTGAACTATTACGAGACCCCCTTCACCAAAGCAACGTTGCAGGAGGTGCTGAAGAAGGCCGGGCTTTCGGCCAAAGACGTGCTGCGGACCAAGGAGGGCATCTATAAGGAGTTAGGGCTGGCGAAAAAACAGATTGCGGAAGCCGCATTGATCGACCTGATGCTCAAGCACCCGGACCTGATCCAACGACCATTGGTCATCAAGGGCACGCGCGCGATGCTGGCGCGGCCGGCCGAGACCATCAAACAACTGCTCTAGCCGGCCGGGTCAATCGCCTCCAACCGGAGCCTCCCGCTCTGCGGCTCCACGCGAACCTTCACCGCTCCATCCAGCACCTTGAGCAGGGTCTCGCCGGCCAGCGCCCGCCGCCAGCCCTGTAGAACCGGCACATCCACCGATTCGCGACGCCCCTTGGCCTCCGCCAACTGTTGCAGGTCCGCGGCGCTGGCCAGCAGGCTGGGCGCGATTTCGGCCTCCAGCGCGCAGGCTTTCAAGACGGCCTGGAGCAGCTCAACCAAGCCAGCGGCCTCCGGCTCCGGCTTGCGCTCGCGCGGGATCTCCGGCCATTCCGACGGGGACAGGGCCAGCCCCGCCTTGATCGCGGCGAGCATCGCCTCTCCCCGCTTCTCCGCTTCCGACGCATGGAGCCCGCGCGTCGCCCGCAAGGCGGCCGGAGTTGCAGGCGTACGACGCGCCAGCTCCAACAAGACCTCGTCCCGAACAACCCGCCCCCGCGGCACGTTCCGCCGCTTGGCCTCCCCTTCCCGCCAGTTCACCAACTCCCGAAGCACCGCCGCCGACTTGGGTTTCAACCCGTCCCACCCGCGGACCCGCTGGTAGCGGAGCCCGGCCTCCGACGAGGCCTCCATCAACTTGGCTTCCAGACGCCGGAACTCTTCCTGCGCCCAATCCAACCGTCCCAACGACCGGAGACGCTGGTGGAGATGCTCATGGACTTGCAGCAGGTACAGAACATCGTCGAGCGCATAGGCGATCTGTTCTGGCGACAGCGGTCGTTGACTCCAGTTCGAGAGGGTGTGGGACTTGTCCAGCCTGGCCCCGACGATGCGGTGGACGAGTTGCGCATAGGCCACCTGCGTCCCATACCCGACCATGGCCGCGGCCAACTGCGTGTCGAACACCGAGGCCGGCAGCTGCCCCGTATGCGCATAGAACAGCTCCAGGTCCTGCCGCCCCGCATGCACCACCTTCTCGATGCCGGGATCATTGAGCAGGGCCGCAAAATCGCCGAGCGAGCCAATGGCGGGAAAATCGATCACGGCGCTGACGTCCCCCGCCGCCACCTGAATGAGCTCCAGCCTGGGCACGAAGCTGTCCTCCCCCACGAACTCCGTGTCCAGGGCGAACCGCGGATGTTCCTGCAGGCGGACGCAGAGCGCCTGCAAGGCGTCACGATCGGCTATGTAGTGCGGACCGGGCTTGGTCATGGATAGCGCCCCATCGCTGAACGAGTCGGCCGCTTATGCTTCGCGCGGCGGCTCCGTCATGGACACACTCAAATGCTCCTTGAGGTATTGATAGGCCTCGATGATGCGGCGGAGCTCCGGCTCCGCGCTGCGATCCCCTTTGCGCGCATCGGGATGCAGCCGCTTGGCCCGCTGCCTGAACGCGGCGGTCACCTGCGTCATGGAACTCCCGTACTCCAGCTCCAGGACGGCAAAGGCTTCGGGCAGGCTTCCGATCTCCCCGCGGGCCGCCGGCATCTCACCGCCGCCTCCGCCGGCCGCCTTGAAGAAGTCGGCAAAATTGATCCGGCGGCGGCGACGCCTCGGACGTTGCCGGATCTCGCTGTCGAACTCTTCGAACCGGTCTTCGACGAACTCCAGCCGGGACTGGAGCCGGAACGCCCCGCTCTGCTCCTGGATGTGCGCCAGTTCTGCCTCGATCAACATCAGGGTCCGGTCGATCTCTTCCAGCCCCTCTTCGACCTTGAAATAGCTGTCCACCCGCTCTTGCATCATGTGGTCCATGGCAAAATCGAGGCTGGACTCCGTCCTGCTCTTGAGTTCCTCAATTCGCCTGGCCATTTGGGCTTGAAACTTGGCCTGTTTCGACGCGTCGAATGCCATGACTCCCCTGTCTGCCTGAGCCGACGTGGGCCGCATTCTAGCATAATCCGGCCGCGCATCGGGCTTGACCGGCTACAGGATTGCCTCGACATTTCGCCCTGTGCTAGACTCCCGCCCCGTTGCGCGCCACGAACGCCGCACCCAGGCAATCGCGAACGTCATCTATGCACCGAGGAGGAAGAATGAAGCGCCGGACTTGGTATCTTGCCGTCAGCTGGAGCCTGCTTCTCTGGTCCACCGCCGCACAGGCCGCCGACCCCTCGGGCTATGGGCAGGCGGGCGGCGAGTTCGACATCAAAATTCCACGGGTCCCGGCTGCGGAACTGCCGGCCGCCAAGGCGGACAAGCCCCCCTTCGCCCCCACCCCAGAGATCCTCGCCGAAGGCAAGGCGATCTTTCTTGGCCGCGGCACCTGTTTTCAATGCCACGGGTCGGAAGGCAAGGGCGACGGAGGCGCCGCCAAGGTGCTTCCGATCCAGCCGCGCAACTTCACGAACCCGGCGTTCAACAAGGTCCGAACGCCGGGGGAAATGATGTGGGTGCTGAAGAACGGCAGCATGGGCCAGTCGGGCAAAGTCCCCGGCACCGGCATGCTGCCTATCGTCGGCCAGTTCCTGAGCGAAGAGGATGGGTGGAAGGTGCTGCTCTACGAACGGAGCCTCGGCGAAAGCCGGTAGTCCGGGAGCCGATAAATCGTAGTTGACAACCCTCGATACTTTGGTCTAGGTTCAACGTCTGTTTTGATTCCTGTCCGGGTCAACAAACCGTTGATGGAAGGAGGTGATCTCTCATGAAGCGGATTCTGATGGCGATGTTTGCGCTCATGCTCCTCGGCGGCTTTACCGCCCCGGTGTTCGTCGGCAATGCGATGGCTGATGAAAAGAAGGCGGAGAAGAAGGACGAGAAGAAGGACGAGAAGAAGAGCGAGAAGAAGGACGAGAAGAAGGGTCACTAATTCTTCTGCTCTCCATCTTTGTCGATCGAACGGCCCGTGCCCGGCTCACCCCGAGGCTACGGGCCGTTTTATTGTGAGCCCCGCACAAGCAATTGACCCGCCTCGTCGACGGATGATACCGTGCCGCATGTCATCGAGCGAGCGACCGGCCAACCGTTTGGCCCATGAAACCAGCCCCTACCTGCTCCAGCATGCCCACAATCCCGTCGACTGGCATCCCTGGGGAGAGGAAGCCCTGCGCCGGGCGCGCGAGCTGAACCGCCCCATCCTCCTGTCCATCGGCTCTTCCGCCTGTCACTGGTGCCACGTGATGGAGCGGGAATCCTTCGAGGATGAGCGGATCGCCGCACTCATGAACGAACACTTCGTCTGCATCAAAGTGGACCGAGAGGAACGGCCGGACCTGGACGAAATTTACATGCAGGCCACCCTCCAGCTCAACCAGGGCCAGGGCGGCTGGCCCATGACCGTCTTCCTAACCCCGCAGCAGGAACCCTTCTTCGCCGGCACCTATTTCCCCCCGACCGACAAGTGGGGCCGCCCCGGGTTCCCCGCCGTCCTGCAAAAAGTCGCGGAGTTCTGGCGGAAAGACCCGGACGCCTTGCGACAACAAGCGGCCCAGTTGACCGAGCGGCTGAAACAGACCTTGCAAGGAGGCGCGCCCATGGCCGTGGGCCGGGCGGAGCTGGACGCAGCCGTCACCCAGTTCACCGAGGAGTTCGACGCCCGTTACGGAGGGTTCGGCGGCGTGCCGAAGTTCCCCCCCGCCACCGGACTCTCCCTGTTGCTCCGCTGCCACCGCCGGACCGGAGACCCGCAGACCTTGCACATGGTGCGGAAGACGCTGGACGCAATGGCGGCCGGCGGGATGTACGACCAGATCGGAGGCGGCTTCGCCCGTTACTCCACCGACGAACGTTGGCTGGTGCCCCACTTCGAGAAAAGGCTCTATGACAACGCCTTGCTGGCCCGCGCCTATGTCGAGGCCTATCAGGCCACGCAGAGCCAGGACTACCGGCGCATCGCGGCGGAGACCCTGGACTACATTGTCCGCGAAATGACGTCTCCGGAAGGAGGCTTCTACTCGGCCACCGACGCGGACTCGGAAGGGGTGGAAGGCAAATTCTTCGTCTGGACGCCGGAACAGATTCGAGCCGCTCTCCCCGACCAAGAAGAGGCCCGGCGCTTCTGCGCCTATTACGACATCACCCCCGGCGGAAACTGGGAGCAAGTCAGCATTCCCAACCGCCTGCGGCCGCTGGACGACGTGACGAAAGAATTGGCCGTCGAGCCGGAGGAACTGCGCCGCACGGTCGAACAGGTGAAGCCGCTGGTGTACGAGGCCAGGCGCAAGCGCATCCCGACGGCCCTGGATGACAAGATCCTCACCGCCTGGAACGGCATGATGATCAGCGCCATGGCCGAAGGAGCCAGGGTCTTGCTTGCGCCCCGCTACTTACGGGCGGCCGAGCGAGCCGCCGACTTTCTGCTGTCCGCCCTGTCCCGTCCCGACGGAGGCCTCTACCGGACCTGCCGGGCCGGAAAGGCGCACCTGCCCGCCTATCTCGAAGACTATGCCTATCTGGCTGAAGGGCTGGTGGACCTCTACGAAGCCGGCGGCTCGGAACGCTACCTCCACGAAGCCGTTCGCCTGGCGGAGCGAATCCTGGCCGACTTTTCGGATGCCGAGCGGGGCGGATTCTTCACCACGGCCAAGGCCCATGAAGCCCTGCTCCTGCGCAGCCGCGAGGGACCGGACGGAGCCATCCCCAGCGGCAACGCCGTGGCCGCGTCGGCGCTGGCCCGCCTCTCCGTTCACTATGGCCGACAGGACTTTCGCGAGGCCGCGACCCTGGCCATTCGGGCCTATGGCCGCCAGACGGCCCGCTATCCCCGGGCCTTCGCCAAGAGTCTGGCCGTGATGGATCTGTTGCTGACAGGACCGGTGGAGCTGGCCCTAGTCGGAACCGCCGGGACACCGGACTATGAAGCCCTGCGCGCAGCGGTCAACCGGCCCTATTTGCCCAATCGCATCATCGCCCATCACGATCCAAGCGGGCCGGCAACCACCCACCCGCTGCTCTGCGGGAAAACCCTGGTCCAGGGTCGTGCGGCTCTTTATATCTGCCACAACTTTTCCTGCCAGGCGCCGATCACCGATCCGCAGGCCGTGGCGACGGCCTTGGCCGACCCGGACAAGGCCGCGACAAGCGCCGCCAGGTCGGGACAGACAACCCTTGTCGGGAACCGCATTCCCGGCCATGCCACAGCCGGCGGCACCGGCGCCTATGCAGTCCGGATGGTGAACCGGCCTGGAGCCCCCAAGGGATTGGCTCATGGCTATGCGGCGTTCGGCTCCACCGGGCTCACCGCCGGCAAGCTTGGGTTCGGTTGCTACCGCATCCATACGGAAGAGCCGGAGCATCGCAATGCGCTCGTCAAGGCTCTGCACGCAGGGATCAACATCATCGACACATCCACCAACTATGCCGACGGAGACAGCGAACGTCTCGTCGGGCTCGTGCTGGCGGACCTGATCAAGCAAGGCACGGTGACCCGCGAAGAGATCATCGTCGTCTCCAAGATCGGCTATGTACAGGGCCAGAACTTGAAACTGGCGGAAGCGCGCGAACAGGCCGGCAAGCCCTATCCGGAGATGGTCAAGTACGGCGAGGGAATCTGGCACTGTCTGCATCCGGAATTCCTGGCCGATCAGCTGGACCTGTCGTTGGATCGGTTGGGTTTGCAGACTCTGGATATCCTACTGCTGCACAACGTGGAATATTTCCTCTCCGACGCGGCCCATCGGATGGACAAGGACCTCGATCGGCTGCGGAACGAGTGGTGCCGCCGGCTCCAGATCGCCTTCGCCTATCTTGAAGGCCAAGTCCTGGCAGGGCACATTCAATACTACGGCATCTCCTCCAACACCTGCTCGGCGGAGCCCAATGACCCGGAAGCCGCCTCGCTGAGCCTCATGCTGGACTCGGCTCAGGCGGCGGCGAAGGAGCTGGGCCTGCCTCGCCATCATCTGCGCGTGGTGCAATGTCCCATGAACCTGTTCGAATCGGGCGCCCTGCTCACACCCAACTGCGGGACTGGAAACCGGCAGACGGTCCTGGACCTGGCCAAGGCCGAAGACCTCGCGGTGCTGGTGAATCGGCCGCTCAACGCCATGCAGCCGAAGCGGGGCGGCATAGTCCGCTTGGCCGAACTCCCCCTGGAGCCCTCCACGGTGGCCTTCGAGGCCCAGCGGGACGCGCTCGCGAAGCTGGAAGAGGAATACCGGCGCGCCATCGCCCCTTCCGTCTCCCACGCGGGTCAGGGCATGCCTCCGGCGGAGTATTTCAACTGGGCGGCGGAACTGACCGGGCTGCGGCCGCGCATTCAGAGCCTGGAACATTGGGAACAGATCGAAACTCAAATGATTGCGCCGCACATCAACCAGGTCCTGCGCGCCCTCACGCAGCATCTGCGCGGCGAGCAAGGGGACCAATGGCAGGCCTGGCGGGAGCGCTACATTCCGGAGCTGCTGACGCTGTTGAAAGCACTGCGCCGGGAGGCGGCCGTGAAGAGCCGGGCCAAGACCGACGCCATCGCCGCCGCCATCGCTCCCCTGATTCCGGAAACGAAGCGGAACGCATCCCTTTCGCGAAAAGCCCTCTGGGTGCTGGCTTCGACACCGGGCGTCACCTGCGTGCTCAACGGCATGCGCACGGAGGCCTACGTGGACGACTCCCTCGGCATCCTGGCCTGGGAACCGCTCGCGGAGCCGGCCTCCCTCTACCGGACGATGGCCACGTCCGCATGATGCAGCGCCGACTCGGGAAGCTATTTTAAACTTGTCTTTTTGTCATATATAAATTACATTTGACAGGCGACCGAACGACGGAACGGAGGAGCCGTTCGCAATGGTCCGCGCATCGCTGAAAAACCCCTACGCGGTGACGGCGATCAGCCTGATCATCGTCATCCTGGGCATGGTCTCCTACCAGAAGATGGTCGTGGACATCTTCCCGGAGATCAATCTCCCTGTCGTGGCGGTGGTCACCTTCTACAAAGGCATGGGTCCCTCCGAAGTCGAGGGGGCGATCACCCTCCGCCTGGAACAGCTGTACCTTCAAGCGTCCTACATCGAACACATCGAGTCCCGTTCACTGCCTGGCGTCAGCCTCATTAAAATCTACTTTCAGCCCTCCTACGACGTGAACGCAGCGGTGGCCGAGATCACCAGCCTCACGTACAGCACGCTCCGTTATCTGCCGCAAGGCGTTTTCCCGCCGATCATCGTCAAGTTCGGCGCAACCAGCCTGCCCATCGCCGACCTGACGGTCAGCAGCGACCAGATGACCGAGAAGGAAGTGCGCGACCTGGCTTACTTCACCGTGCGGCCCCAATTCGGCAACGTGCCCGGCATCTCCCTGCCCCCGACCTTCGGCGGTACGGTGCGGCAGATCACGGTCTTTCTGGACCGGGAAAAGATGCAGGCCCGGGGCATCTCGTCCGGCGACATCGTGGAGGCGGTCAACACCCAGAGCCTCCTGCTTCCGGCCGGCAACGTGAAGATCGGCGACTTCGACTACAACCTGTACACCAACAGCATGATCAAGATCGTGGACAACATGAACGACATCCCGATCAAGATCGTGAACGGGACGCCGATCACGCTGCGGGACGTCGGCAAGGCCGTCGACTCGA
>SYGV01000099.1 GCA_005799365.1 Nitrospiraceae bacterium
AACGCATCCATAGCGCCGCCCTCCTTTACGACCAGTCGCTTCCGCGTCGGTCCAGGCTCCGGTACTGAATCGCTTCCGCCACATGGGAGGTCTGGATCCGCTCCGCCCCGGCCAAGTCGGCGATCGTCCGCGCCACGCACAAAATGCGTCCGTAGGCTCGGGTGGACAGACCGAGCGTCCCGATGGCCCGTTCCAGAAGCTCCCGGTCGGCCGTATCCAGCGCGCAGTATTTCTTCAAATGGCGGGGGTTGAGCTGGGCGTTGTTGAAGATCGTTTCCTGCCGGTAGCGGACCGCCTGCCGCTTCCTGGCCTCCGCCACCCGCTCCCTGATCCTTACGGACGGCTCCCTGATTCCGTCCCGTCCCAGCTCGCGGACCGGGACTGAGGGCACCATCACCTGAATGTCCAGCCGGTCCATCAGTGGCCCGGAGAGACGGGTTCGGTACATCCTGATCTGGTTCGGGGCACATCGGCACTCCTTGGTTGAGTCTCCGTAATAGCCGCAGGGGCAGGGATTCATCGCCGCCACCAGCATCACGCGCGCCGGATATCGCAGCGACCCGCCGACCCTCGTCAGAGCCACGGCAGCCGTCTTCGAGCGGCTGCCGCAACCCCTCCAACACATGCCGCTTGAACAACGGGATCTCATCCAGAAACAAGACCCCGTGATGGGCCAAGGACACTTCGCCCGGACGGGGCACGGCACCTCCGCCCAACGAGCCCCGCATCGGAAATGCTGTGATGCGGCGCCCGGAAGAGCCGGGTCGTCACCAGCGGATGGCCCGCGCCCAGCAACCCCGCCACGCTGTGCACACACGTGGCCTCGATGGCCTCTTCCGGCTCCATCGCCGGCAGGATGCCCGGCAGACGCCTCGCCAGCATCGTCTTGCCGGAGCCGGGCGGGCCGACCATTAGGACATTGTGTCCGCCCGCCGCCGCAATCTCCAGCGCCCGCTTCGCATGTTCCTGCCCGACGACTTCCGCAAAGTCGTCTTCCGGGAGGGACGGCGCAGCCAACAGAACCCGACGATCCACCCAGACCGGAGGGATCATCGAACGGCCGCTGAGAAACTCCACGGCTTCGGGCAGGGTGCGGACCGGATGGGCCGCCACCCCTTCGATCACCGCGGCCTCCGCCGCGTTGTCCTCCAGCAACACCAACTGGTGGGTCCGCCGGAACGCCAACCCGATCGAGAGGGCCCTGACCACGGGTTTAATCCGGCCGTCCAGCGACAGCTCCCCGACCAGCACCCGATCGCGCAACGCCTCCGGCAGAAGCACCTCTTCCGCAACGAGAATGCCCAGGGCAACCGGCAGGTCCAGTCCAGACCCTTCTTTTTTCAACCCAGCCGGCGCCAGATTGACCGTGATCTTTTTGAGCGGAAACGAGAAGCCTGAATTCTTGAGCGCCGCGCGGACCCGGTCACGGCTCTCGCGCACGGTGGCATCCGGCAGGCCCACCACCGCAAACTGCGGCAGGCCGCCTCCGATATCCACTTCGACCTCCACCGAATGCGCATCCAGTCCGACCAACGCGGCGCTGAGGACCTTGGCCAACATACGATTGCCTTGCGGCAAAGCGATGGATCAAAGCTTCAGGATTATAGGCCTGCTTCCTCGACATTTCAATTGCACTTTTCAATCACACGACGGGCCGCCGCACAACCGGACGGCCCCGTGTATAATACGGCCATGCGCCGCCCGATCCTCCCCTGGTTCGTTGCTCCATCGTTGCTTCTGGGCCTCACGTTGGCAGGTCCGCCGGCCCCCTCCGCACTCGGACAGGAACCGCCGGCTGGGCCTCGGAGTCAGGGCCGAGCCTCCGCCGCGCAAGTCGGAACAGTTATGGCCTTGTTGGCGACCTTTCAGGATGCCGGGGCCCTCCCCCCGGAATCCAGCCCCGAGGCCAACCGGCTCATCAAAGCCCTCATTCAATTTCAGGCGGCCTTCATGAAAAGCCGGGACCCAGCCGTCTCCGATGTGCTGACCCGGGCCTTCTCTGCAAAACTCGGCAGCGATACGCCGGTGACAGTCCAGGCTTTTCGGAGCGGCGGGTGGACCTCCGAATCCCTGGAGGCGGTGGTGGACTATGTCACAGACAGCCCCCCCTGGGAAAAGGGATCGTTTGAACAGGGCCTGCGCGCGTATTATAATGTGGGCCGGCAGGATTTTGAGCTGCTGGCGCGCGTCTTCGTCACCGCCCGCCTGGACCTGCAACGCCGGGGACAGAACTTCCATCAGGTCTATCGAGCCAGGAGGCTGGAGATGCCGGGCGGCGTTACGCAACGATAAGTGATGAGTGCAGAACGATGAATGGAGATGACTTTTCCCGTTCATCACTCATCATTCATTGTTCATCATTCACAAAGGAGGAGCCATGGCAACCAAAGCCTACATCCTGATCAAAGTTAAGGCCGGCAAGACCAAGGAGGTCATCAAGCTGCTCAAAAAAATCCCGGGCCTCGAACAGGCGCACCCATGCTTCGGACAGCCGGACATCTTCAGCTTCGTCAATGTCGCCGACGAGAAAGCCCTGTCCGATGTGGTGATCACGAAAATCCACACGATCGAGGGAGTGGAGGAAACCGACACACATATCGTCGCGGAAACCTGACCGGCCCAAGACCACCGGCCAACCGGCGGCGGTCGGCGCCCGCGTGAACAGGGAGGGGCACGTTTCGCGGCCCTCACCCATACATCGCATTGACAAGCCGGCGGGGCCGTCGCTATAGTACGCCCCGCTCGCCGCGACCAAGGCCGCCACGCGATTCTTCACCGCCCATGTGCCCAAGGAGTACCATGTCCGAACGGCTGCCCCGTTTTACAAAAGACCAGATCGGCACGAGCGCCGTACGCTTCCCGAGCGGTGTTCCGATGCCCTCCATGACCGACGCCGCTGTGGACCCCTACGCCAAGACCAGGGTCTCCAAAGAAGCCCTGGTGGAAGGGTTGTTGTTCGGACCGCAGGAGAAGGGGCCGTTCCCCGGCCTGGTCCTGCTGCACGAAGCTTGGGGACTCACGGCTCAGATCAAGGACCTCGGCAGTCGGCTGGCCCAGGAAGGCTATGTGGTGCTGATCCCCAACCTCTACTCCCGGCAAGGCGGCATGGTCACGGCCAACGAGGAGATTGCGGACGCCCTGGCCGCCCGCGTCAAAGAAACGGATCTGTTGCAGGACATCTCGTCATGTTGCGAATTTCTCAATACCCGCGACCAAGCCATGCGCAACATC
>SYGV01000100.1 GCA_005799365.1 Nitrospiraceae bacterium
CGGCGGCGGCGTGGCGCTCCTGCGCTGCGTGTCCTCGCTGGAAAACATCAAGGACCTGCCGGCCGAACAGATGGTGGGCGTCACAATCGTGCGCCGGGCCCTTGAAGAGCCGATCCGCCAGATCGTCGGCAACGCCGGCATGGAAGGCTCGGTCGTCGTGGACAAGGTGCGCCAGGAAAAGAGCTCCTCGTTCGGGTTCAATGCGGCCACCGAACAGTATGTGGACATGCTCAAGGCCGGGATCATCGACCCAACCAAGGTCACGCGCTGCGCCCTGCAGAACGCGGCCAGCGTGGCGGGCCTGATGCTCACCACCGAGGTCATGATCACCGACCTGCCGGAAGAGAAGAAGGAACCGGCCATGGGCGGCGCTGGCCACGGCCACGGCATGGAAGGCATGTACTAAAAGATAGCTGCGGCTGTCGGCATAAGGGCCGGAGGAGCAATCCTCCGGCCCTTCGTGTTAGTACGATCTCAGGAGAGTTTTTTCAGCGCGGCTGTGAGCAGGCGGGACTTCGCCGGCGCGGCGAAGAGGTCGCGGAAGGCGCCGTTGACGAGCGTCGTATGTTGCCGGCAGGCTTTGACGAAGGCAGCGCGGCTCGCCTCACGATTCTTGACCCCGTAGCCGAGACGGATCGCGCATTGCGCCAGTTCCTCATCCCCTTCCGGCAGCGCATGGGTTTGCAGGTCGTGCACCATTTGCAGCTTGTGCTCCACATCGCGCAGGAACAGATAGGCGCGGGCCAGGGCCTCCTCCTGCTCCTTGGACAGAAACCGTAACCGACGCAGCCGCGCCAAACCGCCGAGTGTGCTGCGGTCCAGAATCGCCGGCACCCGCCGGCCGCACAGGACTTGCAGCGCCTGCACCGTGAACTCGATTTCCCGGATGCCGCCGGTCCCCAGCTTGACGTTGCGCCGCTCCTGCCCCCGTTGGCTCATCTTTTCGTCGATCATGTCCTTGACGGCTTTGACTTGCGCCAGGACCTGGGTCGCGCCTTTGAATCCGGACGGCCCCTGCTTCGCTCCCAGGATGAAGGGCTTAACCAGTCGGAGAAACGCCTTCCCGACCGATTGGTCGCCGGCCACCGGCCAGGCCTTGAGCAGGGCCAGTCGCTCCCAGACCTGCCCGCGCACCTTGTAGTACTGCTCATACTCGGCCAGGGACCTGGCCAGCCGCCCCACCGAACCTTCGGCGCGCAGACGCAAGTCCACCCGAAACAGGGAGCCCTCCTGCGTGACGTCCGTCAGCACCTTGGTCAGATCACGCGCCAGGTACTCGAAATACTCCTCGTGAGAGATCGATCGCCGATGGCCGATGGCTGATGGCCGATGGCTCGGATGAGTTTCGCCTTCATCCGAACCGTAGACGTAGATCAAATCTACGTCGGAGCTGAAATTGAGCTCGCCCCCTCCCAGCTTGCCCATCCCGATCACGGCAAACCCGGTCATCACAGGCTTGCTCTTGGAATCCCGATGAGTCGGCTTGCCGAGGCGGGCCTGCAAGGCCGCCTCGACCGTCTCATAGGCGGCTTGAATGAGGACGGAGGCCAGGTCCGACAGGGCGGCGGTCGTCTCCTGCACGCCTGCGAACCGCTGGATATCCCGCAAGCCGATCCGCAGCATGGCACGACGCTTGAAGCGCCGTAGCGCCTCCAGCTTCAACTCGGTCGCCGTGACGGTGGCCAGGGCCGCGCGGACTTCCTGCTCCAGCTCCTTGCGCGACGGCTGGCCAGCCAGGACCCCCTCTTCGGCCAGCCAGTAGACCAGGAAGGGGTCGCGGATCAGGGTTTGGGCCATGGCGGGACTGTTCCCGAACGTAGCACAGAGCAGATGCACTAGCCTTGGGAACTCGGCGAGATAGCCGAAGAGCTGCACCCGGTTGAGGCCTGCTTCGAGAAACCGTTCCCAATGGGTCAGCGCCTGATCGGGATCGGCCGTGTGCGCCACGCCGTCGAGGATCACGCCGAGGAAGGCGGCCAGGATCGCGCGGGCCCGAGGCTCGCCGGCCATGGCCTGAAGAGCTGCGTCGGCCCGTTTCGGGTCGCGAATGCCGTAAGGGGTCAGCAGGGCGCCGACCTCCTCCTGGGTCAGTCCCTTGGCGAACAGCAACGCGTTCAGCCGTTGTGCAGCCGGCCCCGCGCCGGCCGTGATGCGCTTCCAGGAGCCTGCGGTTCGAGTCGCCATGGGAAGGCATTATACCGGCGCCCCCCTATCCGCCACAATGCGCACACAATGAGGCTGTGTTTGCGCCACGCCGACGGTATACTGGGATCATGATGCCGCCCGAGGAACGACTGGCCACCCTCCAGCCCCTGTGTCCGGATGTGGACGAGACCCTGGTGCGGGACTTTGTCCTCCGGATGGACCGCGACTACTTCGGCCGGTTCTCCCTGGAGCAGATTGCCAGCCACATCCGCCTGGCGGCGCAACTCACGCCGGCACACCCCTGCGAAATCGCCATCACCGAGCAGCGAGATCGGCGATTCGAGTTGATCCTCGTCGCCTACGATTATTTTTCTGAGTTCGCCACGATCTGCGGCCTCCTGTCGGCCTTCGGGTTGAACATTGAAGAAGGGCAAATCTATACCTCCGGAGAGGCCGCCCCTTCGGCGCGCCCCTCGTTGCCCGGCGGTTTCAGGGCAAGGCCCAAGACCAGGCCCGGCCTGAGCCGAAAAAAAATCGTCGATGCCTTTCGCCTGCAGCCGGTCCGCGGCGCTTCGTTCGGACCGGAAGAACAACGGCGCCTCACGGCGGCACTCGGCTCAGTGATCGGACTCCTCGACGCCGGACAATTCGAAGAGGCACGTCACGCCGTGAACCGGCAATTGGTCGAACAGTTGAGCAAACATCGCGGTTCATTCGGCGGCCTGCTCCATCCCGTACAGATCATGTTCGACAACGGCCAGTCGCCGACAGACACGATCATGGACATCCGGTCGGACGACACCCCGGCCTTTCTCTATGCTTTCGCCAACGCCCTGGCCATGCGCAACATCTACATCGCCAAGGCGCAATTCGCCATCGAACAGGGCAAACTGCACGACCGGTTTTACGTCCGCAACCGCCACGGCCAGAAACTGACCGACCAGGCCGACCAAGAGCAGTTGCGCCTCACGGCCGTCCTCATCAAACAATTCACGCACGCCCTCACCTGGGCCCCGGACCCGACCAAAGCCCTGGCAGCCTTCGACCAGTTCCTCGATCTGACCGTGCCGGAGACGACAGGCAAGGCGCAGCAGCAGGCCTTGGCGTTCCTGCGCGACAAAAAGACCTTCCCGCTCCTGGCCCGCTTGCTCGGCGCCAGCGACTTTCTCTGGGAAGACTTCCTGCGCCGGCAACATGGCAACCTCCTGCCGCTCCTCCAAGCCTACCGCGATGCGCCACTCATCAAGCCGACGGTATCGCTCCGCAAGGAACTCGACCGCCTCGTGGACCGGGCCAAGACCGACGCCGCGCGGAAAGACGCGTTGAACCGGTTCAAGGACCGCGAACTCTTCCGCATCGACATGAAACACATCGTCGAGCCCGGCACCAGCCTGGCCGACTTCTCGCTCGCGCTGACCGAACTAGCCGAAACGATCGCAGACCGCAGCCTGCGCGACTGCCGAGCCGCGCTGCACAAACAATACGGCGCGCCTCGTCTGGCGGACAAGAAACCCTGCCCCTTCGCGATCCTGGGGATGGGCAAATTCGGCGGCCGCGAGCTGGGCTACGCATCGGATATCGAAGTGCTGTTCGTCTATGGAGGACAAGGGCGCACCAGCGGCAGGCAGGGCATCGAGAACAGCGAATACTTCGAACGGCTGGCCCAGGCGCTCTTGCAGTGGATCGAGGCGAAACAGGAAGGCATCTTCCACATCGACGTGCGCCTGCGCCCCCACGGCGGCAAGGGCTCGCTGGCCAATCCGCTGGAGGAGATCGCAAGTTACTACAGCCCGACCGGCCTGGCAGCGCCCTTTGAACGGCAGGCGTTGATCAAATTGCGTCATGTGGCGGGCGACGCAGCCCTCGGCAAACAGGTCGAAGCCCATCGCGACCGCTTCGTCTACGGTGGCGCACCCTGGGACCTCGCCGTCGCCCTCGACCTGCGCCGTCAGCAGATCACGCAATTGGTCGAATCGGGCACCGTCAACGTGAAACTCAGTCCCGGCGGCGTGATTGATATCGAATATGCCGTGCAATACCTCCAAGTCATGCATGGCCGGAGGCATGCGG
This sequence comes from Nitrospiraceae bacterium, assembly GCA_005799365.1. GTDB lineage: Bacteria > Nitrospirota > Nitrospiria > Nitrospirales > Nitrospiraceae > SYGV01. Next base: position 4,216 of record SYGV01000100.1, read on the forward strand.
TGCTCCGCACGCCCAATACCATGCAGGCGCTGGCCGGACTCGTCGAGTGCGGGGTCGTGAGCAGGAAGGATGGCGAGAATCTACGAAAGGCGTACTGTTTCATTCGCGTGCTGATCGACGGCTTGCGCATGGTGCGGGGCCATGCGAAGGACTTGGTACTGCCGCCGAGCGATTCGGATGAGTTCATCTTTCTCGCCCGCCGCGTCGGCTATACCACCGACGACTGGCAGGCCGGGGCCAGACATTTGCAGACGGATATCGAGCAGCACATGACGGCCACCAAGAACTTCTTCGAGCGGACGTTCCGGTCTACGTCACCGGCCTGATCAGCGGCGCGCCTGGGAGAGAATCTTTTTCATCGCCCGTGCGTCGAAGGCCCGCAGGGTCTCCGTCCGCACGTTGCCTTGGGCTCCGCCGCCGATCATGAGAGCCGTGGCCGTTTCGTCGTCCGGCGCGTCATAGACGATCATCCCGTCGTGCCGCCCATGGTCCAGTAGATCTCCTTCACCTTGCCACCCGCCTTCGTGATCGCCGCGTTGAACGTCGCGGCCCGCTTGACCGTATCCTTCACGCCCCGGATACCCTGATCCGTCCAAGAGAACAAGGTGATGTAGGTCGCCATGGCCCCCCTTGCTGTCGGTCTTGCGTCAACGACCTCTGCGCCCACGCTACTCGCTGCCACTCTCCTCATCCGGCCCCGCCAGCTCGGAGTAGGCGCACAAGACATCCGAGATGGACAGGACGCCGATGATGGTGGCATCTTCGGTCGTCGCCAGATGGCGGACGCCCTTGGCTTTCATCAACGCGATGGCCGTAACCAGCGGCTCGCTGTCCTCGATGGACAGGACCGGCTTGCTCATGCAGGCCTCCACAGGGGTCTTGTTCGGGTCCAGGCCTCGGCCAACCCCCTTCCGGCTCAAATCCGTATCCGTGATGATGCCGATGTAGCGACGGTGATCGTCCACCAGCAGCGAGCCGACCTTCCATTTGGAGAGCAGCCGCCCCGCCTCCTTGAGCGAGGCATCCTTATGGACGCTGCGCACATCCGTGGACATATAGTCGGCCACGCGCACGCCGGCCAGCGGGCTTCCCCCGCCGGCGCCTCCGGAGGCAACTCCGGACCTGGCCTCGGCCAGTTCGGCGAGGGCGCTCTCCAGCACTTGCTTGCGCTGATGCAGGCTTTCGCGTTCCACGTCGTGCGCGCCGCTTTCCTGCGCCTCCTCCGGCACATTGACCAAGCCGGCCGCCTCGCCCAGCTTGGCATAGGCGTAGGTCTCCAGCAGCTCCGAGGTTTCCTCGAAGACGCGGCCGAGCAGCCGCTCGGCCGCCGCATCAAACTCTTCCAGCGAGAGGCGGTGCGTGCGCCGGGAGAGGAACGGCTGAAATTTGGCCAGTTGCGCGCGCAGCCGTTCGATATCCCGTTCCACAAACAGGCGACGACGTGCAGGGGGAACAGGTGGTTTCCGCATAGATTCCCCTGATCCGTGAGAACCTCGTGCCGGATGAGCCTGCCCCAAACGAATAGGCGAGGCAAGGGGCACAGAGCACAGGAAGGTGTCGCCCCGGTTACGAGTAGGCTCGCTCGTTATGCTGGCTGAGATCCAACCCCAACGCCTCCTCCTCGTGGGTCACACGCAACCCGACCAGACGATCGACGAGCTTGAGGATCAAATAGGTCACAACCAGGGAAAACAGGCCGACGGCTAGGACCGCCACGACCTGCATGCCGAAGAACCCAGGATTGCCGTAGAGCAGCCCGTCGGCGCCGCCGGGATTCACCGCCGTGGACGCCAGCAGCCCCGTGGCCAGGACACCCAGCACGCCGCCGACCCCATGAATGCCGACGACGTCCAGGGAGTCGTCATAGCCGAACTTTCCCTTCCACATGATGGCCAGGTAACTCACCCCTCCGGCCACAAGCCCAATCAGCAACGCCGAGAAGGGCCCGACGTAGCCGGCGCCCGGCGTCACCGTCGCCAAGCCGGCGACGGCCCCGCTGGCGACGCCCAGGACCGTGGGAGTCCCGCGATGCACCCATTCCACCAAGATCCAGGCGGCGGACCCGGCCGTGGCCGCCGTGTGCGTGGCCAGAAAGGCGGACACGGCCACCTGGTTGGCGCCCAGGGCGCTGCCGGCATTGAACCCGAACCACCCGAACCAGAGCAGACCGGTGCCCAACAACGTCAGCGGCAAATTGTGCGGAGCCATGTAATCGGTGCCGTAGCCCTGACGCGTCCCGAGCACGAAGGCGCAGACCAGCGCCGCCGCGCCGGAACTGATGTGGACCACCGCTCCGCCGGCAAAGTCCAGGGCCCCCAAACGCCCCAGCCAGCCGCCGCCCCACATCCAGTGTGCGATCGGGCAATAGACGAGCAGAGACCAGAGGACCGAAAACAGGAGCAAGGCGCTGAACTTGATCCGTTCGGCAAAGGCCCCGGTGATCAAGGCCGGCGTGATCGCCGCAAACATCAGCTGAAACACCATGAAGGCCTGGTGCGGGATCGTCGGACCATAGGTCGGGTGAGGGTCCAGGCCGACGCCGCTCAATCCGATCCAGTCCAATCCGCCGATGAGGCCCTTGACGTCGGGGCCGAAGGCCAAGCTATAGCCGACCAGAATCCACAAAATGCTGACCAGGGAGAGGATGATGAAACTGTGCATGATGGTGCCCAACACGTTCTTGC
>SYGV01000101.1 GCA_005799365.1 Nitrospiraceae bacterium
CCTTCACCGGGAGCACCGCCTTCATGCCAGCCAGCTTGACGGAAGCCACCCGGCTCATCTGGCCGGCCCCGATCCCGACGGTCTGCCCAAGCCGCGCGTAGATGATGGCGTTGGACTTCACATGCTTGCAGACCTTCCAGGCAAAGGCACAGGCCGCATACTCCTCGTCCGTGGGCTTCCGCTTGGTCGGCACCGTCAGCTTGCGCAAGTCGCCCAGCGCGCCCAAATCACGGTCTTGCACAATGAGCCCACCCACCAACTTTTTGAGGTCCATGCCGTCGCGGACTGTCATTGTGAGCGGCCCGACGTCCAACAGACGCAAATCCTTTTTGCGCTTCAGTTCGGCCAGCGCATCCGCGTCATAGCCGGGCGCCACGACGACTTCCACAAAGGTCGAGGTGATTTCCTTGGCCGCCGCCAGATCCACCGGCCGATTGAAGGCAATCACGCCCCCGAAGGCCGAAACTGGGTCGGTTTCCCGCGCCTTCACATAGGCCTCGACGGCGCTCGCCCCCAAGGCCACGCCGCAGGGATTGTTGTGTTTCACAATCACAACGGCGGTCGAATCGGCGAACTCTTTCACCAACTCCAAGGCCGAATTCGCGTCCAGGAAGTTGTTATAGGACATGGCCTTGCCGTGCAAGGTCGTGGCGCGGGACACGGAGGGCTCGCGGCTCCCCAACTCACGGTAAAAGGCCCCTTGCTGGTGCGGATTTTCCCCATAGCGGAGGGTTTCAACTTTTTCGAATGTCAGCGACAACAGCGGCGGGAACTGGGCGCTGCTCCCCTGCTGCTGCGCCAGATAATTCGCGATCAGGCTGTCGTAGCGGGCCGTATGCTGAAACACTTTGCCGGCCAACTCCCGCCGGAGTTCCTTGGTCACCGTCCCGGCCTTGAGCGATTCCAACACCCGGCCATAGTCGGCTGGGTCCACGACCACCGCCACATCTTCGTGATTTTTGGCCGCAGAGCGGAGCATCGACGGCCCGCCAATATCGATGTTCTCGATGGCTTCCTCGAACAGGCAATTGGGCTTGGCAATAGTGGCTTCGAAGGGATAGAGGTTGACGACGACCACATCGATGGGACCGATCCCCTGCTGCTGCATCTGCGTGACATGTTCCGGCAACGAGCGGCGCCCGAGGAGCCCACCGTGAATCTTGGGATGTAGGGTCTTGACGCGGCCGTCCAAAATCTCCGGCGAGCCGGTATAGGCGGCCACGTCCGTCACCGCCACACCCGCGTCCCGCAGCGCCTTGGCCGTGCCGCCGGTAGACAGGATTTCCGCGCCCAGCGCGGCCAATCCCTTGGCCATGTCCACCACGCCGGTCTTGTCCGAGACACTGATCAACGCCCGCTTGATTCCGGCCATGGCCTCTCCCTTGTGATGCAGTTGGCGCCGTCAAAAACGCGACAAGAATATCAGATACTTTCCCGAAGTTTCAAGGCAAGCAGGGGGCAAAGAAGACGAATTGCCTTCCCCCCTAGCTTAAGGGGAAAAGGCAGGCGTGAGGAAACAATGAAAGGCTGCCCCCTCTCCACTCACTCATTTCATCCGGCTGGATGGAACGGATGCGGGCTGAGAGAAGCGGCATGGCGGGCAACTGCCTAGCAAAGGTCACACAGAGTGCCACGCCCCGTTCCGCATTCCGATAAGGGGCGCGGCCAACGTAAGCGCATCACCAGACCGTCTGGCCACAACGCATCATGCCGCAATCGAACGCACGCGCTGTTCACCATCCGGCTCTCCCTCCAGCCTTTTCGTTGACTTCCCTCCCCCCCGGCGACTACAATTTCCCCACTGAGGGACCCCCCGTGCCTGCCCAATTCGTTCACCTGCACCTCCATACCCAATACAGCCTCCTCGACGGGGCAAACCAGATTGATCCGCTGATCCAGCAAGTCAAGGGTTTCGACATGCCGGCTGTGGCGATCACGGACCACGGGAACATGTTCGGCGCCATTGAGTTCTATCAGAAGGCCAAGGCCGGGGGCGTGAAACCGATCATCGGCTGCGAGGCCTACCTGGCTCCGGGGAGCCGCACCACCAAGGACAGCGGCCTCGCCAATAACGACTACTACCACCTGATCCTGCTCGCGGCCAACCTCAAGGGCTATCAGAACCTAATCAAGCTCGTGAGCAAGGCCTATCTGGAAGGGTTTTATTACAAGCCGCGCATGGACAAGGAACTGCTCAAGGAACATCACGAAGGGCTGATCGCCCTGTCCGGTTGCCTGAGCGGCGAAGTCGCCTACCTGATCGGCCAGAAGGACATGGAGGGGGCGACCAAGGCGGCCGGTGAGTATCAAGACATCTTCGGGAAGGACCATTACTACCTGGAAATCCAGGCCAACGGGCTGGAGCACCAGCGCATTGCGAATAAAGGACTACTGGAACTTCACAAGAAGCTGGGCATTCCCCTCGCCGGCACCAACGATTGCCACTACCTGAACAAAGGCGACGCCAAGCCGCACGACGTGATGCTCTGCCTCCAGACCGGCAAGACGCTGAACGATCCGCACCGGATGAAGTTCGACACGGATCAGCTCTACGTCAAGTCCACCGACGAGATGGTTGCGGAGTTCGGCGAGACGCCGCAGGCCGTACTAAACACCTGCCGCATCGCGGAACAGTGCGACCTGAACCTGCCGCTGAACAAGAGCTACCTGCCCCAATACACAGTCCCGGAGGGAGAAACCAGGGAAAGCTACCTGGAGAAACTCGCGCTGCAGGGGCTCGCCGACCGTCTCAAGGAACGGCCGCCCTGCGCATTGCGTGAAGCGTACGACTTGCGGCTGCGCGAGGAACTGACCGTCATCATGTCGATGGGCTATGCCGGTTACTTTCTCATCGTCTGGGACATCATCAACTATGCCCGCTCCCACCGCATCCCGGTCGGCCCGGGCCGCGGCTCGGCCGCTGGCAGCCTGGTCGCCTATGCGCTGCGGATCACCGACTTGGACCCCCTGGCCTACGGCCTCCTGTTCGAGCGGTTCCTGAACCCCGAGCGCATCTCCCTCCCCGACATCGACATGGACTTCTGCATGGACCGCCGGGGCGAAGTCATCAACTACGTGATCGACAAGTACGGCAAGGACCACGTCTGCCAAATCATCACGTTCGGCACGATGAAGGCCAAGGCCGCGATCCGGGACGTGGGCCGGGTGCTGGAGATGCCCTATGCGGACGTGGACCGCATCGCCAAGCTGGTGCCGGACGATCTCAAGATGACCCTGGACAAGGCCCTGGAACAGGAACCGCGCCTCAAGGAACTGACGGAGACCGATCCGAAGGTGGCCGAGCTGATGGAAACGGCCCGCGCGCTGGAAGGGCTGGCCAGACATGCCTCCACCCATGCGGCCGGGGTCGTCATTTCCGACGAGCCCCTCACGAACCATGTGCCCCTCTACAAGGGCGCGAACGACGAAATCGTGACCCAATACTCGATGGGGGACGTGGAAAAGATCGGGCTGGTGAAGTTCGACTTCCTCGGCCTCAAGACCCTGACCATGATCGCCCATGCCGAACGGCTGATCAACGCTAGGCGGCCCGAGGGGCCGCGCTTCTCGACGGCAACCCTGCCGCTGGATGACGCCCAGACCTTCACCCTCCTTTCCTCCGGCAAGACCATGGGCCTCTTCCAGCTGGAAAGCGCCGGGATGCGCGACCTCCTCGCCGGGCTCCGTCCGGACCGGTTCGAAGACATCATCGCCATCATCGCCCTCTACCGCCCAGGCCCGATGGACCTGATCCCGGACTTCATCAAAGCCAAGCAGGGCAAGATTCCCGTCACCTACTTCGGCATTCCCGCGCTGGAACCGATCCTCAAGGAAACCTATGGGGTGATCGTGTACCAGGAGCAGGTGATGGCGATCGCCAACACGATGGCGGGCTTCTCGCTTGGGCAAGCCGATATCTTGCGGCGCGCCATGGGCAAGAAGAAGCAGGAGGAAATGGACAAGCTCCAGGCCAAGTTCCTGGAGGGCGCCAAGCACCACAAGCTCTCAGAAAGCAAAGCCCAGACCCTGTTCGAGCTGATCAAAAAATTTGCCGGGTACGGATTCAACAAGTCTCATGCGGCGGCCTACGCGCTGGTCACCTACCAGACCGCCTACTTGAAAGCCCATTACCCGACCGACTTCATGGCCGCCCTGCTCACCAGCGAAATGGGAAACACCGACAAGGTGGTGCGGTACATCGCCGAATGCCGCGAGCTGGACATCCGCATCCTGCCGCCGGACGTGAACGAAAGCGACAAGGACTTTTCGGTGACGGCGGAGGGCGTCCGGTTCGGCCTGGCGGCGATCAAAAACGTCGGAGACGGGCCGATCGAGGCCATTATCGAGGCGCGCACCAAACAGGGACACTATGCCTCCTTTTTTGATTTCTGCCACCGGGTGGATACGCGAAAAATCAACAAACGGACCATCGAGTGCCTGATCAAAGCCGGCGCCTTCGATTCCACCGGCGCAAGGCGGGCTCAAATGGCCGCCGTGCTCGACCGCACCGTAGACCAGACGGCGGCGGCCCAACGGGCCGCGTCACACGGACAGACCAGTATTTTTTCAGCGATGGAGACGGAAGTGGACGCGACCTCCGGCCGTGCCGTGCTGCCCGTGGATGAAAGCTTGCCGGAGGTGCCGGAATGGGACCAGGGGCAACGGTTAAAATACGAACGGGAGTTGACCGGGTTTTATATCACCGCCCACCCATTGGCCCGCTACGAAGCCGCCATCGCCAAGTTTGCGACCACGAGCACGGAAAAACTCGCGGACACGCCCGATGGCAAAGAAGTCAAACTATGTGGCATCATTACGACGATCAAGAGCCTGACAACCAAGAAAGGCGACCGGATGGCCTACGTCCAGCTCGAAGATCCCCAGGGTTTGGTGGAAGTGATCGTGTTTCCGAATCTCTTCCAAGCCGCCGGCCCGCTCCTCACGGCCGAAAACATCGTCCAGGTCACCGGCACCGTGGACCGGGCGGAAAAGGGCGTCAGGATCAAGGGGACCAAGATCGACGCCCTGCCGGACCTTCAGACCCGATCCGTGGCCAAGGTGCACCTGCACATCGGCGACGCGCCAGAGACGCCCAAGCGCCTGAGCCAGCTCTATACCCTGCTGAGCCGGCACCCAGGTCCGGCGGCGATTTCGCTGACGTTTCACTTGAACCCTGACTTGGAGGCGGATACGGCCCCGCTCCCAAGCCTCACCGTGTCGCCGAGCGAGAAGTTCGTCACCGAGGTGGAAGACTTGCTTGGCAAGGGAACCGTAGCCTTGCTGTAGCGACATTATTTATCGTTGCGCTAGAATGACTTAGAATAAAATCATGAAGGACTATCTGGAATTTGAAAAGCCGATCCGCGAGCTGGAGGAGCGGATCGAAAAGCTGGCCGGCGCCGCAGCCGGCCGCGCGTCGGCACAGGAAGAAATCCGCAAACTGAAGGCCAAGCTGGCGCAGGCCGAGGCGGAAATCTACGCCTCCCTCTCGCCCTGGCAGCGGACTCAGATTGCCCGCCACGCCCAGCGACCTTCGATCCTGGACTATATCAACGCCTTCTGCCGCAACTTCTTGGAGCTCCACGGAGACCGAGCGTTCGCCGACGATCAAGCCATCCTGGGCGGGCTGGCGACATTCGGCGGACGCTCCGTCATGGTCATCGGCCACCAAAAGGGCAAGACGCTGAAAGAACGGATGCAGCGGAACTTCGGCATGCCGAATCCGGAAGGATACCGCAAAGCCCTGCGCCTCATGAAGCTGGCCGAAAAGTTCGGCCGGCCGATCCTCACGTTTATCGATACGCCCGGCGCCTACCCGGGCATCGGCGCCGAAGAACGGGGCCAGGCGGAGGCCATCGCACGCAACCTGCTGGTTATGGCGCGACTGCGGGTACCGATCATCTCGGTGGTGATTGGAGAAGGCGGCAGCGGAGGGGCGCTGGCGCTGGGCGTCACCGACCGCGTCCTGATGCTGGAACATTCCGTCTATTCGGTGATTTCGCCGGAGGGCTGCGCAGCGATTTTGTGGGACAATCCCGCCAAGGCTCCGGATGCGGCGGTGGCGCTCAAAATGACCGCCACCGACCTGGCGGCCCTCAAGATCATCGACGAAATTCTCCCCGAACCGACTGGCGGGGCGCACCGAGAGCCGCAGGCCATGGCGGAACGAGTGGCCAAGGCCCTCACGGCCCATCTGTCTCGGTTGGAAGAACTGCCGGTGGAGGAATTACTGGCCCAGCGTGATCAGAAGTATCGGCAGATGGGAGTTTTTACCGATCCACCAGCCCCGGCTGCCTGATCCGGGAACCGGATCAGGCCCCATCCAAGGTCCCTGTTCAACCCGCGACGAGCTGATGTTTCCCCAGGGGAACCCGCGTGCCCAGCAATTGCTCGATGGCGTGGAGTTGCCCCTTTTCTTCCGGCGTTACGAAGCTGGAGGCTCGGCCCGTGGCTTCGATACGCGCCGTCCGGCCGATGCGGTGGACGTAGTCCTCGGGGGAGTTCGGCAAATCATAGTTGATCACATGGGCGATCCCGGTCACATGGATGCCCCGCGCCATGATGTCGGTCGCCACCAACACCCGGTAGCGGCCCCGCTTGAACCCTTCCAACGCCTCCCGCCGCTGCCCCATCGTCCGATCCCCGTGCAGCACCGCCACCGGAAGCCCGTCCGCTTGGAGCAGCTTGCCCAGCCGATCGGCCCGCGACTTCGTGCGCGTAAAGACCAGGGTGGAACCAGGCTCTTCCTTCAACAGCCGACGCAGCAGCAGGGTTTTCCCGTCCCGGCTCGTGTGGAACAAATGTTGCTCCGCCTTGGCCGCCACCGTTCCGCTGGGCGCGATTTCGATGCGGACCGGATGGTTGAGACTGGCCTTGGCCAATGCCGCCACATCGCTCGGCATGGTGGCCGAGAAAAGCATGGTTTGCCGCTCTTCCGGCAACGCGTCAAGAATCTGGTTGATCTGCGGGGCAAACCCCATGTCCAGCAACCGATCTCCCTCGTCGAGGACGAAGATCTGCACGGCCAGCAGATTGATATTGCCCCTCCACATGTGGTCGAGAACCCGGCCCGGCGTGGCGACCAGCACATCCGGCCGCTGCCTGAGCGCCCGCTCCTGCTGGGCCATGTCAGCGCCCCCGACGATCAGAGTCGCGTACACCCCTCGGGCTTTCCCGAGCAGTTCGAAGGTTTTTTGGATTTGCATCGCCAGTTCGCGCGTCGGAGCCAGGATCAGGGCACGCGGGCCCTCCCCCCCGGCAAGCCGTTCGATCATCGGAATCGTAAAGGCGGCGGTTTTCCCCGTGCCGGTCTGTGCGCAGCCGATGACATCTTTCCCGGCCATGGCCGGGGGAATGGCGCGGGCCTGGATCGCCGTCGGCTCGGCATACCCAGCCTTGGTCACCGCCTGCAACATGGCGGCGGAGAGGCCGAGGTCATGAAATGACTGGATCGTCGGTGTGGTCACACATCATCCTTTAGTTGGGGTCGCTGCGGGGGGCAGGGAGTCAACAAGTGGAAGGCGCAAGGCGGGACAACGATCGTGAACCAGCCACTCTGAATGAACCCAAACTCTCGCGGACCCGATATCGGTCCGTGTCTCTTGCTGACTGCGTGTCGCCGCCACAGACCGTTGGGAACGACGACGGAGCGCACTATACAGGAAAAACCCTACATTGTCAATGCAAGTTTCTCCCGCCCGCTCAGGGATTCTGCCACATGGCCCCGTCGTGGACAGGGTTGAACTGATGGGTCAGCTTCACCGTATCCCCGTCCTTGACTTTCGAGTCCAGCCCACCGACTTTCCGGTTGACCGTGATGAGCAACTCCCCCTTGTTCATGAACGGAAGCAGGACGCCGAGATGGTCCTGATTGCGTTCCAGCAACGCCTTGAACGTCATCGGCTCCGAGACCTCGCACTGAAACTCGGATGCGCCCAGGGCTTGGCGCAAGGTTTCTCCGAACAACAAGAGCGTGACCATAGTCCCCTTTCTAGCCTCGTTCTCCCGGGCGGTGGCACCGGAAACAATCCTGTCGTTTGGGATGTCGATCGACCAGGGGACGGCTCTGTCCCGCCGCATGGCAACGGAGACAGTCCTTCTCCGATATCAGATCGCGATGCTCCGGGATCCCTGGGATTGGCGGATTCCGCTCGCGCGGCGACGGGAGCAGCGAAACCATGAACACCACCAGGCCCACCGCCAGAAGAAACAACCAGTCTGCCCGCCTGATCGTCATGATGCGACACCCGGGGACGGCCCCGGGGCTGCCTCCTGCAGCAACTCGGCCACGTGCGCGACCCGCACCCTGTCATCCAGCCCATTCCGCAATTGGATCATACAGGCCGGACAACTGGTCGCCACCACGTCCGCCCCGCTTTCCAGAATCGCGCGCCGCTTCCGCTCGAAGATGTCCTGCGAGGTCGCATAATCTTTGACGAGATACGTCCCCGCCCCTCCCGCGCACCGATCCGCATCCTGCATTTCCACGAACTCGACGCCCGGCAGCTTGGCCAAGACCTGTCGCGGCTGCTGCGTCACCCCGGCCGCGCGCAGATGACAGGAGGAATGGTAGGTGACCCGCCGCCGGGCCGACGCATCCCGATAGCGAACGGCCTGCGGGGACGCCGCCATCAATTCCGTGATGTGTTGGACCTTGGCCGCCAGCCGTTCGGCCTCGGCCCGCTCTGGACCGGCCGTGAACAGCTTGGGATAATCCTTGAGCATCAAGGTGCAGGAGGCACAACCGGTCACGACGGTCTCGAAGGGCGCGAAGGAGGTCAGATTGAACCGGGCCGCAGCGAGCACCAGATCGGTATGGCCGTATGTTTGAATGGGGGTGCCCGAACAACGCTGCGGCGGCAAAGCCGGCTCAATGCCCTGCTGGCGCAGGACGGCGATGACGGCGTCCCCGACCCCGTCGTCGAAATACTTGGCCGCACAGCCGTGGAAGTAGGCCACCTTCCGTCCTGTCGGTCCGCCGCCGCCCGATGTCGCAAGCTCGGAGTACCGTTCGGGAAGCTGCCTGGTCGCCAAACGCGGGAGCCGCAAGTCGCGCGGAATCCTGGCCGTCTTGGCCAGACAGCGCATCACGGGACCCGTGATCCGTTCCAGCGAGGCGCGGGGCCATGGACGATCCCAGAACGGCTGTGTCACTGCAAGGCCTTTCAACAACCGGTCGAACAACCACTGTTGCGCCTGCACCCTGAAGATCCAACCGGCCAGTCGGTTGGGCTGCTCCGCGCGCCGCTTTAGAATCAGATCCGATACGTCCACACCGGCGGGACAGACGGTCCGGCAGGACTTGCAGTTCAGACAGGCCTCCACCACCCGCTTCGAGTTCAGGTAACTGTAATCCTTGGCCGTGACGATTTCGAACCAGCCGCGCGCGCTCATGTCCTCCGATTGGAACACATCGTAGACCGGGCAGACGGAATTGCACTTGGCGCAGGTGGCGCAGGGTTTTGCCAGGCGGGTAAAGTCGATGTGGTCGGTAAACGGCGCCTCGCCGATCTTCACCCCGGGATTCAAGACCCCGGCCGGATCCAGGCGGCGCTTAACCTGGACGAAGAGGTCATAGAGTTCTGGCCCGAACATCCGGCGGACGAGTGAAGCGCGAACCCGCCCGTCCCCATGTTCGCCGCAGATGGAGCCGCCGAAACGGGTGAGCACCGTCTCGTGAATCTCGCGATATCCCTCGACCATCCGGGAAAAATCGGCCTTGTCGTTGACGTCCAGCAAGGGCACGATGTGGGCATTGCCGTTCCCGATGTGGCCGAAGATGGCGACGGGGACTTGCTGCGCGCCGAAGTACCCTTCCAGATACCGGATCAGCTCACCGATCTGCTCCGTCCGCACCACGACATCATCCACATAGTTGATCGGCTTCTTCCTGACATCGTAGCGATAGAGGGTGGGATAGAGCGCCTTGCGCGCCTTCCACAAGGCATCCCGTTGTTCCCGCTCAAAGGCCACCGCCGGCTCTCCCGTCAGACGGTAGCGTCGGCAAACCGAGATCAGGCGGCCGGCCAGCTCCTCGAGACTAGGCCCTCCCGCCTCCTGGTCCACTTCCGCCAGCAGCGTGGCGGCAGCATCGGACGGGATGCCGTGCGCGGCCCGGCCGATCAGATTCAACGTATTGCCGTCCATGACCTCCAGCGCGCTGGTGGACAAGGCCAGCAGGTGGGGGATCGCCTCCCCAACCTCCTCCAAGTGCCGAAAGTGCAGAAGGGCCGTGGCGCTGACCTTCGGGCGGTCCACCAATCTGATTGTCGCTTCGCTTATGACCCCGAGCGTGCCCTCGCTGCCGACGAAAAGACGCGGCAGGTCGAACTGCGCCCGATCCAGCCCATCGACCAATCCGAACAGATTGTACCCGCAGCTGTTTTTGCTGACGGTCGGCCGCCTGGCCCGGATGGTCTCCGCATGGTCCTGCACGAGCCGCAAGACCCAGCCTAACGAAGGGTGGTTGCTCAGGGCCTTCGCCAACGCCGGATCGGTCAAAGAAAAGGAATGAGCATCCAGCCAACCGGAAGCCAGACAGACCCGCAAGGTCAAGACATTATCCTTCACCGATCCATACCGGAGGGTATGGGGCCCAGAGGAATTGTTGGCCAGCATCCCGCCCAACTTGCACATGTCTCCGCTGGACGGATCCGGGCCGAACAGCAGGTCGGATGAGGCGAGTCGGCGATTCAGCTCCGCATAGACGATCCCGGGCTGCACGCGCGCCCATCGCTCTTCCCGATTGACCTCCAGGATCCGGTTCAGCTTGGACACGTCGAGAATGATGCCCGAACCGATCGCGGAGCCGGTGAGATTCGTCCCGGCCGCCCTGGGCGTCAGCGGCACACCCAGCCGGACCGCATAGTCCACTGTCCGTTCGATATCCGCCTCGGATTCCGCCAGCACGACCGCCAGCGGAACGATCTTGTAGATGCTGGCGTCGACGGCATAGGCGGTCAACGTAGGGGCATCGTCGCGCACCCGCTCGGCACCCAACAGGCTGCGCAAATCCGAGGCCACGGACCTGGTCTTTTCAGGCAGGAGCAGTTCCATACCGATACATTCATCTCCTGCGGATCATTTTAGGGAGGATGCGGACGGAGGGCAAGGGCCGTGGCGGGAAAGCGGCAACGGATGAACGGGCGTCAGTCAGACTTGCTCCAGCGTTTCGCGCTCGATTGGTTCGGAGGATTCCTCGTTAGCGGCCGGGCCAGACCCGACTACGACGAGAGGATCATCGCCGACCGGCAGCATCTCCTGCTCCGGCTCCCCCAGTTCCTTGAACTCCCGCAACGGCGGCAGTTCCGCGAGGTCGCGCAGGCCGAAATGTTGGAGAAAATACTTGGTCGTCCCGTACATGATGGGGCGACCGGGCATCTCTTTCCGTCCCACCATGCGAATGAGCTTGCGCTCGAGCAGCGTGCGGATGACCCCCGAGGCTTCCACGCCGCGAATCTGCTCGACCTCCGCGCGGACGATCGGCTGTTTATAGGCGATGATCGCCAGGGACTCCAGCGCCGAGCGCGACAGCTTCGGGGCCGGCTTGTTCTTCTCCAGCCGTTTGATCCAGGGGCCATAATCGGACCGGGTAACCAGCTGAAATCCCCCGGCCACCTCGACGATCTGCAACCCCCGTCCCGCCTGGTCGAACTCGTCCTGCAAGCTACGCAAGGCCTGCCGCACCTCGGCCTTCGGCACCCCTTCCAGCACCGAGGCCAACCGCTCCACCGTCACCGGCCCGTGCGACACGAACAAGAGCGTCTCGAGAATCGCCTGCAACTCCCGCAGCGCGAGCGCATCGGATGCGGCCGGCGCTTGGGGCGCCTCGGGAGCCGGCGCCTCTACCACGGCCTGTGCCGCGTCGCCGCCGGCCACCGCCAGCTCTTCGAACAGGACCAAGCTCCCAGCCGCCTGCTCCGGCACGACTTCAGACACCGGCGCCTCAGACCTTGCGCTCATGCCATCCTCCTACACGTAATCCGAAAATTCTCCCTCGACGCCCTGTTCCATCGGCGAAAACGCGCGGGTGAGCAGAATCTGGCCGAAGGTCTCGGACTGAAACACCCGGACCAACTTGAGCCGCGTCAACTCCAACAAGGCCAGAAAGGTCACGATGATGAACAGCCTGTGTCCTTGCTCTTCGAACAGCGCCATGAAGGTGACCGATTCCTTGCCTTCCAGGATTTCTAAAATCGCGTTCATCCGGTCCTTCACCGTGAGCTGGTCCGCGGCAATCTCCATCAACTGGCGATGCGGCGTCCGGACCAGCACCGACTGCAGGGCATCCACCAGATCGAAGAGCGTGACTTCTTCCAGCAACGTCTCCGCCGCCTTGGCCGGTGTTGGCAGGGCTTCCTCCCTGGCAAAGACGTCGCGCCATTCCCGCTCGCGGCTGTCCAGTTGGCCGGCGACGTCCTTGAACTGCTTGTACTCCAAGAGCCGCCGGATCAACTCCTCCCGCGGGTCCGGGCCGTCCTCATCGTCTCCTTCGACTTGCTCGGCCGGCAGCAGCATCCGCGCCTTGATTTGCACCAAGGTCGCGGCCATGACGAGGAACTCCCCCGCCACCGTCAGATTCAGCGACTTCATGAGGCTCAAATACTCGATATACTGTTGGGTTATCAGGGCGATCGGGATGTCGTAGATATTGATCTCGCTTTTTTTTATCAGGTGCAACAGGAGGTCAAGAGGCCCCTCAAACTTCTCCAAGCGAACTTGATATGGAATTTCAAGCTGTTCCACAGTTTTCTTCCCGTTTTCCTAGCGATCAGTCTGGTCGCTTATACTATCTTGTGGGGACGAACGCAAGATAATTTCTATATGTAGTGGGTCTGTGGATAACATCCTCTGCACAAACCGTTCAGAACTGCTTCTTCAGCAGATAGACGAACCAGAACAGGAACAGGATCAAGGCAGCCACAATCCCATACATGATACGCGGATCCTGCAAGCCGCGCGGGATCGGACGTTCCCCGGTCAACTTTGTCCTGGCAAAGCGCGGTTCGGTCGAGAACAGGACCTTTGCAAAATCCTCCAGCCCGCGGAACTCCGCGTCCGAGAAATCGGCCGCCCCCGCAAACGTCGCGCGGCGAAAATAGGCATCTTCCGCAAACAACGCATACGTGAAGAACGCTTCCCGATCGAACCGCGCTTCGGAAAAATCCA
>SYGV01000012.1 GCA_005799365.1 Nitrospiraceae bacterium
AACGGCGGCGCCCATGCCGACAACAGTCTCGACCTCCAGGAGTTCATGATCATGCCGGTCGGCGCCGCACGGTTCAGCGAGGCGCTGCGGATGGCCACGGAGGTCTTCCATGCCTTGAAGTCGCTGCTGAAGAAGCAGGGACTCAATACGGCGGTGGGGGATGAGGGCGGGTTTGCGCCGGACCTCAAGTCGAACGAAGAAGCCTTGGGCCTGATCATGCAGGCCATCGAGCAGGCCGGGTACCGGCCCGGCAAGGACATCGCTCTGGCCCTGGACGCGGCGGCCAGCGAGTTCTACGAGAAAGGCCGGTACGTGCTCGAGGCGGAAAAAGAAGAGAAGTCCTCCGAGAATATGATCCGCTACTACGCCAAGCTCGTGGACCGGTATCCGATCCTTTCCATCGAGGACGGGTTGAGCGAGCTGGACTGGAAAGGCTGGCGGATGCTTACGGAACGGTTGGGCAACCGGGTGCAGCTCGTGGGCGACGACATTTTCGTGACCAACGTGGAGATTTTCTCGCGGGGGATCAAGGACGGGATCGGCAATTCGATCCTGATCAAGCTGAACCAGATCGGAACGCTGACGGAAACGCTGGAGGCGATCGAGCTGGCCAAGCGTTCCGGCTATACGGCGGTCGTATCGCACCGGTCCGGCGAAACCGAGGACACGACGATTGCGGACGTGGCGGTGGCGCTCAACACCGGCCTGATCAAAACTGGCTCCTTGTCGAGGACGGACCGGGTGGCGAAGTACAACCAGCTGCTGCGCATTGAGGAAGAGTTGGGCGCTCAGGCGGTCTACCGCGGCCGCAGGGCGGTCAACGCCGCCCGCTAGAGCCATCTCGGAGGAGGTGTGGTGACCAGACGAAACCGCAGCCACAACGCCTTGCACTGGCATCGGCTCACGCTCCGGCGAGCGCCGTGGCTGGTGGGTGGCATCATGGTGGCCCTCGTGGCTGCCTCCTTCTTCGGAGAGATGAGCATTCCGAAATATCTGGAGATGCGCAAGAAAGCCCAGGCGCTGGAGCTGGACATCCAAGCCATGGCCAAGGCCAATGCGGAGTTGAGGACCGATATCAGCCGGCTCCAGAGCGATCCGGCGCGCATCGAGGAAGTGGCCAGGGAGCGGCTGGGGTTCGTCCGCAAGGGCGAGACGGTCTATCAGGTCGTCGAAGAGCAGGGCAAATAGCCTATGACCAATGGCATATGGTCGGAGACTTTCTAATGTCTTGTCCTGGGTCCAGCGATATGCCATACGCCATACGCTCTTTGAGGCGTGTATGAAGACGGGAACGGTGGCGATCATTGGACGCCCGAACGTGGGGAAATCCACCCTGCTGAACGCGCTTCTCAAAGAAAAAATCGCGATCGTCTCGGATAAGCCCCAAACCACCCGCACCCGCATTCTGGGCGTGGTGCACCTCCCCGGCGCGCAGTTTGCGCTGTTGGACACGCCGGGCATTCACAAGCCCCAACATCAATTGAACCGTCGCATGGTCCGCACCACCATGGACTGCATGAAGGAAGCGGACCTGTTGTACGTCATGGTGGATGCCACGGCGGCGCCGGGGCCTGGCGACCGGTTCGCGATCGAACAGGTGCGCGAGGCACGGCAGGAGGGCCGACCGCCGGCGTTCCTGCTGATCAACAAGGTGGACGCGGTCAACAAGAGCCGAGTGCTGCCGCTCATCGACGCCTACCGGAAGATGCTGGACTGGTCGGAGATCGTGCCCCTGTCCGCCAAGAACGGGATCAACGTGGACCGGCTCCTGGAGCTGACCGTCGCCGCGCTGCCGGAGGGGGAGGCGGGGTACGAGGAGGACATGCTTACGGACCAGCCGATGCGCACGCTGGCGGCCGAGATCGTTCGGGAGAAAATTCTTCACCTGACGCGCGACGAAGTGCCCTATGCGGTGGCGGTGGAGATCACCAGCTTCAAGGAGGAAGGCAAGCTGGCGCGCATTCAGGCCTCGATCTTTGTCGAGCGGGACTCCCAGAAGGCGATTGTGATCGGGAAGCAGGGGGAACTGCTCAAGACGGTGGGGACCGAGGCGCGGGTCGAAATGGAAAAGCTCTTCGGGATGAAAGTGTTTCTGGAACTGTGGGTGACCGTGAAGGAGTCCTGGCGCGAGGACGAGCAGACGCTCGTCGAGCTGGGCTACTAATGAAGAAGTTGGAAAGTCGGAAAAGCTTGTCAAGTTGAAGAGCCGCACGCCAAGAGATGTGCCGGCCGGCCGACTTTCTGGCCTTGTGGACGTGAGAGACTAGAGATGCAACCGACCGACCGTCTGCGGCCAGCCGAGAAGGACTTGCTGAAGGACCTCTCCAAAGAGACTCCGGAGAAGGGCCAGAGCAAGTTCGAGTTGATGCTGGCCTCCTTCCAGCGCCTGCTGCGCCGCGGCGCGATTACCAATTTGGGCAAGATGATGGGCCGCATGCATCCGGCCGACGTCGCCAAGATCATCGCGCACCTGTCCTCGCAGAAGGAAAAACGCACGGTGTTCGAGTTGGTGCGTGGAGAGGCGGAGCGGGGCAAGGTGCTCAGCGAATTGGACCAGGGGAGCGTGCCGCAAGTGCTGGCGGACATGCCCGTCTCGGAAGTGGCCGCGTTGCTGAAAGACCTGGGGCCTGACGACGTGGGCGACATCCTGGGTGTGCTGCCGGAAGAGCAGGCCCAGGAGATCCTCACGTTGATGAAGACGGAGGACTCCACCGAGATCGCCGAGATCCTGAAGTACCCCAAGGACACGGCGGGTGGCATCATGACCACGGAGTTCTTCTCGCTGCCGGAGGACGCGACGGCCCAGGAGGCGATCCGGCGTCTGCAGCAGGCGACCGACGCCGAGATGGTCTTCTACATCTACGTGACCGACAAGGACGAGCATCTCGTCGGGGTCCTGTCGCTGCGCCAGCTCCTGACCGTTCCGCCGGGCACGCCGCTCAAGAACATCATGGCCACCGACGTGATGAGCGTCGCGGTGGATGTGGACCAGGAGGAGGTGGCCCGCCAGGTGGCGCGCTACAACTTGCTGGCTATTCCCGTGGTCGAGAAGGACAACACGCTGGTCGGCATCATCACGGTGGACGACGTGGTGGACGTCATCCGGGAAGAGGCCACGGAGGACATGTTGAAGATGGCCGGGGCCACGGAAGAGGACGCCTTCATGGAGTCTTCCAGCCTGGACTCGTCGCGCCGGCGCCTGCCCTGGCTGTTCACCAATCTGCTCGGCAGCCTGGTCTCGGGCTGGATACTCTGGCTGTTCCGGTTCACCATTCAGGAAGTCGTGGCCATCGTCACGTTCATTCCGGTCATCGCGGCCATGGGCGGCAACGTCGGGCTCCAGTCCTCGACGCTTATCATCCGGGGGTTGGCGACGGGCCGGATCGAGCTGACGGACGTGTGGAAGGTCTTCTTCCGCGAAGTCCGCATCGGGTTCATCCTCGGGGTGACCTGCGGGGTGTTGCTCACCGTCGTCGGGTGGCTCTGGCACGGCCAATGGTTCCTCGGCATGGTCGTCGGGGCTTCGCTCATGATCGCCTTTCTGGTATCCACCAGCATGGCCACGATCATGCCGGTCGTGCTCAAGCGGCTCGGTGTGGACCCGGCGGTGGCGGCCGGGCCTTTTGTCACCACGGCCAACGACATCAGCGGCATCACGATTTATCTCGCCCTTTCGACCCTCCTGCTGGAACATCTCCGATGACGGGTGCCCGATGGGCCCAATGGGCTATTGGCGTGGCCTGTCTCTGGGCAAGCCTTGGCCTCAGCGGGCTTGTGGCGGCCGCGTCCCCTGCTGCGCGCCACGAAATCGGGGACCGGTCCGTGGTCTTCGAGCTGGCGGAACAACCGGCGTCAGGGACGCTTCAAGCTGGGCCACAGGCCACCCTGACCTTGCGCTTGCATGGTGAGCCGGCAGGGCCACAGGAGATGGTGGCCATCGTCGAAGGTACCCTCCTGACCCGTGTCATGGTCTCAATGGTCCCGGGCGAAGGGGCCCGTTCCTGGCAGGCCGAAGTGAGTCTGGACCTGCCGGCCGCGGGAACCGGAACGGAAGAGAGACCCTTGCCGACCGGACAAGCAGGGCGGCACGATCTCCGGCAGCGGTTTCATCGAGTGGACGTCTCGTTCGCCAGACTGAGGGGCATGGGCCTCACGCCGTTTCTACGCCGCTCCATCTATATCAACCTGGAGCCTCATCCTGAACGAAAAGTCGAGGCCAAGCCGGAACCGGCCATGCCGGAGGCGGTTCCTGACGTTCCGCAACCGGTCTCGCCTGCCGTCATGACCGAATCGGCTCCTCTGCCGGGCATCGAACGGGAGTCGGTCCCTCCGGTGCTGGATGGGGTCATCACTGAATCGGACCTGCCCCTGCCCAAACCGGTTCCCGTTACCCCCGTTGCCATGGACTATTGGCAGGCGCTGGAGCAGCGTGTCACGACGCAGTTCCGGCAGCGGGTGAAGGCCGGGACCGCGTCGGTCCGGTTGCCGCGCGTGCAATTCCGGCTCTATTGGGACGGCGGTGCCAGGATAATTGCGCTCGAACGGTCCTCCGGGAGCCCCCAGGCGGACCTGGCGGGGATGGACAGTGTCGTGGATGCCCATCCCTTTCCGCCTTTTCCGGACAACATCACCGACCTCTACGTGGACGTGCACGTGGACTTTGCCGCCCCGAAGCCTGCCGCTTCACCGCGAAGGGGGAGGCAACGATGAGGGGCGTATGCCGCTGCTGAAGACCCCCGCCATCACGCTCAAGAGCCGCAAGTGGGGCGAGGCGGACCGGATCGTCACCTTTTACACGCTGCGCTTCGGCAAGTTGCGCGGGGTGGCGCGGGGAGCCAGACGGATCAAGAGCCGGTTCGGCAGCGCGTTGGAGCCGTTCGTCCAATGCGACCTGAACCTGTTCGAGAAACCCAACGACACGCTGCATCGTGTCTCGCAAGCCGACATCAAGGAAACCTTCCCGGCCTTGCGTGAGGACCTGGCGCTCATGGCCGGGGCGGCCCGCATGGCCAATCTGGTCACGGCCATCACCCCGGACGCGGACCCGGCGCCGAAAATCTTCGACACGCTTTTGCGGGGGTTCCGTTCGCTCAACGAAGGCCACGATCCGAGCCTCACCACGCTGCTGGTTCAGATCAAGCTGCTGGGGCTGACCGGGTTTCGCCCGCAGACCGACCATTGCGTCTCCTGCGGCAAAGACACGCAAGCCTTGGGGGCTGGATCGGCCGGGCGCTTCTCGGCTCTGGCCGGCGGCCTCGTCTGCGACGGTTGTACGAGTCGACGATCAGACCGGTACTTGTTCCTGTCCCCCGGCAGCCTCGCCTTTCTGCAACAGGCGCTGCGCATGACCCCGGATGTGCTGAACCGCCTCAAGGCTTCGGGCCAGGTACGGAGCGAGCTGGACCTAGCCATCGAGGCCTATGTCACGATTGTGGCGGGTAAGCGCCTTCCGCCGGTGGATTTTCTGGCCGCAGAGCCTGAAATAACGGTGTGAGCGAACCTGACCGCAAGTTGGCCGGTAGAGGTCCTGGCGAGGAGGATCATTCATCTGCGGCAGCGTTTGTTGTTCAAAGATTTTTCCAGACCAGTTGTCGGCTAAGACAAATTCCCCGTTTCAGTAATATGGGCGCTATGGCGTTCGATCCCATTGGCGAATGCTTGTGAAACGTTCTTTCCCTCTGTTATTGTTCGCGGCAGACAAGGATTGTGGCCGGACGCTTCTGGCCATCAGCGATTCGCCATCAGCCATAGGCTCTTGTGACCATGACAACCACCGTTCTTGAACCCAGAGACATGCACTGGCTTGAGAAGGGGGTGCTCGGGATCGACTGGTCCGACGGGCACAGGGGGGTCTATCCGGTCCGCTATCTTCGTCTGCACTGTCCCTGCGCGGCCTGCACCGACGAATGGACAGGGGAATTGCGCTTGAAGGCCGATGACGTTCCGATGTTCGTGGCGGTCAACGACATCGAGCCGGTCGGGCGCTATGCCCTGAAGTTCACGTTCAGCGACGGGCACGATACGGGACTCTTCTCCTACACCTTCTTGCGCCGGTATTGCCAATGTGATACCTGTGTGCCGGTCAAGCCCCAAGAGCCCAAGAGCCGGAGGCTCCTCTGAAGCGCCCATTGTATGTCTTGCTGCCCTCTCTGCTTCTGACGGCCTGTTCGTATGTGCCGGTCAACTTGCGGCCCTTGCCGTCGATGGACGTGCAGAAGGCCCACATCAAGCACAACGAGCTGATCGGACAGATCCTGACGCTGGAGGCCTTCATGCAGGCCTGGGGGACGCCCACGTATGAGCATGGGGAGCAGGCTCAATTTCTCCCGGCCGACAACGGCAACTGGGTGCCGAGCTTCCGGACTCCCTTGGGCTAGGCGCCGGCCGGCTGGGACGCGACCATTCGCACCGGCGACGGCTATTTCATGATCTATGTGGAGCGGAGGGAGTTGCTCGGATTCCTGGACCGCCGGCTGGTTTCCCGGGAAAAATTAGGAGCCGAGCCGCTTCATGCGATCGGTAAGGTCTGGAAGCAAGAAGACATCTACAAGACCGGGTTGGAGAAGTCCCTCACGGTGCCCAAATAACTTAGGAGCCTCTGTCCGACGTTGTCGGCTCATCCTCCGTCCTGCTGATGGTTCACAAACCTCTCAAGATTCTGTTCGTCTCTCCTGAAGCCGCTCCGTTTGCGAAGACCGGTGGCTTGGCGGATGTGGCCGGCGCGCTCCCTTGTGCCTTGGCCAGGCTGGGGCATCAGGTCAAGCTCGTGATCCCTCGCTATGGCTCGATTGACGGAGCCGCCTATGGTTTCAAGGAATGGCTCAGGCTGGAGGTGCCTTCCCCCTCCGGCGTGATTCCGGCCGTGATCGAGCGAGGCGCCCTCTCGGAAGCGAAGGTGCCGGTCCTGGCGGTGAGGCACGATCCGTTTTTTGCTCGGGCGAGTTTGTACGGAGAAGGGGGCCGCGACTATCCGGACAACCTGGAACGGTTTACGTTCTTTTGTCGTGCGGTGATGGAGCTGTTCCCGCGACTGGCGCAGGACGGATGGACGCCGGATCTGCTCCATGCCCATGATTGGCAGAGCGCCCTGTGCATGGTCTATCCCAGGACCCTCTACAAGCCGGTTCCTGAGGCGAACCAGCTTGGCACCGTCTTTACGATCCACAATATCGGGTATCAGGGCCACTTCCCAGAGGCCGACTATCCCAAGACCGGCCTGGGGATGGACCTGTTCACGCCGGCCGGTTTGGAGTTCTATAAGAAGCTGAACCTCATGAAGGGCGGCCTGCTCTTCGCCGACCGGCTGACGACGGTGAGCCCGACCTATAGCCGCGAGATCCAAACGCCCGAGTTCGGATTCGGGTTGGAGGGGGTGGTGCGGGAGCGGGCGGACCGGCTGGTGGGGATCGTGAACGGCATCGACACGGACGTCTGGGACCCGGAGACGGACCATTACCTGGCCAGCCGCTACAGCCTGGCCAAGATCACCGGCAAGTCGGTGTGCAAGATGGCCTTGCAACAGGAGATGCATCTGCCGGTACGAAACGTTCCGCTCCTCGTCGTCATTTCACGACTTTCGGACCAGAAGGGCCTGGACTTGGTGGCCGACATCGTGCCGGCCCTGATGACGGAAGAGCTGCAGCTGGTGCTGTTGGGCTCCGGTAATCCCGATCTGGAAGCGCGGTTCCGGTCGTTGTATGAACAGTGGCCGCAGAAGTTCGGGTTGCGGATCGGCTTCGATGACGGGCTGGCCCATCGCATTCAGGCCGGCGGAGACTTGTTCCTGATGCCCTCGCGCTACGAGCCTTGCGGCCTGAGCCAGTTGTACAGTGTGCGCTATGGCACGGTGCCGATTGTCCGGCAGACCGGCGGGCTGGCCGATACGGTGGCGGCCTATGGGGCGAGCGAGATGGCCACCGGGTTTGCCTTCAAAGAAGCGTCCGCCGCGGCGCTCCTTTCCACCATCCGCGCCGCCCTGGCGGTCTATGCCCATCCCAAACGCTGGGCGGCGTTGATGCAGGCCGGGATGAAGACAGATGTGTCCTGGGCGAAATCAGCCCGAGCCTACGCCGACCTCTATCAGCAAGTCCGCGCGCTTCGCAGTTAACGCGAACGCGGCCTGATCGTCTCTTCCTCATACTGAGCAAAGAGCCGCCTGGCTTCCGGGTGGAGGGCGCCTCCCTGGCCGTGCGGAATGCCGATGGACCGGAAGAGGGGCGAGAGTTTGCCGTTGGGGTGGAGGTAGCCGGCCCGCAAGGGCACGGTACGGCGGTTGTGCCGGATCAGGTGGCAGGGGCTGGGCCTGATGCTGGTGAGCCAGTCGGCCACGTCCTGCGGGTTGCCGATGGAGGCGGAGAGCAGGAGCAGCTTCGCCTGGGCCGGGCAGAAGATGATCGTCTCTTCCCAGACCACGCCGCGTTCCGGATCGGAAATATACTGGGACTCGTCCATGATGACAAGTCCCAAGGTATCCAGCCGCACGTCGATCTCGCCGCTCGCCGCATCGTAGAGCAGGTTCCGCAAGATTTCCGTGGTCATGATCAGGAGCGGGGCTTGCGCATTGTCCTTCCGGTCCCCGGTCAGGATGCCGACCTTGTCCGGCCCGAACAACCGCGAAAACTCGGTGAACTTGGTGTTCGACAGGGCCTTCAGGGGCGACGTATAGATCACGGTCCGCTCCGCCGCGATCGCTCGCCTAGTGGCTTCCAACGCGACATAGGTCTTGCCGCTGCCGGTCGGCACGCTGACGATCACGTCTCCGGTGGTCAGGTGCGCCACGGCCTCTTCCTGCCAGGCATCCGGCACGAAGGGCTGTGGCGCGGGGATGCCGATGCCCTCCAGGAACGACGTGAGATCGGTGGCCGGTTCAGCCGGTTCTGCATGGGCTTGCAGGTGGACGTTGCGAGGGCTGCTGGGTCTGGCCGGCTGCGGGCCTGCCGGCCGCCGCTCCTTGGCGGCGACGGGCGGCGTGGGCAGCGGCTCTTGCATCAGGGCTTGCAGGTCTGATTCCAGCCCGGGCCGGTTCTCCGGCGTGCATCGCAACAGCGCTTCGATCAGCTGGCGTTTGCCCAGGCGGAAGTGCCGGTGGATGCGTCCCCGCGCCAGCCGGTGCAGACGGCTGACCGGCTGTGCTTCGAGGAGTTTTTCAAGTTCGTCGGGGGTCATGTCAAAAGCCCTCCGCCTTCAGCGATCAGCTTTCAGCATGGTGCTGACGGCTGATGGCTTCCTTGTTACGGCAATTCCTCCAGCACGCCCCTCCGCAAGGCCTTGATGGCGCGGCTGGCGCAGTCGGCGAGGCCTGGGTGGGTGCTTCGCAGCGTATGGATCTGCGATAGAAACTCCAAGGTTCTGGCCAGCAGGCGGTAGATGTCGCCCTCGGCCATGGTGGTCAGGCGGCAGAGGCCGATCCAGGTCAAGGTCGGATCGCCGATCCAACGTTCCGTGACCGCCGCGATGTCGGCGCGCAGGAGCGGCGGGTCTTCGTGCGGCTCCAACGACTCGGCCAGGTGTCGCACTTGTCCCAGGAGCGAGGCCAACCCGGGGCTGATGCGGGGAAAGGCGCCGGGACGGTCGTCGTCGTGCGCGATGCTGGACATGATGCCGGCTAGGACTTGCGGCTCGATCCCGCTGAAGGCGTCGGCGCGGATCAACTCGGTGATCAGCAGGGAATGGTCGATGCGGATCAGCCTGGCCCATTCGCCGATCTCGGTCAACTGGCAGGTGGGGGTGAGGTAGCCGAGCTGTTGCAAGACCTCGGTGCGGGACTGGAAACGGTGCCAGAGTCCCGTGTGCAGAGCCTGGATCATCTTCTGGTTCCGGTGCATCTCCTGCCGGAGCTTGAGCGCGCCTGCATGGTCCTTCTGGCAGGCGGGCCGCGACGGGCAGGTGGGGCAGGGAAACTCGTCGTTCAGCGTCTGCACGATCTGGGCTTCTTCCGGCTCCTCCTGCACGAGGATCGGCAGGATGGGCATCCGCACGGGTAGGTCATCCGCCTGATGGGTCAACTCGTCCAGGCAGGCCGGCGTAGACCAGGGGTACACAGGGGCTTCCGCCACCTCGAAGGTCTTGTCGAACACTTGCGTGACGGTGGCGGCCGGACATTCGGTGACGGCTCCGCCCGGCCGCAGGAGCGTGATCATCGGCTGCTTCTGGCCCTTGCTGCGGTACTGGCGCAGGATGATCCCGCGGCCCTTGGGCAGGCCGACCACCCGGCCGGGGGTGAGGAAGTGCAGCCTGGCGGTGAGCTCGGGCGACTCGTGCCGTTTCACCTGCACGCGGTTGGCTTTCTGCTTCCTGGCATGGTCGAAGACCTGCCATTGCGTGATCCAGTCCGTGCAGACGCGCGGCCCGTAGGGCTCCATCTGGACATGCAGGACATCCAGCTTGTTTTCCAGGATTTCCGCCCGGCGGTTGAGCTGGAACTGGGCGAAGCTCTTGGCCAGGATGGCCTGGATCTGATCCAGCGGGTGGGCCTTGAGCAAATTC
>SYGV01000102.1 GCA_005799365.1 Nitrospiraceae bacterium
ACTGCCTCAAGCTGATCGACGCGCCGCCGCTCAAGGCCACGGACGAGGACGTGGTGGTGGTCACGGACCCGCACTACAACACGCTGAAGGCCCACGAAATCATCGGGCACCCGACCGAGTTGGACCGGGTCCTCAAGATGGAAACGGCCTATGCCGGACGCAGTTGGTTGCTCCGGTCGCTGCAAGAGACCCAACTTGGCCAACCGATCGCCTCCGCGCTCGTCACGGCTTACTCCGACCCAAGCCTGCCCGGCCTCGGCCACTACGTCTACGACCATGAAGGCACGCCAGCGCGCAAAGTCATGCACATCGAGAAGGGGGTGTTCAAAGGGTTCATGACCAGCCGCCAGACCGCAGCCATCATGGGCGTGGAGCCCAACGGCTCCTACAAGGCCACCGAAGCCTCCATGGTCCCCTTGATCCGGATGTCCACCACGGTCTTCGGCGCCGGCCGGCAGGATCCCCAGAAAATCATCGGCGAGGTGGACCGCGGATACTACCTGGTGGGGCACCGGACCCCGTCCATCGCCGAGTCCCGCGAGAACTTCAGCATCTCGGCTCAGAAGGTCTATGAGATTCGGAACGGACAACTCGGACAACTCTATCGCGGCGGCGGCATGACGGCCGACACCAAAGACTATTTGATGAAGGTGGACGCGGTCGGAAAGGACTTCCGGCTCTTTCCCATCCCCAATTGCGGCAAGGGCCAGCCCATGCAGACGAAGCAGCTCGGCAATGGAGCCCCGACCATGCGCAGCCGTGCCCGCCTGACCGGCCTATGATCACTCTCGCCACATTGAAAAGCGCCGTTCGCCGCGCGCTCCGACAGATCGCCAGGGCCAAGGACATCCAAGAAGCCGAGGTCTATGCTTCCAGCACGGGGCATCTGCTCTGCCGGCTGAACTACACCTCCGCCATCCCCTGCAACGGCGTCGAGGAACCGAAGTCGTCTGAGGCCTTCGGCCTCGGCATCCGGGCGGTCTTCTCCGGAACGGACGGGCCGCGCATCGGCTTCGGCAGCGAGGCCCGGGACCTCTCGCCGGCCGGCATCAAACGGGCGCTGGAGAAGGCCAGGCAAAATGCCCTGCCGGACCATGAATTCATGTCCTTTCCGACTCCGCCCCAGGCACAGAGCCGCCCCCCGAAGCTCGCCGCGTCCCATGACCGCGCGATCATGGGTCTCAAAGACGGCACGCTCGTGGAAGCCGGATGGAAAGTCCTGCGGGAGGCCTTGAAGACCTTCGAGTCCTCGGAACCGCTCGCCAAGTTGGCAGGATACAAGGAGAAGCCGGCCGACCTGGGCCTCATCGTGGGCGGCGACGTCAGCCTCTTCCGGCAGCGCATCGCCATCGGCTCCACCCGGATGCCCAAGGTCCAGACCGACGAATCCACCTATATCACTTCGTCCGTCACCTCCATGGTGGAACGGAAAGCCGCCAAGGGCAGCGGCTATGCAGCAGCCACCCATCTGGCCAAGTTCAAAGGAGAGGCGGGAGCCGACGCGGCCCGCAATGCCATCCTCGGCGCGGGCGGCCAGCGCCTGCCCAGCGGCGCCTACCACGTGGTCCTGGGCCCGCAGCCCGTGGCGGACCTCATGACGAATCTCATCCTCCCCAGCTTGAGCGCCGACGCCTTTTACAGCTGCAAGTCGGCCTTCCTCGGAGAAGTGGGCCGCCCCGTGGCCGCCGCTCTCCTGACCATCTATGACCATGGAGCCGCCAAGGGCTTCGTCGGCACCAAACGCCTCACCTGCGAAGGCCTGCCGACCGGCCGGACCAACCTGATCCAGGCTGGCGTCCTGCAGGGCCTGCTCTCGAACCATTATGAAACCCAGCGACTGCTGAAGGACCCGCGTGCGCGGGAGAAGCTGGGCCTGAGCCCGCAGGAACACCAGGACGTGCTGATCCCGCGCAACGGCTTCCGCCTCTCCCACAGCGGCGGGCGGCAGTTCGACGCGCCGCCTTCGATCGCGGCGACCAACCTCTTCATCGAAGGGTCCGAGCCCCACAGCCGGGAAAGCCTGCTGGCGTCGGTCGGCAATGGGGTCTATATCGGGCGCATCTGGTACACCTACGCGATGAACGGGCTCCGGGCCGGGGACTTTACCTGCACCGTCGTGGGCGATTCCTTCTTGATTCAAGACGGGCGTCTGACCGCCCCCTTGCGCGGCAATACCATTCGCATCACGGGCAATATCCGCTCCCTCCTGCGGCAGGTGACCGGCGTCACGAAGCAGGCCCAGCCGATCATCGGCTGGGCCGCCGACGAGGTCATCTACGCCCCCGAGATCGCCGTCCGCGGCCTTCAACTCACCGCGATTGCCCAATTCATGGAATCCGTGTAAACTCAGCTCCCCTAATTGATTCGATTTCCATGAGCAACCAGAACTAACCCCATGCCATTGCGCGTCATCATTCCCGGCGAAGAAGACGGAGTCAACCATGTGGGCGGAGTGCATAATCGCCCCCCGATCCCGATCGTCCCGGACGGTGCCCCGAAGGCGGAGTGTCCCAAGTTCATGAGCCACGGGCCCTGCGGCGGTGTGCGCAAAGGCGGCTTCTGCGAAGTGTACCCGGAGATGATGTGTCCCTGGGTCACCCTGTATTTCCAACTGGAGAAAATCGGCCAAGTCGAGTGGATGACGAAGGTGTGGGCAGCGTGAGGGGTGAGGCGTGAGGCGTAAGACGAACAAAACCAGGCTAGGCTATGACGAGCGGCACGCCAGGAGCGGCGTCCGGGCCAAATTGCCGAGGATCGAGACCTGGCCCAACCAATACAAGGGCTACGAGATCACGATCGAGATTCCGGAATATACGGCCATTTGCCCCAAGACCGGCCTTCCGGACTTCGGAACGATCCGTCTGCGCTACATGCCGGACAAGGCATGCCTGGAGCTGAAATCGCTGAAGATGTACATCCATGCCTACCGGAACCTCGGCATCTTCTACGAGAACGCCGTCAACCGCATCCTCCAAGATGTGGTCGCTTCCTGCCGGCCCGTCTGGGCCATCGTCACCGGCGAGTTCACCGCCCGCGGCGGGCTCAACAGCAGGATCGAAGCCAAGTATCCCTGATTCAGTCGCTCCCCCCTTGCGTCCCATTCAACCAACCGGTACCCTTTCGACATGGCTACCTTTGCCATCGGAGATGTACAGGGCTGCTTTTCGGCACTGCTACGTCTCATCGAGCAGATCCGGTTCGATCCGTCCCGCGACCGACTCTGGTTTGTCGGCGATTTAGTCAACCGGGGACCCGATTCGCTCTCGGTCCTGCGCTACATCAAGGGGCTCGGTTCAGCGGCGGTCACGGTGCTGGGCAACCACGATCTGCACCTGCTGGCCATCGCGGCAGACATCACCAAACCGGGGCGCAAAGACACGGTCCAAGACGTGTTGCAGGCACCGGATCGCGACGAGTTGATGACCTGGCTCCGCCACCAGCCGTTGGTCTATGTCGCCGACGGCCATATCCTGCTGCACGCGGGACTCCTGCCCCAATGGACGGTCGCCCAAACCCAGCAGCTCGCGCGGGAGGTTGAAGCCGTGCTCCGTTCGCCTCGCTACCCTGAGTTCCTGGGCTACTTGTACGAAGTGGGCTACAGGGAGAACAGCGGCCCTCGTCGCTGGACCGACAGCCTCACGGGCCACGAACGCCTCGGAGTCATCGCCAATGCCTTGACCAAACTGAGGGTCTGTTCCACGGAAGGGGATATGGGGCTCTCGTACAAAGGCGCCCCGCACGCCGCGCCACCGGGGCTCATCCCCTGGTTTCACGTCCCGGACCGGAAAAGCGCCGAAGTCACTGTCGTCTGCGGCCACTGGGCCGCCTTGGGCCTGCACATCCTGGACAACCTGCTCGTGCTGGACAGCGGCTACATCTGGGGGCAGCAGTTGACGGCGGTCCGGCTCGAAGATCGGCAGGTCTTTCAGGTTTCCAATCGAGAGCCAGCGTGACCGAGCCTCACGCGCCTGACCCTTCCTGGCCCCGCTACACGACCACCCCGTTTCCCCCTTACCGATATGTGCCGGGCAAGCAGCCGCATCCGCGGAACAGCCCTCTCGGCCATTCCTACGGAGGACCTGAGCCGCAACTGGCTGCATTTCCCGCGGAGGGGTGGCGGCAAGCCGAGGGGTACCTCTATGGCATCGATTTGTACAACTACGCCTACTGGTGGGAATGTCACGAAGTCTTCGAGAGTCTCTGGCATGCGGTCGGTAAAAAAACCGAGCAAGGAAACTTCTTCCAAGCCCTCATCCAGCTTGCCGCGGGCAACTTGAAACACGTTGTCGGCAATCTCCAGGCCGCTGACAATCTGATCAAACGGGGTTTGATCCGGCTCGAGAACGTACCGGATCGCTATATGGGAGTGGACGTCACAGGCTTGAGTGAGGATGTCCGCCGGTATGGCATTGGCCCAGCCAAACAGCCGGTCCTGATCCGATTGGCCGGATCAATAGAGCCATTGAAATGACCCGCAGCCCCGCTACTTCTCCGGACATTTATAGGCGATGCCGGTGTACGTGACGTTGGTCTGCTCCGTCCTCCCGCCGCCCGTCCCGCCGTACAAGCCCATACTGCCGGTTTGACCGGCCCGACTCGTCAGCATCTGCACGACATTCGCGCCGAGCTTGGCCGCCTCATTCTTCATCTCGTTACGCGCGCCGGTCTCAAGATTCGCATTGCTCGTGAACCCGCCGGTGAAGAAGTTGCCCTGATTGCCGGTCACCTCGCCAAGATATTTGCAGCCGGTCGGCTCGTTGGTCGCAATTCTGACCTGGTGCGCATCAGACATGAGCGGGGCCGCCGCACAGCCAGCCAGCAGTCCCACAATCAACAGACTCAGAACCATGCGCCCCATAAACACCCTCATTTTTTACGTAGCTGAATATGGCGGAACTATACAGAGCCTTTCTTTTAAAATCAAGCCGAGACAGGGTCTTCGTTTCTGCGCCGCCCCAAATGGCCCTGGCAACGCACGGATTCCACCGCCCGGATGACTCCGCTACCGTCATCCATAGCTCCTACTGTTCGGATGTGCGGCGGGGTGACCGTATGCGCCACCCAGGACTCCATGATTTTCCACAAGCCGCTCAAGCCCAGCGGGGCCATCACGGACAGGTCATAGGAAACGAATCCGCTGAGGCGTAAGAAGCGGATGAGCACCTCGAACAGCGGATAGGTCAGGAGGATCCCGAAGGAAAAATGCACGACCCGGTCGAAGGGATTGCGGCTCAGTGCCAGGGCCGGTTCCACCCAATACCAGACTGGGACCTGCGCGTAGGTATAGTGAGCCAAGATGGTGCGTACGGTCGGGAAGAGGGTGATCAACCCATACGGCAGGTTGGGAAACGGAAAGGTCCTGTAGGTGACCGCCAGGAACCAGGTGAGGCACACAGGAAGAATGTTGGCCAGCATCCAAAATTGCTGGCCAACGGGGGCATGAGCCTATCCCGGTAATGCATGCGATAGCTCCCCTGTGGGGAGTCCGGAACTGTATCGGACAGTCACAAACGGGGAATCAGCTTAGTGGTAGCTCTCGGAGTCGGAGGGAAACTTTCCCTGCTCGACCTCTTCTTGATACCGGCGCAAGGCTTGTAAGGCGTCGGCCTTGAGGTGGGCGTAGGGCTTCACGAACTTGGGAACGAAATCGTCGAAGAGGCCGAGCAGATCGTAGAGGACTAGCACCTGGCCGTCGCAGTGGGGTCCTGCGCCGATGCCGATCGTCGGGACGGTCAGGGTTTCGGTAACCGTCTTGGCCAGTTGCGCCGGGATCGTTTCCAGCACGATGGAGAAGGCGCCGGCCGCTTCGAGCGCCTTGGCGTCCGCCACAAGCGCCTGTGCCTGCTCCTCCTGTTTGCCTTGGACCTTGTACCCGCCATAGCGGTGGACCGACTGCGGCGTCATGCCCAAATGGCCCATGACGGGAATCCCGAAGCGGGTCATGGCCTCCACCCGGTCCAGCACCGCCGCGCCCCCCTCCAGCTTCACCGCCGCCGCGCCGGCCTTGAGCAATCGCCCGGCGTTCTTCACCGCTTCTTCGACCGACACCTGATAGGAGAGAAAAGGCATATCGGCGATCACCAACGACCGCTGCGCGGACCCGGCCACCAGCTTCGTGTGGTAGAGCATCTGGTCCATCGTGACCGAGAGGGTGTCCTTCTTCCCCTGCACCACGACACCAAGCGAATCCCCGACCAGGATAGCCTCGATCCCCGCCTGCTCCACGATTCTCGTGAACAGGGCGTCATAGGCCGTGATGACGATCAGCTTCTTGCCGTCCTGCTTGTGACGCTGAAATTCAGGGACAGTCATCATGACGCATTCTATCCGATGCGACGCCCTTAGCCCAACCCCGCCTTGGTCAAAATCTCCGGCAGCCGATCCACGGCCTTGATGGCCATGATATGGACCCCGTCGCAATGGGGCCGCACCGATTTGATCGCCCGCACCGCAATCTCCACACCCACGTCCAGCGCTTTCTTGTCTCCGGCCTCCCGCAGCTCCGCGATCATCTCTTCCGGCACCGAGACGCCGGGAATGTTGGCGTTCATGAACTCGGCCATCTTGGCGGAGCGGAGCAACAAAATCCCCGCCAGCACTTTGACCTTGAACTTCCGCACGGCGCCCATGAAGGAGCCGAAGGACTCCGGATGATAGATCGCCTGGGTCTGGAAGAATTGCGCCCCCGCGTTCACCTTGGCCGCGAACTTGGCCAGCATCGGCCCCTGCGGGTCCATTTCAGGCGTGACTGCGGCGGCGATCGTGTAGTCCGTGGCCCCGTCCAGCTTGTTGCCGGCCAGGTCCTGCCCCATGTTCAGCTTCTGGACCAATTGCATCACCTGGACCGAGTCCAGGTCGTAGACCGGTTTGGCATCCTTATGATCCCCCACTGTCGGATAGTCACCGGTCAGGCAGAGGATGTTTCTGATGCCCAGGATGTGCGCACCCAGCAAGTCCGACTGCATACCCAGGCGGTTCCGGTCGCGGCAGGTCATCTGCATGACCGGATCATGGCCCATCTCATAGAGCATGCGGCAGATCGAGAGGGAACTGGCCCGCATGACCGCCGCCGTGTTGTCCGTGACGTTGACCCCATGCACGCGCCCCACCAGCGACTTCGCATTGTCCAGCAGCGCCGTAATGTTGGTGCCCTTCGGGGGGTTGTACTCGACGGTGACAACAAACTCACCCCGGTCCAGCACCTCTTTTAACCGTCGCGGACCGCTCATGTCGCCTTCGCCACGGCCGTGCGTTTGGCCGACTCCAGCGTGTTGGCCAGCAGCATCGTGATCGTCATCGGCCCGACCCCGCCTGGGACCGGGGAAATCCACCCGGCCCTTTGGCTCACGGGCTCGAAATCCACGTCGCCCACGAACTTCCCGTCCGCCAGCCGGTTGGTGCCCACGTCGATGACCACGGCCCCATCCTTGACCATGTCGGCCGTGACAAATTTGGCTTTGCCGATCGCCACGACGAGAATGTCGGCCTCGCGGCACACGGCAGGGAGATCCTTTGTTTTGGAATGGCAGACCGTCACCGTCGCGTGCCGGTGCAGCAGCATCAACGCCACCGGCTTGCCGACGATATTGCTCCGTCCCACCACGACCGCCCGTTTCCCCTCGATCGCCACCCCGGTGGAGTCGATCATCGCGATGATGCCCTTCGGCGTACAGGCCTCGAACACCGGGTTCCCCTCCACCAGCTTGCCGAGATTGTAGGGGTGAAACCCGTCGGCATCCTTCAGCGGGTCCACGGCGTTCAAAATCACCTTGGTGTCGATCTGTTTCGGCAGCGGGAGTTGCACGAGGATGCCGTGAATGTTGGGGTCGTGATTCATCTTCTCGACCAGTGTCAGCAACTCGGCCTGGCTGGTTGCGGCCGAGAGCTTGAAGTCTTCGATAGAGATCCCCGCGGCTTCGCAGGCTTTCTGTTTGCTGCGCACGTACAGGGCCGAAGCCGGATCCTCACCGACGAGAATCGTCGCCAATCCCGGTCTGACGCCGGTCTTGGCCTGCAAGTCCTTCGTATCCGCCGCGATCCGGTCGCGGACGGTCTGCGCCAATGCCTTCCCGTCGATCAATCGTGCCGCCACGGTTTCCTCCTCCTCAACGCAGAATGCAGAATGATGAGGGCTGAATGCTCGATCCTCTCAAAGACGCTCGGCATTCATCGTTCATCATTCCGCATTGGTATAATCGCGCCGCAGAATAGCAATGCTTTTGAACGTCCGTCAAGCGATTCGCGCCTGCCGCCGAGCGGGGAGTTCTAGCGCCGCCTTCCTTGACAGACATCCGAAGCGTCCTTTACCATCCGCCCATCACCGTGCGAGTTCCGCCGGCCGTGCAGACCCCCGCGGGCCGGGCCTGTCCGACACAAGAAAGCTTCGATCCTGATGCCATTGCCAAGAGCTGCGTGGTCCTTGCTCAGTCGGCCGCGGCTGCGCCATATTATGTTGGGCGCCTGGCTGGGCGCCGCGTGCCTGTTCAACCCCGTCACCGCCCAGGCGCTACAAGTCACCGGCTTGCAGACCCCCGAGAGTTTCCTGGCCGACCCGGCCGGCAACGGGTATTTCATCTCCAATGCCAACGGCGACCCGGACGTGAAGGACAACAACGGGTTCATCACCAAGCTGGACAAGGCGGGGGCCGTCGCCATGCTGCAGTTCATCAAGGGGGGCGAGGGAACGACGGTGCTCCACGCGCCGAAGGGCATGGCCATCGTCAACAACACCCTCTACGTGGCCGACCTGGATGCGTTGCGCGCGTTCGATACGGCGACCGGGCGGCCCCTGCTCACCCTCCCCTTTCCCAACCGGCAGAACGGACAGGCGACGGCCCTGGTCGACGTGACATACGACGGACAGGGCCTGTTGTATGCCTCGGACACCGCCGCCAACACGATCTATCGCATCGACATGGCCAAGCAACATGCGATCTCCGTGCTCGCTCGGGACCAGGCGCTGGCCGGACCGCGCGGGCTGGCGGTCCATCCCAAGACCGGCCACCTGATCGTGGCCAGTTGGGACAAGGGCAAGATTCTCGACGTCGCGCCGGATGGAACGATCAGCGAATTGGTGTCCAACGGCTTCTTCACCGCCCGCTTCCATAATCTGGACGGCGTGGACTTCGACAGCTGGGGCAATCTCTACGTCTCCGACTTCACGGCCGGCAAGGTCTGGCGCATGAGGCCCGACCGGCATTTCGACGTGATCGCCGAATACCTCCCCTCCCCGGGCGACATCGGCGTGGACCGGGAGAACCATTTGATCCTCGTCCCCTACCATTACGGCAACGCCGCGGAGATGAACGGGTTGGAGGCGCCGGTGAAGGCCAATCCCAAGAAGCGCACGCTGGCCGACTATGGCTTCAGCGGGCCGAGCAGCCTGCAGGAATCGGAAGCGAAGAAAGGACCGGCGCCGAAATGAGCAAGTGCGTCTATTGCCACGAGCGCAAGGGCAAGCGCCCCTGCCCCGCGCTGGGCGGGTCCATCTGCAGCCAGTGCTGCGGCGAACATCGGATCGTGCGGGTGGCCTGTCCGCCCGATTGCTCGTACCTGGACGCCAACAGCGAGTACCAAAAAAAACGGACCGGGGATCGATTTGCGTTGGCGCGGCGGGACTTCTACAGGGAACTGTTCGAGGTCGTGGGCGACAAGGCCGCGGCCCTGTTCAACCTAATCGAGGTCGTCTCGTTCAGCTACTTCCAGAGCCGGCGCGACGGGCAGGACGGCGAGGTCATTGCCGCCATCCAGGCGCTGCGACGGACCCTCAGCCCCTTGCACATCCCGGCCGCGCCGCTGCCGGTTTTCGCTGAGCACCTCAAGAAGGAATACGACACCTTCGTCAAGCAGCAGGGCCAGCAGGCAATCGACCAGCAGGCGGCGCCGGAAGTGCTGGATCGCGCCATCAAGTTTGTGACGGAATTTTCAGGCGGAGGGTTGCAATCCCAGCGGTTCCTGTTGGGCCTGATCGGGTACATCAAGACCCACCATCCGGAAGTCGCCGAGCACTTGGCCAAGCAGCAGGAAGGGGGCCGGATCGTGCTCCCCGGCCAGCTCACACCCGGGCAAGGACTCGCCCCCCCCGGGCCTATCCAGGGCCACCAACACACCCACGGCCCCGGCTGCCGCCACTGACCGGCCGGAGTCCGACGGCCTATCGGCTGAACTCGCAGAGGCTCAGAAACCGGCAACGGAACTTTCCGTTTTCACTGCTCTCGATGATGCGCTGGGTTTGTTTGTCGATGACGACCCAGTTTCTATCCGCCCCTTCGCCCCAGGTGGCGGTGACCGCTTTCTCGTCATGGGTGATTTCTGAGGGCCGACCGTTGCGGGCCACGATTTTGTCATACGATTCCTGGTGTATGCACCCGCTCAACAGCCCTGCCAAACACAAGCCAAGCGTCATTGATTTCCACATGCACCACCCCTTCTTGAGATGCTAGATGGCACTCCCACCCAACGCTAGACCCCGGAATGAACAAGCGCCGAGCCGCGCTGCTACTCCACAATCTTGACGGTCATCTCGATGCGGCTCAACGGGTTGTCCTGCGCGTCGCGGGGCTCGTTCACAATCTTGTCGGCCACGCCCATTCCGCGGACCACCTCGCCGAACACCGTGTACTTGCGGTCCAGGAACCACGAGTCCTCCACCACGATGAAGAACTGGGAGCCGGCCGTGTCCGGCTCATTGGCCCTGGCCATGGACACGATGCCCCGCTTGTGCGGCCTGTCGCTGAACTCGGCCTTGATCATGTAGCCGGGGCCTCCCTGCCCGTACGCCTCCTTCTTCTTGGTATCCTTGGTATTCGGGTCCCCGCCCTGAATCATAAAATTCGGGATTACGCGGTGGAAAATCGTGCCGTCGTAGAAGCCCTCTTTGGCCAACTTGATGAAATTCTCGACGTGCTTGGGCGCCAGCTCCGGAAAGAACTTGATCTGTATCTCGCCATGCTTGGTCTTAATGATCGCCCTGACGCCCTTAGGCTCCGCCATCTTCGGAGGCGGGACGGGATCCTGGGCCTTCGGGTCCAGCGCCTGCTTAGCGGCCCACCCCTGGCTCGGCATCATATTCAACAATCCACACAACAATACCGACAGGCCGATCACGATTGCCGGCCGCACAACGTGCTCGCGTGCGCTCCTAGACGACATGGGCCCCTCCTACAGACTGCGTCAGGTTCGTTTGACGATTTGCTCCACCGCCTGCTTGGCGGCCACTTGTTCC
This sequence comes from Nitrospiraceae bacterium, assembly GCA_005799365.1. Classification (GTDB taxonomy): domain Bacteria; phylum Nitrospirota; class Nitrospiria; order Nitrospirales; family Nitrospiraceae; genus SYGV01. The sequence continues at coordinate 11,225 of SYGV01000102.1, forward strand.
GCTTCTTTTTTCGTCCGCCCCGCGCCCGCGCCGGCGATGTCGCCCAGGATCGTCACCTGCACTTCAAAGAGCTTCTGGTGGTCCGGCCCCGACTCCCGCACTGTGACATACTGGGGCAAGGTCTCATACCGCTTCTGACACCACTCCTGGAGCCGCGTCTTATAGTCTCCCTGCGCCTCCACGGCATTGCCAAGTTGCGTCAATTCGCCCGCACAGGCGCGGACGGCAAAGGTGCGCGCGGCGTCCAGCCCCCCGTCCAGATAAATCGCCGCGAGCACCGCTTCAAACGCATTGGCCAGCAGCGAATTCTTGTCGCGCCCGTGATTGAGTTCTTCCCCCCGGCCAAGCCGCAGCAGAGGCCCCAGCCCCAGGCTTCGCGCCGCCTTGGCCAGGGACACCTCGCTGACGAGCCTGGCTTTCAGTTTCGAGAGCTCTCCCTCGGACGCATCGGGCAAGGCCGCGACGACATGCTCGCTGATGATCAACGACAGGACGGCGTCGCCGAGGAACTCCAGCCGCTCGTTGTCCTCGCCGCCCCCGTCCTTCTGTTCGTTGACATACGATTTGTGGGTGAGCGCTTCGGCGAGGAGGGCCGGACGGCTGAACCGATAGCCGATCGCCTGCTGTGCGTCATCGGGAAATAACCGCCCCATCGTGCAGCCCCCGATCCAGCGCGAGGGATCAGGCGTCGTACCGCTTGAACAGCACGCAGGCATTGACGCCGCCGAATCCGAAGGAATTGGACAGGGCCACCTGGACCTTCGCTTCCCGCGCCTTGTTAGGAATGTAATCGAGGTCGCACTCCGGATCGGGCTGTTCGAGGTTGATCGTCGGGGGCAGGATCCCGCGGTGCAGAGCCAGCACGCTGAAGACGGCTTCGATCCCGCCGGCCGCCCCGAGCAGGTGGCCGGTCATGGACTTGGTCGAGCTCACGGGAATGCGATAGGCCCGCTCCCCGAACACCTGTTTGATGGCTTTGGTTTCGATAGCATCGGCCATGGTCGAGGTGCCGTGCGCGTTGATGTACCCCACCTCGTCCTTGGACACGCCGGCATCCTTGATCGCCAGGTCCATGCAACGGACCGCCCCCTCGCCGTTTTCCGAGGGCGCCGTAATATGGTAGGCGTCGGCGGTCATCGCGTAGCCGACCATCTCGGCGTAGATCCTGGCGCCCCGCCGTCTGGCCGACTCCAACTCCTCCAGCACCACCACGCCAGCCCCTTCCCCCAGCACGAACCCGTCCCGATCCTTGTCGAAGGGACGGCTGGCCCGCTCGGGGTTGTCGTTCCGCCGCGACAGAGCGCGGGCCGCCGCGAATCCCGCCACGCACAGCGGCGTGAGCGCCGATTCCGTCCCGCCCGCCACCATCGCATCCGCCTCTCCCCACTGAATCAGGCGAAATGCGTCGCCGATGCAGTGGTTGCCGGTCGCGCAGGCGGTCACCGCGCAGGAATTGGGCCCGCGCGCGCCGATCCGGATGGCCACCTGGCCGGAAGCCAGGTTGATGATCACCATCGGAATGAAGAACGGCGAGACCCGATCGGGGCCCTTCTCCTTGAGCACATCATGGTAATGCTCGATCCCCGGCAGGCCGCCGATCCCGGCTCCGATATACACGCCGACGCGGTCCGCATTCTCGGGGCCGATTTCCAGCCCCGCGTCCGCCACCGCCATCTGGCTCGCGCCGACGGCATAGTGGATGAACGTGTCCATCTTTTTGATTTCTTTTTTCTCGATAAAGTCGGCGGGGTCGAAATCGCGGACTTCGCCGGCGATCTGCACCGGCAGGTTGGCTGGGTCGAACCGCGTGATACGGTGGATGCCGGAGGTGCCTGCGCAAATCGCCGGCCAGGTCTTCTCAAGACCGGTCCCGAGGGGTGTAATCACCCCCAAGCCGGTTATCACGACCCGTCTGCGCATACGCTCATTCATCGTCCAGCGGACAACCTCGTCACATCTTTTCCTTGATGTACTCCATGGCCCGCCCGACCGTGAGGATCTTTTCGGCATCCTCGTCGGGAATCTCAATGTCGAATTCTTCCTCGAACGCCATCACGTGTTCGACGGTGTC
>SYGV01000103.1 GCA_005799365.1 Nitrospiraceae bacterium
AAGAAGATCGAGTGCCTCTCCGACCTGCGGGACGAGTCGGACCGGGACGGGGTCCGCGTCGTCATCGAGGTCAAGAAGGGCGACATTCCGCTGGTCGTCCTCAACAACCTCTACAAGCATACGCAGCTCCAGACCACCTTCGGCGTGATCATGCTGGCCCTGGTCCACAACCGGCCGGAGGTGCTGACCCTCAAGCAGATCCTGGAAGCTTTCATCGAGCATCGGCGCGAGGTGGTCATCCGCCGCACGGCCTACGAACTGCGCAAGGCCGAGGAGCGGGCCCATATCCTGGAAGGGCTCAAGATCGCCATCGACAACCTGGACGCGGTCATCCAGCTGATCCGGAAATCCCAGTCCCCCGAGGTGGCGCGGACCGGCCTCATGCGGCAGTTTCGGCTGACGGAGATCCAGGCCAACGCGATCCTGGACATGAAGCTGCAGCGCCTGACCCAACTCGAGCGCGACAAGCTGATCGAGGAATATCAGGAAGTGCTCAAGCGGATGGAGTACCTCAAGTCCGTGCTCGCCAGCGAAGCGCTGGTCCGCAAGATCATCAAGGACGAGTTGCTGGCCATCAAGGAAGCCTACAAGGACGAGCGGCGGACCCAGATCGTCAAGGAAGAAGCCGAGATCAACATCGAGGACCTGATCGCCCAGGAAGAGGTCGTCGTCACGATCTCCCATTCCGGCTACATCAAGCGCAACCCCGTGTCTCTCTACCGGGCGCAGCGGCGCGGCGGCAAGGGTAAGATCGGCATGGGGATCCGCGACGAAGACTTCGTGGCGACCCTCTTCACCGCTTCCACGCACGACTACCTGCTGTTCTTCACCGACGCGGGCAAGGTCTACTGGCTCAAGGTGCACGAGATTCCGGAGGCCGGCCGCGCCGCCAAAGGCAAAGCCATGGTCAACCTGCTGGCCCTGGCCGGCGAAGAGAAAGTCACGGCCACGCTGCCGGTGAAGGAATTCCGCGACGACCGGTTCGTGGTCATGGCCACGAAGCAGGGCGTCATCAAGAAGACGGAGCTCTCGGCCTACGGCAACCCGCGCGCCGGCGGAATCATCGCGCTGACGCTGGACAAAGGGGACAAGCTGATCGCCGTGGAGATCACCGACGGCCAGCGGGAAATCTTGCTCGGCACGAAGCAGGGCATCGTCATCCGCTTCAAGGAAGAGGAAGCCCGGCCCATGGGCCGCACCGCCCACGGCGTGCGCGGCATCACGCTGGAAGAGGGCAACGAGGTGATCGGGATGGAGACGATCACCGCGGACTCCACCGCCGCCATCCTGACCGTCACCGAAGGCGGGTACGGCAAGCGGACGCCGGTGAGCGAATATCGCATCCAGGGGCGGGCCGGCAAAGGCATCATCAGCATCAAGACGACGGAAAAGAACGGGCTCGCCGTCGGCTTTCTCCAGGTGCGCGACGACGACGAGATCATGCTCATCGCCTCGCAGGGGAAGATCCTCCGCTGCAAGGTGGATGACATCCGCGAGATCGGGCGGAATACCCAGGGGGTCCGAATCCTCGACCTGGACGCGCCGGATGACCGGGTCGTGGGCGTGGCGCGGCTGGCCGAAGGCTCCGCCGACGCCGGAAACGGCGATGCGGCGGACAACGACGGGGGCTGAGAAGAAGCCTTCAGCAATTAGCCGTCAGCCGTCAGCTCACAGCATGCAGAGTTCAATTTTTTCAGGCTGACGGCTGAATGCGGAGAGCTTCCCAGCCATCGGGCAATGACCTGCCAGATACCGCGCAACATAGTACGTCCGACATGCCACAGCCGAAAAAAAAGCTCGATGTCCTCGTCAAGTTGGCGCTCGGGGTCCTGTGCACGTCCTTCGCGTTGATCTGGGGCGGCATGTTCCTGAGCCGCCCCGACCGGTCCATCCCTCCCTACAGCATCGGCTCGCAGGAGAGCGAAACGGTGGCGATCCACGTGCCGGGCTGGACCAGCGATCCGGAGATCGAGACGCTGATCGAGCGGTTTCGGAAAGTCGGGCGCGAGACGCACGACTTCGGGAAGATGAAAGTCCGGCCGACCACGCCGGACGACCCGGCCGGCCGGTACCGCCACCTCACGATCTATATCTTCACGCACGATTCCTGGGCCGAGCCGGATATTCTACATACATATGTGGCCGGCGAGGACCGGGCGCTGCACGATGCCTTCGAAAACGCGGTGCGCGGCTTCTACCGGCTGGAGGAGAACGAAGAGGAAGGGCGGATCGGGCCGATCCTCAAAGGAGCGGACACGGCCGCGACGGCCGCCTATTCGCGGGTCCTGTTCAAGGGGTCCATCACGAAGACTGTTTCCGGTCCGGAGGCTCCGTAACGGGAGCCTGCATCCCCGCCTCGGTTTTACTTTCGCGCGCGATCGCCACAGCCATCACCTTGGTCAGGTGCGTCCGCAGCTCCGGGTCCAGGATGGATTCCGCATGGGACGCCGCCGCCGCCAGGGCCTCAGCCGTGGGTTCCGGCGGAGGGCCCTCGTCGTCGTTCAGGATACTCTCACGCCCGCCCGCCGCGCTGCCGAGCTCCGCGACCCGCAGCACGATCTCCGTAACCAGTTCGGTTCCGGCCGCCTCGTTGATCTTCGCCAGCAGCGCCGGCTTGAGAAACGTCAGTTGCTGCATCCAGGCGGAGTTTTCCACGAGCAGGTAGAGCTTCTTGAACCGGATTTGATCGGGTCGCGTGTGGGCGGCGATCGGCTGTCCGACAATGCGCGGCCAATCCCGGCGGAGCTGGAACTCCAGAAGCTTGGTCTCCAACCCGAGCCGCTTGGCGACCGTGGCCAGGACCGCGGACACGGAGGAAAAGGGCGAGGGCTTGCGCATGGACGGATAGTAGGCGGGCGGGAGGCTGGGGTCAAGGGTGGAAGATGGTGGCGGGTGACGAACAGCGCAGGACCACAGGGGCCTTCGCTTCAGCGCCTCCCGGAGCGGCCCTCTCAGACTTTGCCAGGCGGAATTCCGGCCGCCTCATTTAACGAAGCGTGGCTGAGCGGGTGCGCTTTCTGCCGATCCGCTTGGGGTGCTTGCGCGAGCCACGGTACTGGCTACGAGTGCTTGGCGCGGCGATCTTGGTAGCGTCCACCAGCAACCGCAGGGCTCGATTCACGGATTCGGTGTCCGGAAAGACATTCGCAATCTCCGGGTCAACGAGCACTAGGTTTGTCCCGGCCGTCGCCTGCCGGTAGTACTTGCCGCGGACTCCTCCCTTCAGTCGCAAAAGGTCGTATTCCGACCGCAAGTCGTCACCCCTTTTCTTCGCCGATGTCTTCTTCTATATTGCGCGCGCTCCTTCTCTATGCAGGCAGTGCGACACAAATACGATAAGCTGCATGGACGAATAGCCGATGGTGATCTCCCGATCCTCTTCGTCCGAATGGTCCAGGTCGGGAAAGGTCAATGCCAGCGGGTCGAGAAAGACCGTTGTCGCTTCCTCGAAGGAAATGCCGTGCCTCCGAAGGTTGGTCTTTGCTTTTTCCGAATCCCATTCATAAGTCACCGGCGACTCAGGCCTCCGCCGAACGGTTTTCATGAACCGAGTCGGGCGAGAATTCCACCTAACTATCCGCTGATACGGAAACCCTGTCAAGCGTGACTCTTCCGCTATGCCAGAGTGACAGTCTATGGTCAAGGAAAAGGCCAGGCGAGAAAGTCGTAGAGCCCAACCAGAGAGATTCCGCAGCGAACGGGAAAGGCATCTGCTGTGCCGATCGGACAGTGGTCGGCGCGGCGGCTATTCGGATGGGAGCCATGTGATGGCGTCGGGAATCTCGTTGAAGTAGTGGATGGGAAAACCGAGAGTCGTGGCGGTCGTTTCGAAAAACGAAGCACAGGCCCCGCGCTCTTTAAGCGGGTGGAAGCGGGAAGCCTTGGAGGTGCCCTGCGGGAAGGGCCATGGTATAGTGGCTGGCGATGGCGAAGGAAAAAGACGGCGGCGAGAAGGTCGTGGCCTCGAACCGGAAGGCCTTCTACGACTATCACATCGAAGAGAAACTGGAGGCGGGGATCGTGCTGAAGGGCACGGAGGTCAAATCCTTGCGCGCCGGCTTGGTCAACCTGAAGGAGAGCTACGCCAGCGTGGACCAGCGCGGCGAGGTGATTCTCCACAACTGCCACATCAGTCCCTACAGCCACGGGAACATCATGAACCATGATCCCCTCCGGCCACGCAAGCTGTTGCTGCACCGGAAGGAGATCAGCAGCCTGCTGGGCCAGACCCAGCAGAAAGGCCTCACGCTCGTGCCGCTGCGTCTGTACTTCAACCCCCGCGGTCAGGCGAAGCTCGAACTTGCCCTGGCCAAAGGCAAGAAGCAGCATGACCGTCGTGAGGCGATCAAGGGCCGCGAAGCGGGCCGTGAAGTGGAGCGGGCGATGAAGAGCGAGCGCCGCGGCGATCAAGGGAGGAAAGGATGATGACCGAAACCGGAAAGCCCGTTGAATCGGAATGGTTGCCGACCAGAGGTTGGGTGTTCGCTGCGATCGCAGGCCTGATTCTCTCGCTGGCCGCTTGTTTGCCGTCGCAATGGGAGTATCTGGGGAAGGCCAACGGCCACGCGACTCAGGAGGAGGTCAAGGATCGGCTCGGGGAGCCCTTCCAGACAAAAACCTTGGCAGATCAGACCCAGGTCTGGACCTATCGGTATGAGGTCAACTCGTTCCCGGGCATGCGGGGCGATATGCGGGGCGGCGCTCCTTGCATGGACTATATCCTCAGGTTCGACAGCAAGCAGGTGTTGAACTATTGGACGCGACAGCCCTGCAGCACCCTCTAGCAGGGTGTTGAAACGGCCGCCGGCTCGCAAACCCTACGAGTCGCCAGTTCTCAGTATTCAGTTTCCGAGACGGATAACTGAAGACCAATTGCCGAGCACTCCCTGACGGATAAAGACAGAGTGCCGGAGGTTGCTAGCCCGAGACGCCCTCGGAGGCGCCGGGCCGCTCCGCGAGGCAGCGTTTCAGCGAGACGAGGTGCAGGAGATAGGCGACAGGGACCAGCACCGTCGGGAGCCAGACGACGGGGAACGAGGCGATCACGAACGTGGGGACCGACAGGTGCAAGAGCTGGAACGGGTAGGGCACCGAGAGCAGGCCGTGCGCCAGCACGGCAGTCACGAAGGACAGGCCCATCAGGTTCCACACGATGAGGACATGTCTCATGCACTCCTCGCCGTCCCGACGTACCCAGATCGCCAGGATGACGGCCGTGACCCCGGTCAGAATGTCGAAGTTCCTCCCGTGAAAGGTCATCTCGACTGCCAACAGGTTCCGCGCCGCCAGTTCCGCCAGCATCAGTTCGACGGGAATCCGAAAGCATTGGAGGCCGACCAGGTACAGCTGCGGAATCTGCGCCAAGTCTCCACTCCAGCGAGAAAACCAGGCCAGCCAGACCACGAACACCAGTTGGGTCAGCACCAGGATCGGAATGCGTGGATGCCCGGTCTCGAAGTCGGCCAGGGCCCCCGAAGCGGCCAGCGCGGCGGTGAGGGCCGTCCAGGCGACCATGATGGCGACCACCCACCGGAGCTGGCGGGAGCTTCTGATCAGAAGGACCGCCAGGGCAGTGAGCACCGCCAGCGGGAGAAGGAAAAAACCTGCAGCGATATCTTGGGGGATGGTCTGCATGCCGGGGTGTAAGGATAACACAAGCAGGCGTCGCTGCCCACAGCCTGGAGTCCGAAGCAGGCTCTCTAGCAGGCGTTGAAAAACTATTTTGGAGCCACTCGGCCACCAATTGCTCGGTGGTCCGGGATGACATGAAAATCCCTCGCAGGAT
>SYGV01000104.1 GCA_005799365.1 Nitrospiraceae bacterium
CAAAATCCTCCAGCCCGCGGAACTCCGCGTCCGAGAAATCGGCCGCCCCCGCAAACGTCGCGCGGCGAAAATAGGCATCTTCCGCAAACAACGCATACGTGAAGAACGCTTCCCGATCGAACCGCGCTTCGGAAAAATCCAGCAGGCCTTCGAACCGGCTTCCCGAAAACCCGGTGCCCAGCTTGAAATACGTCTGGGCAAACTGGGCCTCCTGTTGAAACTGGACCTCCAGAAACTCGGCCAGCCCGTTGAAGCCCGCCCGCTTGAACGAGACCGGCCCGGCGAACGTCGCCTTGTGAAAGCGTGAGTGTGTGCCCAGTGCGGTGGCTTCAAATCGGGCCCCCTCGGCAAACCAGGCGTGAATAAAAAACCCTTCGCGCAGCAGGATGGCATGCGAAAAATCCACCGGCCCGCCGAAGACCGCATAAGATAAATCCACCATGCGTTCGAAGGTCGTTCCGGTCATCGTGACGGGCCCGTTGATCACCAGCAGCCCGGTCGTGAGGTTGGTCTTGATGGTGCCCCGCACCAGCGAATCCTTGATCGTCACCGGGCCGGCGACCAAACGGACATCCCGGATATCCGCCACGGGAATGACGTCTTGAATGCGCGAAGGCAGCTTGAACACCGCTTCAGGCGATAGCAGCGGCAGCTGATCCAATGCCAAGTCTCCCGTCACCACCACCCCTTCGAGATCAAGGCCCCGCCCGGCCTTCAACGCCGCCAGCAACTCCGCCGCAGGGACGGCCTGCGCCTCCCGTTCCTGCGCACTGCAGTCTTGTCCCAAATGTCTGGTCAGGGGGGCGGTAGCGCCCGCCGTCCCCCGGTCCACGGAACAGGCGCTCCATGCGAGGGTCCAAGGGCTCAGCAGGGCAAGAAAGGCCGCGAGGCTTGCCGACCCAAGAGGCGAGACTTGCGCAATCGATCGCATCGCGCCTCTTATACGAGCCCCGGCTCTCAAAAGCAAGAACGGGGCGGACGGTTTACAGTCCCTCCGCTTCCCCCTAAAATAGATGGCGCATGGCTCTGGCTAGACGCAATCCGCCCGGACGTTCTGCGTGGATGATGAGACCGGTCCTCGCACTGCTCGCCGTTCTGGCGTCGGCCGGTTTCCTGCTGGGCGCGAGCGACTCAGTGTCGGCCGCCCATGTGGTGGAGGTGCCGGTCCTGGCGACGATCGACGCCAACAACCGGGGCGTTTTTCAGGTCATGGTCATGAGTTGGGACCAGCAGGCGGCGCCGGACCCGGTCGAGGTCAAGTGGGGCAACAGCCGCGTAAGAGTCAGAGGCACCGCGCTCGGAGCCCTGGGGACTGCGTTTCTGTATGCCGCGGAGCAGAGCCGCTCGCGGCACCCCACCGGCACGATTTCGATCTACGGGGTCGCGCACGCACCGGTCAGCAGCGACGGCGCCGGCGCAGCCATGGCCATTGGGTTTCTGGCCGTCTTGCGGGGAGACCCGATTCTCCGCGGGGTCGCCCTCACGGGCACGCTTCAGCCCGGAGGGCGGATCGGACCGGTTGGCGCAATCCCGGACAAAGTTCGCGCGGCGGCGCGCGAGGGGTATCGCACGATCCTCATTCCCCAAGGCCAACTCAATGGACAGTATAGCGACCCCAGATGGAATCTCACCGGGCTGGCCATGGAACTGAGAGTGACGATCAAGGAAGTGGCGACGATTCACGAGGCCTACGAACTCATGACCGGACGCCGGTGGTAATACTCGCCGGACTCGCGCCTCAGTCAGCGGTCACGCACCGGACCAGGGGTAGGGGTTCAACCCAACCCCTTGAGCATCGCCCCATACTGTTCCTGGGTCAGGCGATGCATGCCAAGGTTCAGCCGGCGGGTTAATTCGACCTGATCGGGCACCTCGAGCACCTGATGCAGCAGGGTCAAGCTAGCCTCAGGGGTGCTCTGCCAACTCTGCGTAACCTGCACCCGCACAAACCCATAGCGCGTTTCCTCACGGAGTTCGTCCCGGACAAACTCGTCCAACTCTTCCGGAGGCAGCACGCAAGACCGGATGGCAAAACCGGCTCGGAGACCTTGTTTCAAGACATAGACCAGCCCGCAGGAGTCATCCGTCAGGTAGGTACGCAGGTTGTCCCGAATCAGCGCGGTGCGAAGCCCCCAGAGCGCATGCGCCAACTGGACTTCCGCGCTGGCCTGGGAGCTGCGCTCCCGCAACGCGCCAGCGATAAACAAAAAATGGCTCATGTCGTAACAACGATGGAGCGATGTTGCGCGGGCGTCGCGCCGGAGCCTACGTCCGGCGCATCTATCACGGAAGTTGAGCAGCCCGTTCCATCTCCAATGACTATCAGGCCGGCGGATCAGGCATTGTGGTAGTCGTCTCTCTCCCCTGAGAGGTCGTCCGGTTTGTCCAAGTAATCAGGCTCCGCTTCTTCGTCATCGAGCGACAATTCCTCGTCGCGCATCTCCTCGCCCAACTCTTCTTCCATCTCCTCATCGGGAAGCTCCAACTCTTCCGCCAGCTCTTCATGCATGGCTTTCGGCTCTTCCTCTCGCACGGGACTGGCCGGCCGGTGCAAGGCCTTGGCCGGAGATGGAGCCGGAGCAACGATTTTCTTGATGACAGGATCGGGAGTCGCTGCGGGGGCGGCTTTCTTCGTGGCTTTCGCGACCGGCTTTGCAGCCCGAGCCGATTTTTTAGGCTTGGTGGTCGTCTTACGTTTGACGGCCGCTTTCTTGACCGCCTTCTTCGCGGCAACCTTCTTCCTCGCGGTTTTGGCCTTTTTGGTCTTGCCCCTGGCTCCTCGCCCCTTAGCTCCGGCTTTCTTGACGGTCTTCTTCGCGGATGCCTTGCTCGGCTTTTTCCGTTTCGTCGCCATCGTCCCCTCCTCTGCTCGCAATCCCTGCGGATCCCCGCCGCTCGCGGCACCCATCTAGCATGAATCAGGCACGGCTTGCAACCATGGCTAAAGCCGAAGCAACGGGCATCTCCCTCGAGCTTCCGACAGGCCAGCAACAGGTGCCGGATCGTGAGCAGCGAGGTAGCGGAATGAGTTAGGGGAGCACCCACACGTTGACGACTACCGGCACGCTGTCGGCGCCTTTGACCGTATCCGGCCCTTTCATGTCCGTCACCCGCAGTTTGAATCGAAACAAGCGCTTGGCGGACACCTTGGGCGCGACAAAGGTCGCCTTGGAGGAGTCTGCGTCGAGCAACGACACCTTGTTGCCCCGTACCTGTACCCATTCGTATCGCAGGGGATCTCCATCCGGGTCCCTGCTTTGAAGCGCGTTGAGCACTACGGTCGCTCCGGCTTTCACGGTTTGGTCGGGACCGGCTTGGGCGATCGGCGCCCCGTTGGGCTCCGCCTCCGATTTCACCACCACATCCAACCGCCCTTCGCGGCCGTGATTCTTGACCGTAAGCGCGGCGGTCCCGTTTCCGATGACCCGCACAAAGCCTCCCGGATAGATCGCCAGCACCCCTTCGTTTGAGCTGTCATAGTGGCTGCCCGCCGAAGTCCCACCGATCCAGCGGGCGACACCATCGGCGAACTGGCCGATGACCGGCACCTCGAGGATCTTGCCGATGGTATCCAACCGCCAGGGCTTTTCGACCTCGAACTCGATCCCCGTCAACGCCGCCGGGGACTCGACCTGTAGAAGGATTTCATCGAACTCTTCCTGGCCGGCAAGGCGGCCCCTGGTCACCTCGCCGACAGCCAGCAGCCGCATGGCGCCGATCACCCCGTTCGGCACGGTCAACCGCCCCCCGAACGGCGGCGTCGCCGCGCTGGTGGACTCCAGCGCCAGCAACGCCTGCTGCGCCACCAGCGGCTCCTCCCCCAAGCGATACCAGTAGTACAGGACTCGGTTGACGCCGATCTCCATCCCAAGGTCCACCCGGACATCCAGCGCTTGGCCGGCCACCAGCACCGCCCCGTCCGTGGGATCCGTGACCCGAAACGCCCAGGCAGGAGCAGCAGCCCCGACCAAGCCGGCTAGGGACAGCAACGACAACACGACAGGTAGGTAGAGACGTTGGCGGGACAGGAATCGGCGCATGCTCATTCCTTGCACACCGAGATGGTCTCGCGTCAGTATAGCAAGATCCGAGACCCTGGTCACCGACGTCCGATTCCATTACACTGGCTGACGTAGAGTCTCTGCATGCCGAGGCAACGATGGATGCGAAGGAACAGACGATTCTGAAGGTGCTGGTCGGCTCCCAGGCTCATGGGCTGGCCGGGCCTGGCAGCGACGCGGATTATCGGGGTGTCTTCGTCACTCCCACCGACTGGCTGTTTCGTCTCGACTTCAAATACAAAAGCAGCCACTGGACCGAAGGTCAGGAGGATCAAACCTATTGGGAAGTCGGCCGATTCCTCTCGCTGGCGACCCACGGCCATCCGTTGGTGCTGGAGACCTTCCTGGCACCGGTCGTGACGGCAGACTCATGGGGCCGGGAACTCCTGGCGTTGTTCCCCTCCGTCTGGACTCCCCAGACGGCCTATGAAGCTTTCGTCAGCTATGCGCTCAATCAGCGCAAGAAGTTTCTCGAGAAAAAAGATGCGCGGCCCGGCAAGTACGCCCTAGCCCACTTACGGGTCTTGTTCAATCTCTGCGAACTGCTCAAGACCGGAACGTTCACAGTCCGGACTGCCGACACCAGCCTCGGCGAGACACTCCGCCAGGTGAAAGCCGATGCGCTCACGGCCGGCCAGATCGTCGACGCAGGCGAACGGCTGATCCAGGACGCCGCTCAGCGCCTGGCCCGCTGTCCCCATCAGCCAGATCTCGAAGCCGTCAATGCCTTCCTGGTCCGGTTGAGAAAGACCTTCCTCGCCTGAACACCGACCACAGGCACGCGCGAGCAGGCTATTGAAAAACTATTTGGGAATCACTCAGACACCAGTGCCCGCAAGAGCTGGGACAGAAACAGCAAGGCGCCGACCAAGGCCAACACAGGCCCCGGACGATCGGCCCCTCGCCAGCGGGTGCTCGTTTCGCCCGAGAAACGATTGTGAAATGGAGAGAGAGCGCAAGCGAGCGCGACGACAAGAGCCCAGACAAGGAGGCGACTAGCGGCCTCCACGGAACCAACAGCCAAGAAAGGGTTGACCATCGCACCTCGATGGTTAGAAATGAAGGAATCCTGTGGGCATCCTCTGGCCCCAAAGAGAATGGTATAATGCTTCACAAGTCCCGATGAGGATGGAGAGCATGTTTGCCAGCCTGACTCGGATGTTCATTGTGGCAGCCGTCGGTTTACTAGGCATGGGAGTATGGCCCGGTTCCGCCGCTCTGCCCCCGCTCCAGATCACCATCGAAAGCAACTCACCTTATTATTTTCCGGCCTCCGCAACGGTTTCAGCCGGCGCCCCCATTCAATGGGACAACCCCACCGCCTCCCACCATACGGTTACGCATGACGGATGCGCATCGGATGGGCTTTGCGCCTTCGACTCAGGCTCCGTGGCCCCCAATGGGAGCTTTGCCCTGCCCGGCCTCCCGCCTGGCCGCTACCCCTATCACTGCACCCTGCATCCCATTATGCGCGGCATTCTCACCGTTGTAGATCCAGTGCCGCTCCCCTCTGCCACCTGACCCCTCAACAGGGCCGTCACGCTGCTTGCCTCGCCCCATAGCTTGGTGTACCCTGCTGCCCTTGCTCATTGCGCCATCATCGATCACAAGAGCATAGGACGACCATGGAGTCCAAATCTGTCGTAGTACAGGAACCGCTACCCCTCACCGGCGACCAGCTGACCCAGCGGGCCTGGAGAATGCCGGACATGGTGGTGTACCGGCACACGCCGGAGGAATGGTGGCTCACGCCGTTGGACGACCAACTTCCCCTCGTACGGCTGAACAGAATGGGGATCGAGCTCCTGACCTCCATGGACGGCAAGGCATCGGTCGGCTGGCTCCTGGATAAGTTCGGCAAATGGGTCTGCGGACCGGATGGAGAAACCGGCCGCTGGCATCTGGAACGGTGGGCCCTTCCCCGCTACGCCCTCTGCTACTACGGCACCGAACCCCCGACCGGACAGCACCGG
>SYGV01000105.1 GCA_005799365.1 Nitrospiraceae bacterium
GAAGTACATCGGCGTTCCGACCAGCGACCTCTTCTACGCGACTCAGGGTGTGACGCTGGTCTACAAGTGTCACCTGCATCCGGGGCACGTGGGCGGGAAGCTGTTGATGATCAAGTAGTCGGCTCGAAAGAGACCGGCTCGTAAGACAATGCCCCGTCCGCCTCACGGCGGACGGGGCATTGTCTTTTCTGGCCAACCGGGGATTAGGTGGTATGTTCAGGCTGGCAGTCCGCGCCGTCCAGCGGGATCGTCTGCGCGGCGGCCAGCTGGCCTGCCACGATCAGCAGCAAGAATCGGTTTTCCGTCGGGGAGGCTCCGGCCCGTCCCATGACGATCGTGTGAAGATCCACGACCAGTTCATTGTCCGCTTGCCACTGGATGCCGTTGACCACCCAGACATGCCCGCCGGCGTCAAGAAACTGTCCGGTGACGAAGCTTTCGATGACGGTGGAAATGTCTCCAGACCCGGCCTGCAGGGGTGCCGTGGTCCACAGACTCATCACAAGGCCGATCAGGACCGCCCATCGGATTGCCATGGCAGGACCTCCGTGCAAGAGGTGACGCGCCGCAGCCTGAGCCGGCCCTGAGATGTGTTGGCAGAGCGGCAGGCCGGCACGGCGGCTTAGCCGACAACGGTCATTATATCATGGCGTGAGCAGGGCGAAGAAAAACCCCCATCCCGGATGGGATGGGGGTTTGACAAGACTGGCGGCCTGGTTTGGGACGGCTCTGCTTAGTTTCGCACGCCGCTCCAGACCTTGGCCGGATCGATAGCCTTTTCGGGATTTAGGGTCTTGGCTTTTTCAAGCAACACGTCCGTGGTCTCGGGATAGGCCGGATCGGCGATGCAGCAGTTATCCACCGGACATACGGCCGCGCACTGGGGCTCGTCGAAGTGACCGACGCATTCCGTGCACCGGTCGTGGGTAATTACATAAATGCTGTCCCCTTCCCCCTGCCCCTCGCCCACATGATATCCCTTACCCTCTGCGTCGCCCCGGGTCTCGAAAATCGCCTCGTTGGGACATTCCGGCAAACATGCGCCGCAGGAGATACATTCACTCGTAATTAAAAGAGCCATGACAGCAGCCTCCTTCGAGTATTGACAACCACCTGCGACACTGACCATAGTGCGCATCGTAGGAGGGCGCATTCTAGAATGCCGCTTTCTTGCAAGTCAACAAGGAAAACGTTGATCAGAAGGCCTATCTGCTTGATCTGTATGGGCCATTGGGCCTAGCAGGCGTCATCCAAACCAAAGGCGTAGGTAAGAGAACCATGCCGGAATCGTCGGTTCCGTCTTCCCGGACTCCCAAGCGAGCCCGCGTCGTAATCCTAATCGTGCTGGCCTTGGGTTTGGTCACGGCCAGTTGGTTTTTAACCGCTCAGCAGAACGAATCGCACACGATTCTGGTGACGTTCCCGAACGGGAAGGTGCTTGAAACGGAAGTGGCCGATACACCTGAAAAACTTCTCTTCGGGCTTGCGTTCAGAGAAGGATTGCCGCCGGACCAGGGGATGCTGTATATCTTCGAAACCTCCGACCGGCACCGTGTCAAGACCAAGGGGTTCCGATTTCCGGTGGACATGATTTGGGCGGATGAGAGCCGGCACGTCGTACAGGCCATCGAACAGGCACCGCCCTGCCCGCAAGATCCCTGTCCCTACTTCGGGCCACCGCCGGACAAGGCCCGGTACTTGATTCAAGCACCGGTCGGCTTCGTGAAGGAGAACCAGGTCGCGCCGGGCGGCGAGATGAAGTTTACGCTGCGGCTCCCATGATCGGGGCGGTGGGCGGGGCGGGAAGAACGGATTAGACCTAGGTGGACATGGAACAGACGCGTATGGAGGGGTTTCAACTGGTTGCGCGCGCGGAAGAGATTCCCGTTGGCGGCGCCAAGGTTGTCGAGGTCAACGCGCGGGAGATCGCCCTGTTCAATGTCAACGGCACGTTTTACGCCATCTATAACATCTGCCCGCATCAGGGCGGCCCGTTGGGCGAAGGGCGGCTCAAGGGCCACGTTGTCTCCTGTCCATGGCACAACCTGGCGTTCGACGTGCGGAGCGGCCTCGCGACGGACGGCGGAGGCAACTGCGTGGGTAGCTACCAAGTGCGGGTGCGCGACGGGGAGGTTTTTGTCGGGCCTCGCCGAAAAGTCCAGGATTGACTAATGAGCAGAGGCGACAGCATGGCGAGTCACGACGGCGCAGCAGGTGAGATGGACCGGGACGCCAAGCACCTGTCGGTCCTCGTCGGGCAGCTGTTTGCGCTGCACTTGTGGGAAGACCGCACGCGCGGCGAGCTGTGGGTGCCGACCTATGATGTCGACGCGGTGGCGTTGATCAGCGACGACTTTTTGCGGACCGCGAGCAACAATGCGGTGGATACCGGCACGCGGACGTTCGAGTTCCGCATACTGGCGCCGGGCGAACACCGGCTGCTGTTCGAAAAGCGCATGGGCTGGAAATTCACGGCCGAGGATCGCCGGGTCTATCTGGTATCCGTCCGGGACGGCGCCGCCCCGACGGCGAGCCGATAAGTAGGAGTCGCGGGGATGTCGGCAATCGGATTCGTCAACGGAACGTTCATGCCGCTGGAGCAGGCGACGGTCTCCGTGGAAGATCGCGGATATCAGTTCGGCGATGGGGTCTACGAGGTGATCCGCACATACCGTGGCGTGCCGTTTCAGGTCGAGGCGCACCTCGCCAGGCTGGCGCGGAGCGCGCAGGCCATCGGGTTATCCATGCCCTATCCGAATCGTGAGTGGCATGATCTGGTTGCGGAAGGGCTCAAGCGGGCCGGCTTCGCCGAGGGTAAGGTCTACATCCAGCTTACACGCGGCGTGGCTCCGAGAGAGCAGGCCTTCCCGGACGAGAGCCGACCGACGGTGGTGATGACCGTCCGGGAGTTGCAGCCTCGGCCCCAAGCCGTCTGTGACGCCGGGGTCGAGGCGATCACGCTCGATGATATCCGGTGGGGACGGTGTGACATCAAGAGTGTGAACCTGCTGCCCAACGTGCTGGCTCGGCAACGAGCCAAGGAGGCCGGGGTCTTTGAAGCGATCTTTGTCCTGGATGGAGTTGTGACCGAAGGGTCGATCAGCAACGTGCTTGTGGTTCGCCATGGAATCGTGGCCACGGCTCCGGAAGGGGCGCGTATCCTGTCGGGCGTGACGCGGTCCTTGGTGTTGGACTTGGCCCGCAAGGAAAGACTGCCGGTTGAAGAACGGGCGGTGTCGTTGGAGGAACTGCGTCATGCCGATGAAGTGTTCCTCTGCGGCACCACGGTGGAAGTGCTGCCGGTAGTCCGAATCGATGGGCGGGTCGTCGGTACGGGGAAGCCAGGGCCGCTCACCGGCCGACTCAGCGAGCGGTTCAAGCAAGCCGTTACCTAGTCGGCTAACGGTCCGCATGGCAGCCATTCGGCCGGGCCCGTGAGCAGTGGGCGGGGGACCGATCGGGAATCTCGCCGTCTCTCTTGCGCGGCCCTGTGCAAAAGTGGTAACGTACAGCGATTGGAAGTGGGCTCGGGCCCACTTTTTTGTTTGGATTGATCCCCGAGGGGGCCTCTTGGTCGTGCGACCTCCTCCGGTTGACACCAGCAGGCAGTATGGAACCGGGTGAATTCCGGGACGTTTTGGACCGGGTTCGAGCCGTCGCCGCGCCGATCGTTCGCGCCCTGGCGCTCGAACTTGTGGATGTGGAATGCGTCGGCCAGGGGCAAGGCATGCTCCTGCGGGTTTTTATCGACAAGCCCGACGGTGTGACCGTGCACGATTGTGAGCAGGTCCATCTCTCGCTTGGACATGCGCTGGATGTTGAAGACTTGGTGGCGCATGCCTATACGTTGGAAGTCTCATCGCCGGGCCTTGACCGTCCGCTGAAGCGGCGCGAGGATTATGCCCGGGTCTTGGGCAAACAGGTCAACCTGAAGCTCCGGCAGCCTCGGGAGGGGCAGTGGCGGTTGGTGGGCCGACTCCTCGCCGTCGATGAGCAGGGGCTGACCGTGGCTGTGCCAGCCGCAGAGTCGTCGGGCCCTCGCCGTCGGGCGAGCCCCGCGCCTGCGTTGCAGACGCAACTGGAGTGGGAGGCCATCGCGGCAGGCCGGCTGGAAGTCGAATGGTAAGAACCGCAGTGCATACGGAGAGCGGGACGAGGAGTCACCAGGACGGGGAACTTGTATGAACTATCGAGACGTGATCGCACAGATCGATCAGATGGGGCGGGAAAAGGGTATCGACAAGGCCAAGGTCATCGGTGCCGTTGAGGCGGCGCTCCAGACGGCGGCCAAGAAACGCTTCGGACAGAGCGAGAATATTCAAGTGCAAATTGATCCGAAGACGGGCGAAATCGCTGTTGTCTCGCTCAAGACCATCGTCGAAACCGTCACAAATCCCAAGACCGAGGTCTCGCTCTTGGAGGCTCGCAAGGTGGACAGCGGCGCCGAAGTCGGGGACGAAATCGGCGATACGATCGGCATCGAGGAACTGGGCCGGATCGCCGCCCAGACGGCCAAGCAGGTGATTTGTCAGAAGGTCCGCGAAGCCGAATGGGAAGCGGTGCAGCGCGAGTATGCCACGCGCCAGGGCGACCTGATCAACGGGATCATCCTCGGCCAAGAGCGCCGCAACTATCTGGTGGACCTCGGCAAGACCGAAGCCATTTTGCCGATCCAGGAGCAGATTCCGCGCGAATCCTACCGGCGCGGGGATCGGGTCAAGGCCTACTTGTTGGAAGTCCGGAGGACCCCTAAGGATGTGCAGGTGATCCTGTCTCGGACCCATCCCCAATTCGTGTCAAAGTTGTTCGAATTGGAGGTCCCGGAAGTGAGCGAGAAGATCGTCGAGATCAAGGGGATCGTGCGGGAGCCGGGGGACCGGACCAAGATCGCGGTGTCGTCACGGGATAAGGCCGTCGATCCGGTCGGGGCCTGCGTGGGCATCAAGGGGTCCCGTGTGCAGGCGGTCGTGCGGGAACTCCGCGGAGAAAAAATCGACATCATCGCCTGGACCTCCGATCCCCGCGTGTTCATTGCTGAGGCGCTGAATCCGGCCAGCATCGAGAAAGTGGGGATCGACGAGGAGAAGAAGTCGGCGCTCGTCGTCGTGGCCGACTCCCAGCTGTCGTTGGCCATCGGCAAGAACGGGCAGAACGTGCGTCTGGCCGCCAAGTTGACGGGGTGGAAGATCGACATCATCAGCGCCACGGAATACGAAAAGGAAAAAGTCGAGCGGGACAAGGAAATCAAGGCGGCTCTGGCTGAGGAGGCCGAGGCGCAGCGCGAGCAGGATGAAGCGGCGAAGGCACAACGGGAAGCGTCCGACGAGTCGGTCCAGCCGACAGCCAACTGAGGTGTGACAGGATTGCTTATGCGGGTGTACGAACTAGCGAAGAAGCTCGGGATGGAAAACAAGGAGCTCATCCCCGAGCTCAAGCGTTTGGGCATTGCGGTGGCGTCGCACAGCAGTGCGCTCGAGGAAGACGCGGTCCAGAAGGTGTTGGGCGAGCTGGCGCCGAAGGGCAAGGCCAAAGTGCCGGCCAAGCCGGAGGAGAAGAAGGCGGAGGCCGGCCGCAAGGAAGACGCAAAGAAGGAGCCGGGGCTTCGCAAGACGGGGGCCGCGCCTACAAAGCAGGCGAGCGCCAAGGCAGAGCCGGCCGTCCCGGACGAGTCGTCCAAGCTCGACAAGAAGCGCATCCTGTTCAAGCGCAAGAAGACGGACGAGGAAATTGCCGCGGAGGAAGCGGCGGCAGCCAGCCTGGCGGGTGAGCTTGCTCAGGCGGTCAGCGGGCCGCCACCGATCCCTGAGCCAGGACTGTCTCATCCGGTTGCCCAGGCAGGGCCAGGAGTGGGTGAGCCGGAGGCGCCAGCCGCGCCGAGGCCGGCCGACTTCCAGGCAGACCAACTCGGGCTCTCCCATAAGCCGGTTGCCCCCGTCGCGCCGCTTCCGGCGGCCCCTGCGCCTCCCGCCTTCGGCGTTGTCATGCCCCCTGTCACCCCGGGGGGGGCGCCGGCCGAGTTGCGCGCAGAAAAGAAGAAGGGGGTTATGCTGGAGCCCCTGGTGGGCGAGGCGGGCCTGAAGGATAAACTCAAGAAAGCCAAGAAGCCGGGGCGTGTCCGCGACGACGAAGCGCTGAAGGCCAGGGAAGATGCGGCCCGCTGGCAGGACCTGCGGGCGATCCCGGTGCATCGTCGCGAGAGCCGGTCCCGCCACCTGGAGCCCTCCCCGTCAACCGAGGTTACCAAGCCGCGGAAAAAAGTGATCAAGCTGTCCCCTGGCTTGACGGTGAAGGAGTTTTCCGAACTCGTCGGGCAGCGGCCCGGGGACATCATCCGGAAACTCATGGAAATGGGGCAGATGCTCACGCTTAACCAGGCGATGAATCTGGAAGCCGCCATGCTGATTGCCGAGGGGCTGGGGTTGAAGACCGAAGCCGCGGGCGAAAAGGAGGGCGAAGAGCTGCTGCAAGAAGCCACCGAGTGGGCCGAAGAGGAGCAGTTGGCGCCGAGGCCGCCTGTGGTCACGATCATGGGGCACGTGGACCATGGCAAGACATCGCTCTTGGACGCCATCCGACAGACGAATGTGACGGCGCAGGAAGCGGGAGGGATCACCCAGCATATTGGCGCCTACACGGTCACCGTTCACGGCAAGCAGGTGACGTTCCTGGATACCCCGGGCCACGAGGCGATTACCGCGATGCGGGCCCGCGGCCCCGGTCCAGTATCGCCTCCACCACCGCGCCCCTGGCGGGACGGGCAGGGTCCGCCTTCAACTCGAGCACTTCGGATTGGAGCAGGATCATCTCCAACAACGACTCCAGCCCGATTTTCTGTTTCGCGGAGACTTCCGCAAAGATCGTTTGCC
>SYGV01000106.1 GCA_005799365.1 Nitrospiraceae bacterium
ATATTCCGAGGCGCCGATCGTGTCCACGGACCAGAACGGCGATCCCCACTCGGCCACCTTCGACGCGCCCTTGACCACCATCATGGACCATCGCATGGTGAAGGTGATCGCCTGGTACGACAACGAGTGGGCCTATTCCTGCCGCGTGCGGGATCTCATCAAATTCGTGGCCGCGAAGGGCTGAGGGGCCACCCCGCCTCAAAGATGCGACGCACGCCATGAACCTGCACAAACAAACGATCGATGACTTGGTTCTGCGCAATAAGCGGGTGATTATCCGCGCGGACTTCAACGTTCCGCTCGACGACTCGCACCAGATCACCGACGACACGCGCATCCGCTCGACCCTGCCCACGATCAACCGCGCCGTGGACGAAGGCGCCAAGGTAATCCTCTGCTCGCACCTGGGCCGGCCCAAAGCCAAACCGGACCCCCGTTACAGTCTGGCTCCAGTCGTCAAACGGCTCCAGCGGCTCCTCGGCAAGGACGTCCTCTTCGCCCCGGATTGCATCGGCCCGGCAGTCGAAAAGATGGTCGCCAAGATGAAGCCGGGCGATGTCCTGCTCTTGGAGAACCTGCGGTTTCACCCGGAGGAAGAAGCCAACGACGAGGCTTTCTCCAAGGCTCTGGCCTCGCTGGGCGACGTCTTCATCAACGACGCCTTCGGCGCCGCCCACCGTGCCCATGCCTCGACGGTCGGCATCACGAAGTTCATCAAGGAGTCGGGCGCCGGCTACCTGCTGAAGAAAGAGATCGAATACCTGGAAGGCGCGGTGGCCAACCCGATGCGCCCCTTCGTGGCGATCCTGGGCGGGGCCAAGGTGTCCGGAAAGATCGGCGTAATCGAAAACCTCGGCAAACGCGTGGACAAGGTCATCATCGGGGGCGGCATGGCCTTCACCTTCATCAAAGCCATGGGCTATGAGATCGGCAACTCCCTGGTGGAGAACGACATGCTGGATTTCGCCCGCGGCGTGCAGGAACATGCCTTCTCGCGGGGGGTCAAGTTCTACCTTCCGGTAGACTGCGTCGTGGCCGCCAGCCGGGAGCCAGGCGCCGAGACCAAGCTGGTGCCCGTCCAGGAAATCCCCAAGAATTGGTACGGGCTGGACATCGGCCCCGCCTCGGTAAAGCTGTTCAGCGAAGCGGTGCAGAACGCCAAGACGATTCTCTGGAACGGCCCCATGGGCATGTTCGAGACCGATGCCTTCGCCCGCGGCACCCTGTCCATGGCGCACGCCGTGGCCAACGCGTACGCCTTAACCATCGTGGGCGGAGGCGACACGGCCCTGGCGGTCCACCGGGCCGGCGAGTCCGAGAGCATGTCGTTCATCTCCACCGGCGGCGGCGCGGCGCTGCAGTTGTTGGAAGGCAAGGAGTTGCCGGGCCTCACCGCATTGCCGGAGCGTGCCGACTAGCCCGAGCTCGGGCATCGACAACCCCGCCGCCCTTCCACGAGGAGATCGTGCGCAAACGCCTGATCGTAGGCAACTGGAAGCTGCACAAGACCGCCTCCGAAGCGGTGGCCTTCGTGTATCGCTTGTCCGCGCTGGCCCAGGCCGCCGATGACGTGGAAGTCGTGCTGGCCCCTCCCTTTACGGCCCTCCAGGCCACGGCACAAGCCGAGCTGCCCGCCTTTCCCTTTGCACTGGGCGCGCAAAACCTCTTCTGGGAAGACAGGGGCGCCTTCACCGGCGAGATCTCGGCTCCGATGTTGAAGGAACTCGGCTGCCGTTACGTGATTCTGGGCCATTCCGAACGCCGACGCATCTTCGGCGAGCAGGATGAAGAGATCAACAAGAAGGTGCAGGCCGCGCTGCGGCACGGGTTGCGTCCGATCCTGTGCATCGGGGAGACCCTGACGGAGCGGGAAGCGGGGCAGACCGACCGGATCGTAACCCAGCAGCTGCTTCGGGGACTGGATGGCGTGGCAGGCAAGAGTCTGGTTGGCGTCGCCATCGCCTATGAGCCGGTCTGGGCGATCGGCACCGGGCAGGCTGCGTCCGCCGACCAGGCGACAGCAGTCCATCGTACACTGCGCAAGGTCATGACCGAACGATGGAACTCGCGGGAGGCCGAGCCGGTTCGCATTTTGTACGGCGGGAGCGTGACGCCGGAGAATGCCAGGCAGTTCCTGGCCGCGCCTGAAATCGACGGGGCCCTAGTGGGAGGGGCTTGTCTCGACCCACAGTCGTTTGCTACAATCCTCGCCTCCGCGCAAGCCCAACAAGGCTAACCCGCGCTGTGAGGGAAAGAGGAGTCCTATGTACACCCTGGCTGTGATCCTTCATGTCATCGTCTGTTTCCTGATGATCGGCGCCATCCTGTTGCAAGCGGGGAAGGGGGCCGAGATCGGGGCCGCGTTCGGAGGGTCGAGCCAGACGGTGTTCGGCAGTCGCGGGCCGGGGACGTTCCTCAGCAAAGTGACCGTCGCCGCCGCGGTCATCTTCATGCTGACCTCGCTCAGCCTCGCCGTGCTGTCGAAGGAACGGACCTTCTCCTCCACCGTCATCGACCTAAACAAGAAAACCACGTCTTCGTCCGCGCCGGCGCAGGACGCCAAGCCCAAGGATGCGTCGCAGGCCCAGACCGGCGGCGACGCCGCACCCGCCGCTCCAGCCACACCGTAAAGAAGCGCGCAGCTTTCAGCAGTCAGCCGCAAATAAGGTCGAGGGATTGGACAGAGTCCATTCCCTCATTTCCGGTTGCTGAAGGCTGATCGCTGACGGCTGAGAACGAATCTAGACGGGCGTCCGCCAGGAGGCGTGTGCTGGTTCTTCGCCGCGGACGATCGCGAAGAAGGTTTGCTGCAAGTCTTTGGTGATCGGGCCAGGCGCACCGGTTCCAATCCGGCGCCCATCTATTTCCCGGACCGGCGTGACTTCCGCCGCCGTGCCGGTCAGGAAAATCTCGTCGGCCACGTACATGGTGTCACGGGTGAACCGTTCCTCGACCACAGGGATGTTTCGTTCACGAGCCAACTGCATGATCGAATTGCGTGTCACGCCCTCCAGGATCGATGTGAGCGGCGTCGTCTTCAGCACCCCATTGCGAACCAGGAAGATATTCTCGCCGGTGCCTTCCGCCACATAGCCGTCCGGATCGAGCAGGATGGCTTCGTCGTACCCGTCCGCCTTGGCTTCCTGCTTGGCGAGAATGGAATTGACGTAGTAGCCGGACACCTTGGCCCTGGTCATAGTGACATTGACGTGATGGCGCGTGAACGAGGACACCTTGGCCCTGATGCCCTTGGCCAGCGCCTCCTCTCCCAGATACGAACCCCACCGCCAAGCGGCGATCGCCACGCGGATGGGGTTGTCGCCGGGGTAGACCCCCATCGCGCCATAGCCGATGAAGACCAAGGGGCGGATGTAGCAGGCGTCGAGCCGATTGATCCGCACCATTTCCACGATCGCGTCGAGCATCTGCTTCTTCTCGTAGGGAATCTTCAGCATCGAAATATGGGCCGACTCGTACAGCCGGTCCACATGCTCCTTCAGACGGAAGATCGCCGACCCCTGCGTCCCCTTGTAGCAGCGGATGCCTTCGAACGCAGCCAGCCCATAATGGAGCGAGTGGGTCAGCACATGGACCGAGGCGTCCGCCCAGTTCACGAAGGCCCCGTCCATCCAGATTTTTTCGCTCGGTTGCAGCACGCCGCGCACCCCGTTCAGATGAAATTTGCATCGTCGGCACGTCGCTCGGGCCACTATAGCAGCGGGTCCGAGGCCTGTCAACGAAGGCAGGCCAGGCTGCGAACCGCAGCCGGACAGTGTGTCCCGATCACCTTCGGCCGTCGCGAGCCCGATCATCGCGATCGCCGCCGCCGGCCGCCGCTTGACACCTCTAAAACCTCTATGTTACAAAGCAAGGTCTTGTACACGTAAGGAGACGAGTCATGTACGCAATTGTGGAGACCGGGGGGAAGCAGTATCGGGTCCAACCCGGCGAAATCTTGAAGGTCGAAAAGCTCGCCGGCGACGTCGGGGGCGCCGTCGAACTCACGCAGGTGCGGCTGATCCAGGGCGACAAGGGCTTGGTCATCGGCAAGCCGTGGGTCGAGCGAGGCCGCGTCACCGCCGAGATCATCGCACAGGGCCGGACCCGGTCCATGATGGTATTCAAGAAGAAGCGGCGCAAGAACTATCGGCGCACCAAGGGCCACCGGCAATGTTTCACCGAAGTCCGCATCACCGGAATCGAGACGGCATAAGGAAGGCACGGGGAAGAAGCCATGGCAACAAACAAAGGCGGCGGATCATCCAGGAACGGTCGTGACAGCAACCCCCAGTATCTCGGGGTCAAAGCCTACGGCGGGGAACTGATCAAGGCCGGGAGCATCATCATCCGGCAGCGGGGCACCAAGTTCTTCCCCGGCTTCAACGTCGGCCTTGGTCGGGACCATACCCTGTTCGCCAAAGTCACCGGGGTCGTCAAGTTCGAAGGCGGTCGCGCCCGTCAGAAGGTCAGCGTCTACCCGCCCGCCTGAGCCGGCCACTCCGCTCTCGTCCCCTTCTTTCTTTTTTCTAGTTTGACCCTCCAGGCACGCTGTTCGCCGGCAGACCGGGAACGAATACGGCCGCGATGCACCGCGCCTCATGTATTGACCCGTGAAGGACCGGACCGCCATGTTGTTCGTCGATCAAGTCAGGATTTTCGTCAAAGCCGGCCGCGGCGGGAACGGCGTCTGCAGTTTCCGGCGGGAGAAGTATGTCCCCCAGGGCGGACCGGACGGAGGAGACGGGGGCAACGGAGGCAGCATCGTCATGGTCGCCTCGCGCCGCCTGACCACATTGTTGGACCTCCGCTATCAGCAACTGTATGAGGCCACGGCTGGCGAGCCCGGGGGAGGCTCCAACTGCCACGGCCGCACGGCGGACGACGTGACGATCACCGTCCCGATCGGCACCATCGTCTCGGACGAGGCGACCGGCGAGATCCTGGCTGATTTGACGGCCGACGGCCAGAGCCAGATCATTGCCCGAGGGGGCCGAGGCGGCCGGGGCAACCAGCACTTTGCGACCTCCACCAACCGGGTCCCCACCCGATTCGACCAGGGCACCCCCGGCGAGGAACGCTGGCTCTCACTTGAGCTGAAGCTCCTGGCCGACGTCGGGCTGGTGGGGTTTCCCAACGCCGGCAAGTCCACTCTGATCGCCTCGATTACAGCAGCGCACCCCAAGATCGCAGACTATCCCTTCACCACGCTGACCCCCAACCTCGGCGTCGTGGCCTGGAAGGATGACCACAGCTTCGTGGTGGCCGACATTCCCGGCCTCATCGCAGGGGCCCATGAAGGCAAGGGGCTCGGGCTTCAATTTTTGCGGCACATCGAACGCACCACGTTTCTGCTCCATTTGATCGACATCTCCGAATGGACCACGGAGGATCCCGTCGCCAGCCTGGCGATCCTCCGCAAAGAACTCGCGGCCTACGACGAGCGGCTGCCCTCGAAACCCTTCGCGGTGGTGGGCACGAAACTCGACATCAAAGGCAACGAGCAGCATCTGCGCCGCCTTCAGACCTCCTGCAAACGGCGCAAAATGCCCTTTTTCGCGATTTCGGCTGCGACCCGGGAGGGACTCGACGCCTTAATCACCTACGTCGGGCAACAGGTCGAATCCTTGAGAGCCCCATGCGCGACCATCTCCTAAAGCGGGCCAAGCGCATCGTCATCAAGATCGGGAGCAGCCTGGTCTCGTCCCAGGGGCTCGGGCTCCGGCCGGAGCGCATCGAACGCCTAGCCGGCGAGATCGCGGCGATCAAGGCGGACGGTCGCGAGGTGCTCCTGGTCTCGTCGGGCGCCATCGTGTCGGGGCTCCAGAAGCTGGGACTGACCGCACGCCCCAAGAGTTTGCCCGTGAAGCAGGCCGCCGCCGCCGTCGGCCAGAGCCGGCTGATGTGGGCCTACGAAAAAGCTTTTGAACCCTTGCAGCAGCGGGTCGCCCAGGTGTTGCTCACGCACCAGGACCTGGCGGACCGGCGCCGGTTCTTGAACGCCCGCCACACGCTGACCACCTTGATCGACTTCGAAGTGATTCCGATCATCAACGAAAACGACACGGTGGCCGTGGACGAGATCCGCTTCGGCGATAACGATTCCCTGGCGGCCCAGGTGGCGCACCTCGTGGATGCCGATCTCCTGGTGATCCTGTCCGACGTGGACGGGCTCTTCTCGGAAGACCCGCGCCAGAATACCTCCGCGACCCTCATCCCCTTGGTGACGGAGATCACGAAGGAGGTGGAACGGCGCGCCGGGGTTTCCGGAAGCTTCGAAGGGACCGGCGGCATGGCTACCAAGATCCAGGCGGCCAAGAAGGTGGCGGAATACGGCGTGCCGACGCTGATTCTCAACGGGGAAAAGCCCGGTTTGCTCCGAACGACCTTGAGAGGCGGACCCGGCGGGACCTTTTTCCTGCCCCGAGACCGCCGCCTGACCAACCGGAAACATTGGATCGCCTTCACCCTGCGGGCCAAAGGCCAGATCACGGTGGACGAGGGGGCCGAAGAGGCCCTCGTGCGCCGCGGGAAAAGCCTGCTGGCGTCGGGCATCCTCTCCGTGGCCGGCGATTTCGGCCAGGGCGATGCAGTCACGTGCCTGACGCGGCACGGCAAAGAATTCGCCAAGGGGCTGGTCAATTTTTCCGCTGACACCCTGATCCAGATCAAGGGACTGAAAACCGCCGACATACAGAAGACTCTCGGCCGGCAGGAATACGGCGAAGTGATCCACCGAGACAATCTGGTGATTCTCTAAATGATGAACGGTGCATGATGAACGCTGAATTGGGAGCGGAGCTTGTTCGAATTCCTGAATTCATCGTTCTGCATTCAGCGTTCAGCCTGGCCGCGTTATGAAGATCGGCCTGTTCGGCGGAACGTTCGACCCGGTTCACCGCTGCCATGTCGCCGTGGCCACGCAGGTGCGGGACCGGCTGCATCTAGACCGCGTACTGCTCATTCCTTCTGGGGATCCGCCCCATAAACCCCCTGACACCCTGGCTCCGGCCTTCCACCGCCTCGCAATGGTCCGCCTGGCCGTCGCCGGGGAGGCCTCCTTGGAGGTGTCAGAGCTGGAGATTCAACGTCCCGCCAAGTCCTACAGCATCGAAACCGTCCGCCCCCTCAAGGGCCAGTACGGGCCGGGCGTCGAGTTGTTCTTCCTGATTGGACTCGATGCATTTCTCGAACTCCCTACCTGGAAAGACGCCCCGAGCCTGCTGCGCCTCTGTCATTTCGTCGTCGTGTCGCGCCAGCCCTGCCGCTTTGCCGGGTTGAGGGCCCTGTCAGTGCTGCCCCCTCTCGACCCTGCCGCCCTCGCGCACATTGACTCCCAGGGCCAAGGCCGTCTCGACATCCCCTTGCCAGGAGGAACCAGCCTCATCCTCCTTGCCCTGCCCCCCTGTGAGGCCTCCGCCACGGACATCCGACACCGGCTCAGAGAACGCCTTCCCCTGTCAAACCTGTTGCCCGCCTCGGTGGAATCCTATATAATGCAGCACCGGCTCTATCAGGAGGCATCAGATCGCACCAGAGTCGAAGGTTAACGCTCTCGCTATCGCCCAGGCCGCCATCGAGAAGAAGGCCGATGACGTCTTCGTTCTCGATGTCGCTAAGCTGACTTCCGTGGCCGACTACTTGATTCTCTGCTCCGGAGAGACGGAGCGCCACGTCCGAGCCATCGCGGATCACATTGACCAGACCCTGTCGGCCAGGCGCCATCCTCCGCTCAGCATGGAAGGCGCGGCGACGGCGCAATGGATTCTGCTCGATTTCGGTGACGTCGTGGCTCATATCTTTCGCTCCGACATCCGCGCCCATTACGGACTGGAGCATCTGTGGGCCGACGCCAAGCAGGTTCGGCTGCCCGCCACACCGCCGACGCCGGCGGTGAGTTCCCTGCCGGCGGCCAAGCCGCGCACGCGCCGCGTGCGCAAACAAGGATAGCGCATGTTTCGCCTCCTCTTGACAGTCTTCGTCATCATCAGCGCCGCCCTGATCTACGGGTACTTCCAAGAGCTCAATCCCAGCTTTGTCAACCTCAGGATCAGTCCGACAGACTCTCTGGACCTCAACCCGATCACCCTGATGCTCCTGTCCATGGCGGCCGGAGCCCTGCTCGTCACCCTGATGGTCGGCGTCCGAGAAACCAAGCATCTGATTCTGAACTGGAGAACCTCACGTCTGCGCCGGCGCGAGGAGAAAGTGGACGCCCTGCACCGGGAAGGCATGCACGCCTTCCTGTCGAAACGCACCGCCGAAGCCATCGGCCTGTTTGAAAAGACGCTGGCACTCGACCCCAACCATGCCGATTCCCTGCTCTGGCTGGGCAACCTCTACCGTTCGGAGCGCAATTATCCGGAAGCCATCCGCCTGCATCGCAAGGCGCGCAGCATCGACGAGCGCAACGTGGAAGTCCTCCTCGCACTCGCCATGGACATGGAAGGGGCCAAGCGATTCGAGGAAGCCCTGCAGGTCCTCCACGACACCCTCAAGCTCGATCCGGGACACCTCAGCGCGCTGATGCGCAAGCGGGACCTCTACATCCGCCTCGAGCAGTGGAACGACGCGCTGGAAATCCAACAGCGACTGGTCAAGGCCAACCTGTCCGAACAGGATCAGCGGGCCGAGGCCAGACTCTTAGTCGGCATGACCTACGAGGTGGGCCGGCAATGGCTGGAACGCGGCCATCCCGAGAAAGCCCGTCACTCGTTCCGCGCCGCCATCAAGCGGGACAAGAGCTTCCTGCCGGCCTACATCGGCCTCGGTGAAATTCTCATTCGGGGAGGCAAGACGAGGACCGCCGCCGAGATCCTGGAGAAAGTGTACGTCAAGACGGGGAACCTCATCATCCTGCACCGGCTGGAAGAGCTGTACCTGGAGATCGGCGAGCCGGGCGAGATCATCCGCGTCTATCAGGAAGCCTGCCAGCGCGATCCACAGAATCCGGCCTTGCGGTTTTATCTCGGGAAACTGTATTACCGGCTGGAGATGATCGATGAGGCATTCGACCTGCTCTCAACCCTGGAGGGGCCCCAGGATCAAATGGCCGACTTCCACAAGATCATGGCGAACCTCTACCTGCGAAAACAACAGATGGACCGCGCGGTCGAGGAGTTGAAAAAGGCCTTGGGCTTCAAGAAGCGCGTGGTGGTTCCCTATCGCTGCAGCGCCTGCCGTCATGAATCGTCCGACTGGTCGGGACGCTGCAGCCGCTGCGGTCAGTGGAATACCTATACGGCGCTGCCTTGGGTGGACGCGTCCGCGACAGAGTTCCCCCGCGAGGGCCATGAGATGGAATCCCGCGCCATGGCCTACCGAGGCCTCACATCACCCTTTGAAACCGTGTAGCCGGCGCATCCCGATCGAATTCTTGCCCGGAACCGATGACCGATACGGGGCCGGCGTTCACCCTGTGGAGAGGAACCATGTCTGATTTTCACCTGCTGGCAGAGAAGGCTTTGCGAGACGAAGCACTCACCCGTGACGAATGCCTGTCCGTGCTGGCCGCCCCGGACGAACGGCTGCTGGACCTGCTGAACGCCGCCTTCCTCGTGCGCGAACGGTACTTCGGCAGAAAAGTCCGGCTGCAGATGCTCCTGAACGCCAAAAGCGGCGCCTGCCAAGAAGACTGCCACTACTGCTCGCAGTCCGCCGCCTCCACGGCCGACATCGAACAGTACGGCCTCCTCCCCGAACATGAGATGCTGGAGGGAGCTAGGCGGGCCGCTCAGGCCAAGGCCCAGCGATATTGCGTCGTCATCAGCGGGCGAAGCCCTCTGGATCGCGAGATCGCCGCGATCGCCGACGCCGTGCAGGCCATCAAGCGCGAGATTCCCATTCAGGTCTGCTGTTCCCTGGGGCTCCTGAACAAGGAGCAGGCCCAGACCCTTAAAACCGCCGGCGTCGACCGGATCAACCACAACCTGAACACGAGCGAGGCCTATCACGAGGCCATCTGCACGACACACAGCTATCGGGATCGGCTGACGACTATCGACGCAGCCCGGAACGCGGGGCTGGAAATCTGTTCGGGCGGCATTATCGGCATGGGAGAACGGGACGAGGACATCGTGGATCTGGCGTTCGCGCTGCGCGACGTGAAGCCGGACTCGATTCCGCTGAACACGTTGCACCCGGTGCCCGGCACGCCCCTGGCCGAAACCCAGGCCCTCAGCCCCCAGCGCTGCCTCAAAGTGCTGTGCCTATTCCGGTTTCTCCACCCGAGAACGGAGATCCGCGTCGCGGGCGGACGGGAGTTCAACCTGCGGACGCTTCAGCCGCTCGCCCTCTACCCGGCCGACTCCCTCTTCGTCGGCGGCTACCTCACGACTCCGGGACAGCCGGCGCCTGAAGCCTGGCGCATGATCTCCGATCTGGGGTTCGAGGTTGAAGCGGACTATCTGATGCCCGACGGGGACCAGCCGCCCGCCTCAGCACAACGCACACCATCGGCGACTCCGCTTCCCATGTTCCTGGCCCGGTGAGGATCTCCTGGCCAGGCCGGCCCGGCTACTCGTACCGCAACCCCTCGACCAGCGGCTGCCGGCCAGCCCAACGGGCCGGCGCATAGCCGGCCAGCAACGCCGCCACCAAGGCCAATCCGACCGCTTCCGCCAGAAGGCCGACCGGAAGGGTCCATTGAATCGTCCATCCGAACGACTGTGCATTGATCACGTTGATCAGCAACCCCGAGAGGAGCCAGCCCCCGATCAGCCCGAGCAGCGCGCCCAGCACCGCCAGATAACAGGACTCCCCGAGAATCAGCCCTTCGATTTGCCGCCGGCCCGCGCCGATCGCCCGCAGCGTCGCCAGTTCCTTCTGCCGCTCCAACACCGACGTCAGCAGCGTGTTGACAATCCCCAGCAACGCGATGATCACGACCACGAGTTCCAGCGCATAGGTGACCCGGAACGTCCGATCGAAGATCGCGAGAATGTCCGCCTTCAGCTCGGCGTTCGGGATCACGGCAATGGCGCCCTCTTGCCCCGCAAGCCCGGCCGCCTGTTCCTGCACCCGTTGCCAGACGAGGGGCGCGTCTCCCGGTCGAACGAGATACAGGGCAAAGACCGTCGCCGTCTCGTCCGGCCAGAACCGGCGGTAGAGTGCTCCGTCCATCACCACCTTGCCGCCGTCCGTGGCATAGTCGTAGAAGACCCCCAGGATAGGGAAGGGCCGCTCGCCGGCCGGCGTCATTATTCGGAGCAAGTCGCCGGTCTCCACGCCCAAGGTGCGGGCCAGCACTTCGGACAGGATCACTCCCTCTTCGGACAGGGTTCGGTTGAGCGTCTCCGCCTGGTCGCCGGCCAGAAAGAGATAGCGGCTCCGCTCTCCATGCAACCGCAAGTCACGGGCCACCAACGAAGCAGGCCGGCCTTGGATTTCCATCCGCACTTGCCGATAGGGGTCCACGGCCGCCACCCCTGGCACCGCCGCCAGGGCCTCGGTCCAGGCCAGCGGCAGGCGCCTAGCCGGCATCCCTGCCTCGTTGCCGTCCGGCCAGGAGACCGGGGCGACGATCAGATCCGCCATCACCGTTTGATTGATCCAGAGTTCGACCGTCGAGCGGAAACTCCGCACCATGATGCCGACCCCCACCATAATGGCAATCGCCACCATGAGGGCCGAGATCGTCACCGCACTGCGTCCCGGAGCCTGGGCCACCTGCCCGATCGCAAGCCGGCCGATCGCCCCGATCTGCCCAATCCATCCGTTCCGGCTGCGAGACCCGCCGCCTCCCCTTCCTCGACGCATCAACAGCCATCCAATCAGGCCGACGATCCCCGGGGCAAAGAACGAGAGACCGAGCAGCAGGCAGAAGGCGGAGGCATAACCGAAGAGCGGAAGGCCGTCGATCGGACCGGGCAACGCCAGCAATCCGGCCAGAGACAAACCTCCGATACCGACCCACGCCAGCCGGCCGGCGTGGAGGTGCTGCTCGACTTCATACGAGCCGGGGGCCAACGCCCGAGAAGGCACCGTCCGCCCCGCCTTCAGGCTCGGCAGGAGAGCGCCCGCCATCGAGACCAGCATCCCCACCACCAGCCCCTGGCCGATTCGCCCCGGCGACACAGCCAGCGCCGCATGGCCCGCCATCGACACCGGCGCATAGAGGTCCGAGACCGTCCGCGACAGGATCGCCGCCAGTCCCCGCGCCAACGCCACACCCAATCCGCTTCCCAGCACACCGCCCACCAGCCCCATCACAGCCGCCTGGACCAAAAACAGCCCCGTCACGCCCCGCCTCGACATCCCGATGGCGCGCATGATGCCGATCTCCCATCGCTTGCGGACCACCGTGAAAGACACGGTGTTGTAGACGATGAGCAGCCCGACGAGCAGCCCCACCGCGCTCAACGTCGCCAGGTTGAGCTGAAACGCCCGGACCATGCGCTCCACTTGCTCGTTCCGCCGCGCAGGACGGCTCACCGTCAGAGCCGGCGGCAATATCGCTTGGACTTCTCGGGCCGCCTCCGCCACCGGCCTGCCTGGATCGGTGACCAGATCGATGCGGTCCAACCGGCCAACGAGCCCGAACCGGACCTGCGCCGAGGCAATGTCCATGACCGCCATCTGGCTCCAGGCGGAGTCGGCCCCTCCCGACGATTCGACCACCCCCCTCACCACAAGGTGATGGACCTGGGTCCCCACCAGCAGATCGAGGGGAGAACCGACATGCAGCCCCCAGTCATCGGCCAGTCGTCGCCCGATAAAGATTGCGTCCGACGCCAGCAGCGCATCGAACCGTTCGGCCGCTTCCTCGGAGTCGGTCTGCACCGTGATCCCCTTCAGATCCGGCGCATCCAGCAAATCCAGGCCCATCACAAGCAGTGTCTGTCCACGATGGGCGCCAGTCACAAGCCTCCCCCCTTGAGACAGGACCGGACTGGCCGACGCCACGGCCGGATGAGCGAGGACCTCCGGGAGGACGCCTTCGTCCAGGCCCAATTCTCCCCCGGACACTTGGAGGGTGGCCCGCCCGGCCACGGCGGTGACCGTGTCCTGAAACGACTTCAGAACTTCCTCGTTGGCCGTCGGGATCGCAATCGCCACCGACACGCCGAGCGCGATACCCGCAATCGTCAGGATCGTTCGGACCGGCCGCTCGAACACCTGGCGGCTCCCAATCCAGCACGCCGCCCTCAACATACTGCGAGCACCTTTCCGATTGAGTTCTCCGGAAGGGTTCGGCCAATCTGCGAAGGAGTCCATGAGAAAACGGAGCGCGCGGTGATCATGTGGGGCCTATACGCAATTGCTGGAGAAATAGGAAAGGTTGATTGACACAGCTTCGCGATTCATGAATACCTCATTAATTCATTCCCCCTCTTGCGTGAGCCTGACAGATTTGCTAGATTGGCCGTGTCGTATCTGCAGGAAAATTATTACTTAGGGACGAGGGGTGCCATGCGCAGGGCAGTACGCAAGACTCATACATCGAAAAGTCAATCAGCGGCAAAAACCAACCGGACATTGACGCCGCGACAAAAAGAGATTCTCCGACTCGTCGCCCAGGGGCTGACCAACCGGGAAGTGGCCGTGCACCTTGGGATCAGCGTGAGGACCGTCGAGGTCCACCGGTTCAATCTGATGCGTCGCTTGAAGGTCCGCAACGTCGCGCAGCTTTTGCGGCAAGCGCTGATTCAGGGCCTGCTGCCGAAGAGTTTCGGCACTCGCCAGCGCTAGAGCTCCTTCAGCTTACCTCGGCAGGCTTCCAACGACCCGTAGCCCTTCTTCTCCAGAACGGCCGCCAGTTCCTGCTCCAGCCGTTCGAACGCTCCCAGCCCTTCCTCCATCAGCACCGTCCCGATCTGGACGGCCGACGCTCCGCACAGAAGGTGCTCGAAGATATCCGTGCCGGTAACCACCCCCCCGGTTCCGATGATGGGGAGCCGCCCTCCGAACAGTTTCCAGAAGGCTCGGACGTTGGCCAGGGCCACCGGCTTGATCAGCGGCCCGCCCAGCCCTCCGAATCCCCCCTTCGGCTTGATCACCACCGTTTCGACTTCCGGATCGACCACCAACCCGTTCCCGACCGAATTGATCAAGGAGAGAAATTGCACCCCGGTACGCTCCAACACCGGCGCCATCTGTTCCTGGTGAACCGGATCGAAATAGGGCGGCAGTTTGACGCCCATAGGAACCGTCACGACCTTCCTCACCCGAGC
Source organism: Nitrospiraceae bacterium (assembly GCA_005799365.1). Classification (GTDB taxonomy): domain Bacteria; phylum Nitrospirota; class Nitrospiria; order Nitrospirales; family Nitrospiraceae; genus SYGV01. The sequence goes on from SYGV01000106.1 coordinate 14,169, forward strand.
CAACAGCCGTTCCGAGGCTTCGGCGTCATAGCCGATCTGAGGCTTTCCGGGAATGTTCGGGCAGGAGAGGTTCACTTCGACCAGATCCGGCCGGCTCTCGTTGATGAGCGTGGCGATCGAGATAAAATCCTCTTCGCACAAACCGGCCACGCTGGCAATGACCGGCTTCCCGAAACGCTTGAGTTCGGGAATCAGCTTCGCATAGGCGCGATACCCCAGATTGGGCAGGCCCATCGAATTGATGGAGCCGCTGGGAAATCCGTAATATCGCGGTTCCGGATTCCCCTGGCGCGGCTCCACCGTCATGGACTTAGTCACGATGGCGCAGGCCCGCGAGCGGCCCAAGGATTCCAGCTCGGCCTGCGTCACGCAGCGCGCCCCCGCCGCGTTCATGATGCAACCGGCAAACCGCACGCCCGCGATGGTCGTCGATAGATCCACCTGGTTGCCCTCCGTCACAGCGTTGCGCTCCCCGCTCCCGACTCAAGGCAGCCGTCCCGAAGTCCATGCACGATATCCGCCTGCTGCGCCGCCTCCCGGCTGTGCGTCGCCACGATCACGGTGGCGCCGAATCGCCGCGGCAGGGAACGGAGGAGGGCGATGACCTCGGCCCCTTGCCTGGAGTCCAGGTTGCCCGTCGGTTCATCCGCCAACAACAGTTTCGGCCGATGGACCAGCGCCCTCGCGATCGCGACCCGCTGGTGCTCCCCCCCAGACAGCTCGCCGGGGCGATGGCGCTCCCGTTCGCGCATGCCCACGGCATCGAGACACTCGGCAACCAGCCGGCCCGCTCGACCTCCGCTATGGCCGCTCAATAACAGCGGGAGCGCCACATTCTCCGCGGCGCTGAGGCCAGGCAGCAAATGAAACGCCTGAAATACCAGACCGATGCATTCCCGTCGCAGCGTGGTCCAGTCCGCATCCGAGAAATCATCCGTGGAGCGCCCGTCGAGCGCCACAGTCCCTGCGGTCTGGTGATCCAACCCGCCGATCACATTGAGCAACGTGCTCTTACCGCAACCGCTGGGCCCCATGAGCGCACAAAACTCACCGGGACCGACCTCCAAGCACACATCGTGGAGCGCCGTCACAATCGTACGCCCTTGCGCATACTGTTTATAAATATGATTGAGCTTGACCACGCCCCTACTGGTGCCATCGCCGCATGACAGCCGAACCAATGCGTCACTCGTATACCACAACATGCCGCAGCTCACAAGAACGAGGCCGCCGGACTTGACAGGACCGGCGCCGATTGCCTACAAGAAGACACCAGCGCCGCCCGGTCCTGGCCGCGAACGCGCCCCGCTGGAGGACTCGATGCAAGGCTTGGCCGATGTCCTCAGGCGCCTCCTGCACATCGTGCTGCCGGTGGAGTGCGCAGGCTGCGGCGTCGCCCTCTCCAACGACCCGGTCCCCTTCTTTTGTCGATCCTGCTGGGCCGACATCAGCCCGATCGACGGACCTGTGTGCCGCCGTTGCGGCCGTCCGTTCGCATCCCCCGTGGCGCTGACTTTCAGCCCCGATCACAGCTGCGGCTCGTGCCGAAAGAACCACCCGGCTTACACCAGCGCCTGGTCCCTCTATCCCTATACCCCGCCGCTCAGGGACGCGCTCTGCCTCTTCAAGTATCGTGGCAAGGTGGCCCTGGCGGAGGCGTTGGGCCGGCTGTGGCGCACCTCGGCCCTGCCGCAGCAACTCGACCTCTTGATGCCGGTGCCGATCCATCCCTCCCGCTTGCGCGAGCGCGAGTTCAACCAATCCCTCTTACTGGCCGACCAGCTGAACCGCAGGCTTCAGATCCCTCTGTCGTTCGACAATCTGGTCCGCCTGCGCTTCACCGTGCCGCAAACCGAACTGACCCGCTCGGCGCGGCTCAAGAACCTCCGTCGAGCCTTTGCCGTCCGGCGCCCCGACGAGGTGCGGGAGAAGCGCATCCTCTTGATCGACGACGTCTTCACCACCGGCACGACCGTCAACGAATGCGCCCAAACGCTGCGGAAGGCCGGCGCAGCCGACGTCTACGTCTACACGCTTGCTCGCACGCTCGAGTAGAAACGTCACAACGTCTACCCGCCTTCAAGTGTGAAAGTGACCCGTCAGTTTCCAGCACTTGACTTAAAAACTTTCAGGCTTTACAACTTTCCGACATCCCGCCGACATCCTGAGAAAAAATCATGCCGATTTATGAATACCGGTGCAACGACTGTGGCAAGCGAAGCAGCCTGCTGATGCTGAGCATCAGCCATCCCCCGCCCCTCGCCTGCACGCACTGTCAAAGCGCCAAGCTGGAACGGGTCCTGTCCCGCTTTGCCTCGCCCAAGTCGGAGGAGGCCAGGCTGGAATCTTTGACGGATCCAAGCCGCTTCGGCGGCCTGGACGAACACGATCCCCAAAACATGGCCCGCTTCATGAAGAAGATGGGCGAAGATCTCGGCGACGATGTGGAGGCGGCGCTGGACGAAGCAGGGGCTGACGGGGAGGCATCGTCAGCCACTGACATAGACTGACATGTACTGACTTGGCCAATTGCTTGACAATTTTCCTCCCTTGTCTATACTGGCACCTTGTGAGACCGTTGATTCCCATGATGGATCGGCACAAAGCGCCATGGCACTGTCATCCAAACCGGCCAAGAACGAGTTGCTTACGGCGGAAGAAACCTGCCGGTACCTTAAGATCACGCCCAGAACTCTGTACCGGTATATCCAAGACCGCCACATGCCGGCCTTCAAACTCGGCAAGGAATGGCGGTTTGCGCGCACCGATCTGGAACAGTGGCTCCAAGGGCGCGCTACCTCGGCGCCTCGACGGAGTGGCAGGGCTTGATCGCGTGCTGACAAGGGAGCGCACACATGTTCGCGGGTGAGTACCTCTGCAAGCTGGATGAAAAAGGCCGCTTTATCATCCCCTCTCCCATCAGGGAGCTGGTGCAGGCCCAAGGGAACGGAGTGGTCTTTCTCAAGGGCGAGCACTCGGTGCTGATTTATTCCTCGGCCGAATGGGCCAAGCTCCTGGACAAGACGAAGGACAAGCTGGACGACGATCAGAAGCGGCTGTTCATGCACTTTGTCGTCTCGGAGATCGGCACGTCCGACGTGGACAAGGCGGGCCGCGTGCTAATCCCCGGCCGCTTCCGCAAACTCGTGCCGGTGGAAGACGATCTGGAAATCACCCTGGTGGGACTCTACAACCACCTGGAAGCCTGGAACCCCTCCAGCTGGCGCCGGTATCTGAGCCAGACGGAAGACAAAAACGAGCAGAACCTCAACAAGATCTACGATCTTCTCTCCTCAAACTAAGGTGCCACGCACACCACGAAAGCCTGCGTCCCGCCAAACCGCCGTTCCATTGCGCTTCACCTCCTATCGGCAGACACAACCTCTATCCGCTGAACCGTCCCAACTGGCGCACGCAATCCTGTCTGCCTCGTTCCCGACATCCAGGCGCAGATCACGGCCGGTCTTGCTGCATGTCGCTGAGCCGCTCGGCCAAGCCACCGTTTCGGCGACGCGCCTCTCGGTCATCCTGCCCGTCCCTCCGAGCATCAACCACCAATATGCCACGGTCAACGGCAGGCGCGTCCTCTCGGCCATGGGGCGAGGCTACAAGGCTCAAGTGGCCCAGCTTGTCCTCCTGGCCCTGGCTCAGTCCCCGCACAAAGCCTCGTTGCGCCACAGCCTCGGAACCGGCCCTCTGGCCCTCTCCATCCGCTTCCATTTCGCCTCCCCGCTCCGCCGCGACGTGGACGGGGGGCTCAAGATCGCCCAGGACGCCCTCTGCGAAGCCCTCGGCCTCAACGACAACCGCATCGTGGAGATTCATCTGTACAAAGAGCAAGACTCAACCACCCCCCGCATGGACGTCTCGCTCTGCGCCCTGCCTCATTGAAGCTAGCAATTCCTCCTGCGGTCGCCTCGCCGAAGGATGATCGGCCTGGTCGCTCCTTCAAATAAAAACCGGAACGGGGACCGGCCGCCTGTAGACCGGTCCCAATATGTGGGCGTGTACTATTTCGGCTTGGAAAAGGCTCCGCCATCCTAAGAAGTGCGTCAATATTGAGAGGGCTATACCACTGACGTTGCCCATTGAACTTGGCGAAGCATGAAAGGCGGCAGCCTTGAAAGCGGGCTGTCGCCTTTCAATTTTAGAAGTGAGGGAGCGAGGCCGGGCGGACTTTGCTGGAGAAGCGGGGTACCAACCGAGGCTTTAGCGGGCAGGAAAGCTGGAACTGACCAAGGCACCGCGGTCACCGACCGCAGCCGCGGGAATTCCAGAAGGCTTCCGCACGCTAAGGCCCGGAAGGGTCGCTTCGAGAGGCAGGGAGGCGAGGCCCTCGCCACCTCGCTTCATACTTTCTTTCCTTGGAGCGGTTCACCCTTCGTCAGCCGCCAATTATTCGTATCGCAACGCTTCGATCGGATTCAGCCGCGACGCTTTATTGGCCGGATAGAGGCCGAAGAACAGGCCCACGGCCAGGGAGAAGAAGAACGCGACTAGAATGGACTCGGCCGAAATGATCGTCGGCCAGCCGGCCACCACCGTCGTGATCCGCGCGCCGACCACGCCGAGCACGATGCCGAGCAGCCCCCCGACCAGGCTCAGGGTCATGGCCTCGATCAGAAACTGCATCAGGATGTGCCGCCGCTTGGCGCCCACCGCCATTCGCACGCCGATTTCTCTCGTCCGCTCAGTCACCGACACCAGCAGGATGTTCATGATCCCGATCCCGCCCACCAGCAGCGAAATCGACGCCACGGAAAACATCATGAGCGTGAGGGTCTGGCTGGTTCCCTCCTGCACCAGACCGATATCCACCTGGGTGCGGATCGTGAAATCGTCCTGTTGCTCCGGCTGGAGTCGGTGTCTCGCCCGCAGGACCTCGCGAATGCCTTCCACCGCCGCCGGCAAGTCGCCTGGATGGTCGGTGGAGGCGAACAGGGCGCCGACCGAGCCGAGAAACTGGCTGCCGAGGACCTTTCGCTCAGCCGTGCTGAAGGGAATGAAAATGATATCGTCCTGGTCGGACCCCTGGGCCGACTGGCCCTTAGGCACCAGCACCCCGATGATCCGGAAGGGCACGTTCTTGATCCGGATGACGGAGCCCACCGGCTCCTCGCCCACGTCATACAGATTCTCGACCACGGTCTGGCCGAGCAGGGCCACACGAGCCCCTGCCTCCATGTCGGCCTGGGTGAAGGGGCCTCCGCTGGCATAGGACCAGTCCCGGATCGTCAGATAACTGGGAGAAATGCCGTTGACGGGCGTGTTCCAGTTCTTGTTCCCGTAGACGATTTGCATCACATCGCGTTTGGACCAGCCCGTGTCACTCAGGAGCGGAACGCGCTTCTTCAATTCCAGCGCATCCGAGACGGTCAAGGTCACGCCGCTCCCCTGACTGCCCCGCACGCCGCCGACCGTGGTGGCGCCCGGCAGCACGATGATGACGTTGGTCCCCATGCTGGCCACTTGCGCCTGC
>SYGV01000107.1 GCA_005799365.1 Nitrospiraceae bacterium
CTGACGGGCAAGGTGCCGCTGATCGGGTTCGCCGGCGCGCCGTTCACTCTGGCCAGCTACGCCATCGAAGGCGGCGGGTCGCGGAACTATATTCTGACGAAGCAGCTCATGTACCGGGAGCCGGAAGTCTGGCACAAGTTGATGGACAAGTTGGCGCGGGTCGTGACCGGGTATCTGCGGCGCCAGATCCGCGCCGGCGCCGAGGCAGTGCAGCTGTTCGACAGCTGGGTGGGCTGCCTGTCGCCGGGTGACTATGCCGAATACGTCCTGCCGCACGTGCAGCTGATTTTCGACGGGCTCAAGCGCGAACAGGTGCCGTTGATCCACTTCGGCACGGGCACCGGTTCGTTGCTCCGGCTCATGCGCCAGGCCGGCGGCGATGTCATCGGCCTGGACTGGCGGGTGCACCTGGATGATGCGTGGCGGACCGTGGGCCATGACGTGGCCGTGCAGGGGAACTTGGACCCGGTGGTCCTGTTCGCGTCCGTGCACGAGATTGAACGACGTGTGGAGGACATCCTGCGTCGCGCGGCCGGCCGGCCCGGGCACATCTTCAACCTGGGGCACGGGATTTTGCCGAACACGCCGATCGACAGCGTTGCGGTCACCGCCGAGATGGTCCACAAGCTCAGTCAACGGTAACGCCGTGAGAGGTGATGCATGATGGGTGATGCGTGGCGGGGCACTGCATGAAGCCGGCTGCTCACCCATTACGCATCACCCTTCACGCATCACGGAACGTGTGATGCTAGGCCCCCAACGACCGATCGCGATATTGCTGATGGCCCTGGGCGGGCCGGACAAGTTGGAGGATGTCGAACCCTATCTCCTGGACGTGCGGGGTGGGCGGCCGACGCCGAAAGAACTGGTCGAAGAGATCCGCGAGCGGTATCGGCTCACCGGCGGGAAGTCGCCCGCGCCCGGCATCACGCGGGAAGTGGCGCACAAGCTGGAGCAGCAGCTCAACGGGCCGGGCGGCGAACGGGTCCGCTGTTATGTCGGGTTCCGCCACTGGCGTCCGTACATCAAGGACACTTATGCGGAGCTGTTGGACGACCGGCCGGAACGGCTGATTGGCCTCTGCATGGCGCCGCAATATTCCTCGCTCAGTGTCGGCGCCTATGTGAAAAAGGTCGAGGAGGCCAGAGCCGAGCTGGGCGGCGATGTTCCCGTCACCTACGTGCAGAGTTGGCATCGGCATCCGGGGCTGAGCAAGGCCCTGGCCGACAACGTGTCGGCCGGACTCCTGAAGTTTTCGGCGGAGGTCCGCGGACGGGTGCCCATTCTTTTTACGGCCCACAGTCTGCCCGAACGGATCCTCGCCATGAACGATCCCTATCCCGACGAAGTCCGGGGCACCGTGGAGGCTGTGTGTCAATGGTTGGGCCCGGTCACGTCGCGGTTTGCGTTTCAGAGCCAGGGCCGGTCCGCCGAGAAATGGTTGGGACCGACCGTGGAGGCGACGCTGGAGGACCTGCACCGGGAAGGGCACCGGCAGGTGCTCATCGCCCCGATCGGGTTTCTGTCGGACCATCTCGAAGTCCTCTATGATGTGGACATCGAGTTCAAGCAGCTGGCTGCGTCCAAGGGCATGAGTCTCGAACGCATCCCCATGCTGAATGCGACTCAGCCGCTGATCGACACCCTGGCCTCGATCTTGGACGCGCATCTGGCCGCCCCCGTCGGACGATTGTGACGCGGTGAGCGGCGCTCCTCGACATGTGGCCATCGTCGGCGGCGGCATCGCCGGCTTGGCGACCGCCTTCGCTTTGCAGGAGCAGGCGGTCCGGGCCGAGTTTCCCCTTTCTCTGAGCGTGATCGAAGCGGGCGCTTTGTGGGGCGGCAAGCTCGCCACCCATCGGGTCGGCGAGCTCGTGATCGAGCGGGGGCCTGATTCGTTCCTGTCCCAAAAACCGGCGGGCCTCGAACTCTGCGCCAAGCTGGGCCTGTCCGACCGGATCGTCAACACCAACCCATCGGGCAAGGGGGCGTTCGTATATTCGCGCGGGAAGTTGCGCGAGCTGCCCGAAGGGCTGGTTCTCTTCGTGCCCTCCAAGCTGGGCCCCTTCCTGCGCAGCGGGCTCCTGTCGCTGCCCGGAATCCTGCGGATGGGCGCCGACCTGGCGCTGCCGAAGCAGCACGTGAAAGGCGACGAGTCGTTGGCGGCGTTTTTCCGCCGCCGGTTCGGCGCGGAGGTCTTCGAACGGCTGATCGAGCCGCTCATGGCCGGCATCTATGCGGGGGACGCGGAGCAGATGAGTCTGCGCGCGACCTTCCCGCGCTTCATCGAACTGGAGCGGAAGCACGGCAGCCTGATCCGCGGCATGCTGGCGGGCCGGCGGAACGCCGCGTTCTCCGGCCGGACCTCCCCGGCAGGCGGGCCTCAGCGCACGATGTTCGTGACGTTGAAGGACGGCATGGACGAGTTGACGCGCACGTTGGCGGCGCGTGTCGAGAAAGACGGAGCCGGGTTGCAACTGGGGCGGCGCGTCACGGCTCTGCGGGCGCCCTCCGTTCGCTCTAAAGTCTGGACCTACGATCTGATGCTGGAGGACGGAGGCGTGGTGACCGCCGATGTCGTCGTGCTGGCGGTTCCGGCCTATGCGGCGGCGCCGCTCCTCCGTCCGCACAGCCGGCCTGCGGCGGAGAAACTGGAGGCGATCCCCTATGCGACGACGGCCACCGCGTCGCTGGCCTATGCCGTCAAGGATCTGGGGCCGCAGGTGCGGGGCTTCGGGTTCGTCGTGCCGCGCGCGGAACAACGAGACCTGATCGCCGCCACCTGGACCTCTCTGAAATGGCCGCACCGGGCGCCGCCTTCGCAGACGCTGATCCGCTGCTATCTGGGCGGCGTGGGGCGGGAGCGCAGCCTGGCGCTGGACGACGAGGCGCTCTTGCGCCGGGTGAAGGAGGAGTTGCGCGTGCTGGCGGGCGTGACCGCCGAGCCGGCCTACGCGGAGGTGTCCCGCTGGGAGCGGGGGATGCCCCAGTATACGATCGGCCATCCGAGCCGGCTGGAGGCGCTCCAGGTGGCGTTGAATCCCTACAAGGGACTCTATCTCACCGGCGCCGCCTACCGGGGCGTCGGCATTCCCGATTGCATCAAGGACGGGTTCGATACGGCGGCGCACATCGTTCGGTATCTCACGGAGCGCCGCTCTTAGTGCTAATGCTGCAAAAGCTCCTCGGCTCCTCATGATGAAAGGTTACAGGGCCAGCGTTCGGTGTCCGGAACTGACGGCTGAGATCTGAATATTGACAGTGCTTCGCCGGGCGCTGCGGGTCTTGCCAAGCCTCCACGGTAAATTTATAGTACGGTGCATGCCGACGGGGCGAACGGCCCCCGGCGGAGGAGGTGCGGGTGGAAGGATGGTTGTGGGGAACAGCGGGCGTCGCCCTGATTGCGGCGATGATGGCGATTCGCCGAGCCGCTAGGCTGGCGCAGGAACTCGACCGGCTGAAGTGGGAGCAGCGGGATGCCGGCGCCAAGCTGCAGCAGCTCGGCGAAGACCTGAAGTGTACGGTCGAACCCCTGCGCGTGCACCTGGCCACAGTGGCCGGCGGCCGGCCGGTTCCGAGAGAGCTGATCTTCAGCGGACGGCTGTATGGGACGTTGTCCGAGCTTGAGGCGCAGCGGCTCCGCGATACGGCGCCGGAGCCGGTGGTCTTGGTGGATGTGCGCAGCCCGCGCGAATATGCCGTCAAGCGGATTGCTGGCGCGAAGCTGGTGCCGCTCGAGGAGTTGGAGCAGCGGTATGAGACGGAGATCCCCGAGAGCGCCGGGCACGTCTTCGTCTACTGCGCAACCGGCGAGCGGAGCCGCCTGGCCTGCGACTTTCTCAGCCGGAAAGGTTATGCGAATCTCTATCACATCCGGGATGGATTGCAGGGATGGAGCGGACCGACCGAAGGAGAGGGCGCGTTGACCCTGATCCAAATTGAACGGAAGACCTGAGCATGGCCGACCCCTTTTCGATCCTCAACGTGTTGGGGCCGTATCGTGAACCGCACGAGCCGGCCCTCTCGTACGACTATGCCATCCAGCGGTCCAGCTGGCCGACGGCCCATGCCGTCCGCGTAAAGGTCTCGCTGGCGGACGAACTGGATTACCTGAAGACGGGGGTGCTGGGTCTGTCCGGCGGCAGCCCTGGCCAGCAGCTCCGGATGAATCAATTGTTGACGAAGCGCATCGCAGACCGCAAGCTGCAGATCGCCAACGAAGAAGGATTGTTCTCGCAGCGGCTGGACGTGAAAATCGATCCGTTCACAGGACCTTTCGCGCATCTGTTCCCTCGGTTGGAGGCATGGATGCAGGCGAATAAGGCGGTCCTTCGGCAGGAAGTCCAGCAAGCGGTCGGCATCTAAACGGCCTACGCCAGTCCCTCCTCACCAAACCCTTCAAAAAGTCCACAAATTTCTGCCGTATTTTGCGTCCCCAGAATCTGTGGATAAGGCTGGGGGCAAGTGGTCCTGGTCAGGAAGAATATGCGCTCTGGATGTAGGAGGAACAGAGTGCTTAACTTTTAGACATTGTGGTGGTTAGGTGCAGTCCCACTAGATATTGTGGAGCACGTAGTTTATCGCAATGGTAAGTCTTGCCCTGCGCATAGCTTGTGTACAAGCTATGCTTGCTGCGCGGCGATTTAGAAGAGTTGGCGGAAGGTTTTCGAGTGGACGCCGGACTCGTCAGCGAAGCCCAGCGAGGCCTGATCGGGGTGGCCGGTATCGCTCAAATCGATGCGGTAATGGCCGCGCACGGCTTCCATCGCGGTCTCGAACGGGACTGCTTGCGGGTAGAGCTCGCCGGGCGCGTGGGCGCCGCGCGCCAGCACGCCGATCGCCGCGGGCTTGGCATATTGCGCGTCGGAAAAAATATAAATGTCGGCAATCGCATGGTCGCCTAGCTTGTGGCCCGGTGATGTGGCGGGCAGCATGGCGGACAGCTGGTTGGCCAGCCGGGCATCGCGCAGCTGCTTCAAAAGGCCGACGATCTGGCTCTCCGTGGCCTGCGGCGGGACGACGATGCCCACGGCGTTGATCTCGGGGACGGCGGTTTTGACTTTGAACATAAGCGGCGCTGCGTCCGGTTCCTCCATGACGGACGCCGGAGTCGGATCGGGCGCGACCGCCGGCTTTTGTTTGGAACTGGGAATGTAGAGCCACATGAGCAGCCAGAGGCCGAAGATGATCCCGAGGACGACGACGAGGGGATGGGCGCCGGCCCGCTTGCCTTCCTCATAGGGGCCAGGCTCGGGGGGCGCCGCTTCGCGGCTCGATGGGCCGGCTGTCTGGTCCTGTTCGTGGTTCATGCGAGTGTTCCTGCGCGCACGTCCGGCTACCGGCTTGCTTCGGCGTCGGTGGAGGAGGAAGCCAGCACCCGCTTGGCGTCGTTCCAGAGCAGGTCCAGTTCGTCCAGCGTCATGCTGTCGAGGGGACGCCCGGCTCGTGCAGCCGCGGCCTCCATGAGCTGGAAGCGGGCCACGAACCGGTTGGTGGAGCCGCGCAGGGCTTCTTCCGGGTTGACCTTGACGAACCGCGCTAGGTTGACCAGCGCGAAAAACAGATCGCCGAACTCCGACTCGATCCGGTCGGCCTTGTCGGCGATGTCGTCCGCCACCGCTTCGCGCAATTCATGGACTTCTTCTGCGATTTTTTCCATGACGCGCTCGGTCCCCTCTCGGGTATGGGGCCAATCGAAGCCCACACGCGAGGCGCGCGCCTGCACCTGAAAGGCCCTCAGAAGCGCCGGCAGGGTCTTGGGGACTCCGTGGAGGGCGGACTCGGCCTGGCCGGCCTTCGCCCGTTCGTCACGCTTGATCTGTTCCCAATTCGAATAGACCTGATCGGGAGAGAGGCTGTCGCCTGGTTGCTCCTGTTTGGCGAACACATGCGGGTGGCGGCGGACCAGCTTGTCGGCTAGTTGCTCCAGCACCTCGGTGATCGTGAACGTGCCCGCTTCCGCGCCGATCTGGGCGTGAAACAACACCTGGAGAAACAGGTCGCCCAGTTCTTCTCGGAGCTTGCGGGGGTCCTGCTGATCAATGGTTTCGAGGACTTCGTAGGCCTCTTCGATCAGGTAGGGCTTCAACGATGCGTGCGTTTGCTTGCGGTCCCAGGGACAGCCGTCCGGCGCGCGCAGTTTGGCCATCAACTGGACCAACCGATCGAATGACTCCGACATGCCGCTCTCCTCAAGCCGCCCGCATTATACCTGTTTTGAGCCCTGCTTCAACGAGCTTCTCGCCGGCCGGTCGGTTGCGTGGGGTCTCGAAAATATGGTACCGTAACCCTGCGTAGACGTGGGAGTTTAGAACTAAACATGAGCGCAGATGAAGCAGAAGGATTCGTCGTTCGCGATCGGCGCGGCCGTTCGGATGACCAGGGTTCCGTTTCGTCGGGGACGCCGCAGGCCGAGGCGCTGAAACGGGACGCGCTGGCGGCTCCACAGGGCGCCCCGGCTGCGTCTCACGAGTCGGGCCTGCCGGTGACGTTTTCGTCCTTCGTATTTTCGCTCGGCACCTCGGCGTTGATGCTGATGGGGGAACGATTGGACCCCCGGCAGCCCCAGGTGCCCGTGAATCTCGCGCAAGCCAAGGAAATCATCGATATCCTGTCGGTGCTGGAGAGTAAGACGAAAGGCAATCTGACCACGGAGGAGCAGGCGGTGCTGGATGATCTGCTGTACGCCCTGCGGATAAAGTACGTGGACCTGGCGTCGGGCAAACCAGCCGCCAAAGCGCCTTGATCGGGGGCGTTGCCAGCTGCGGTTCTTCTTCCCTCATCCAGCCTCCGTGTCCGTTGCGTTTGCAAGCTTGGCCAAGTCCGGCGTGACCTGGCCCTGGTCTCCTCAAGGCTGGATCGAGCAAGCCGCGATGACACTCCCTCTGCAGATGCTGCTCCGTTCGCCGGCGGTCCCGCTGCTGTCTGGCCTCTGGTGCTGTGTGGCGTGGGGAGCCGGGCTGCAAGGGCAAAGAGATGGGCGCGACGTGCCAGCCATGGCCCAGGATCAGCCGCCGGTCGCCGGCACGTCCGATCCCTCCGCTCCATGGGAGGGCGCGGCCGCCCCGCGATGGGCGGCCCAGGCCTGGGCCGCCGGCTTCTTCCAGGGCGAGGCGCCGCGCTTCGAAGAGGCCTTCGCCTCCATGTTGGGGGAGCCGTTCCACGGCCCGGCCGTCGGCCCGGCTTCCACCGGGGCCAGTCCCGGCGGTAGCGCGGCAGGAGGCCACGCGGGCTGATGTCTGATCCGATCAAGCTAGTCCCCCTCGAAGAAGCGGCCACGGAAGGCGAGCGCCGCCGATTTTACTCGCGTCCGGTCTGGATCGTGCTGCTGTTGCTCCTGCCCTGTTTGGCGCTGACCTTCTATTACGCCCAGGACGTCTCCCGGTACGCGGTGCCCGGACCCTCCGACGCCGATTCGCTGCTGCCCGGTCCGAGCTATGCCTTCGTCCTCCTGCTGGTCAACCTGGACCTGATCGGCCTGGTCGTCCTGACGCTGCTCCTGTCCCGGAACCTGATCAAGGCTTATTTCGAGCGGCGGCACCGCCTGGTCGGGTCCGGATTCCGGGCGAAGCTCGTGGCGGCGTTCATCGGGTTCGCGTTGATCCCGACGATGCTGCTTGCGGTCGTGGCCAGCGGGCTCGTCAACAAGGCGGTGGATGTCTGGTTCAACGAGCAGATCGAACAGGTGCTGGCGGACTCCTACGATGTGGCGCGGATGCATCACGAGGGCCATACGGTCCTGGCGGTGAACAGCGCCCGCGCCATCAGCCGCGAGATTTTCCGTGAGGACATGCTGATCCCCGAGCAGCGGGAATTGTTGATCGCCACGATGGATCGGAAGCGGGCCGAGCACAACCTGGCCGGGGTGGAGGTCTATTCGGCGAAGATGGCGCCGCTGACCAAGACAGCGGATCGGACCGTGCCCGCCTCCGTGCTGGATCTGCCGATCGGGCAGCTGGTGCTCCAGGTGTTGAAAGAGAAGGGGGAGCTGACGTCGGTCCAGGAGGCGCAAACCGGCCGGCTGATCCGCGCGGCGGTGCCGATCGTCTCCAATGCCCGCGCGGGCGAGGTGGACGGCGTCGTCGTGGTGGACGCCTACGTGCCGGAGTCCCTGCTGGCCAAGATGGAGGGCATCTCGCGCCAGTACACAGAATACCGGCAGGTGAAGGCGCTGCGCAATCCGATCAAGGTCGGGGCCTACCTGTTCGTGGCCGTGGTGACGGTCATGATCCTGTTCGGCGCCACCTGGTTCGGGTTTTACGTGGCGCGCGGCATTACGGTGCCGATCCAGCGGCTGGCCGAGGCCACCGAGGCGGTGGCCCACGGCGACCTCAACGTCAGGCTGGACGTGAAGGCGACCGACGAGATCGGCACGCTGGTGGACTCCTTCAACCGGATGACGGCCGATCTGAAGGGGAGCAAGTCGAAACTGGAGGAGGCGAACGTGTCGCTGCGGCAATCCAATGTGGAGCTGGACCGCCGGCGCGCCTACACGCAGGCCGTGGTGGACACCATTGCCTCCGGCGTGCTGTCCATCGACAGGAGCGGCGCGATCACGACCTTCAATCCCTCGGCGGAGCGAATCCTCGGCGTGCTGGGCAACCAGATGCGCGGTCGGCCGGTCCACGAGGCCTTCAAGGAGCTGGGCGTGGAGCTGTTTCAAAGCGCCTACGACCGGATGTTGGCGGAGCGCCGCGACAGCCTCTCGCAGGAAGGGCCGCTGGACGTGCAGGGCAAGTTTCTCACCATCGGCTTGAACTGCTCCCGGATGCGCGACGAGGCGGGGACGGACCTGGGGTTCGTGTTCGTGTTCGAAGACTTGACCGAGCTGATCAAGGCGCAGAAGACCGCCGCCTGGCAGGAGGTGGCGCAGCGGATAGCGCATGAGATCAAGAACCCGCTCACGCCCATTCAGCTCTCGGCCCAGCGGTTGCGCAAGAAGTTTTTCGAGAAGTCGCCGGATTTCGATGCGATCTTCGACGAGTCCACGGCGGTGATCGTGAACGAGGTGAACAGCCTCAAGGAGATGGTGGACGAGTTTTCGAAGTTCGCGCGGATGCCGGCGCCCCGCATGGCCAGGGAGTCACTGCACGACATCATCCGGGACGTAGCGGCCCTTTACCGCGGCGCGCACCGGGAGATCGAGTGGATGGTGGAGCTGGACGACATGCTGCCCCCGATGAACCTGGACCGGGAGCAGGTGAAGCGGGTGTTCGTGAATCTCCTGGACAATGCCGTGCAGGCGATGAACCATAAGGGGCGGCTCTGGATCGCCACCCGCTACGAAGCCAAGCGGCACCGGGCGGTGGTGAGCGTGGCGGACGAAGGGGCGGGCATCAACCCGGAGGATCAGGAGAAGCTCTTCGTGCCGTACTTCTCGCGGAAGCGGACGGGCACCGGACTGGGGTTGGCGATCGTGCACCGCATTATCACGGACCACGACGGGCAGATCCGCGCGGCCAACAACCAGCCGCAGGGCGCCGTGTTTACGATCGAATTGCCGGTGTGAAACAAGCCTCCCGCGATCAGCAGGCAGCCTTCAGCGACAAGTCTGTGCTGCATGCTGAAAGCTGTGGCCGATAGCTTTATTGAACGGGGAGAAGAATGGCTGAATCGATTCTGATCGTGGACGACGAACCGGGCATCCTCAGCAGCGTCAGTCGGATTCTTGAGGACGAAGGGTATCAGGTGTCGGTCGCCAAGAGCGGCGCCGAGGCGCTCAAGATGATCGCCGCCGAGCCGCCCGATCTCGTGATGCTGGACATCTGGATGCCCGAGATGGACGGGCTGGAGACCTTGAAGAAGATCCGGGAGCAGGCCCCGAAATTCCAGGTCATGATGATGTCGGGCCACGGGTCCATCGAGACGGCGGTGAAAGCCATCAAGCTGGGGGCCTACGACTATATCGAGAAGCCCCTCTCGTTGGATAACATCATGCTGCGGGTCCGGCACGCGCTCGATCAGCGTCGCCTGGAAGAAGAAAATCTCAAGCTGCGGACAACGGTCGCGCGGCGGTTCGAGCTGGTGGGGACGTCCCCGGTCATGCAGAAGCTGCGGCAGCTCATCGAGACCTCCGGCCCGACCACCGGCCGGGTCCTGCTCGCCGGGGAGAATGGCACCGGCAAGGAGCTGGTGGCCAGGGCGATCCACATGGCCAGCCCGCGTCGGGACAAGCCTTTCGTAGCCGTCAATTGCGCGGCGATTCCCGAAACCCTGATCGAGAGCGAGTTGCTCGGCCATGAGCGGGGCTCGTTCACCGGGGCCACGACGCAGAAGCGGGGGCAGTTCGAACAGGCGGACAGGGGAACCCTGTTTCTGGACGAGATCGGGGACATGAGCCTGAGCACCCAAGCTAAAGTCTTGCGGGTGTTGCAGGAGCAGCAGTTCACGCGCGTCGGCGGCAACAAGCTGATCAAGGTGGACGTGCGCGTGATCGCCGCGTCGAACAAGAACCTGGCCAAGGAGATAGAAAAGGGCGCCTTCCGCGAGGACCTGTTCTACCGGCTGAACGTCGTCCGCATCCGGCTGCCCGCGCTGCGTGAGCGGCGCGAGGACATCCGCCTGCTGGTGGACTATTTCCTTCGCAGATTCGCCC
>SYGV01000108.1 GCA_005799365.1 Nitrospiraceae bacterium
CGTCTGCCACCTCTGGGGCAGCCAGAAATATGGGGCGGCGGACTCCAGTCGGGACAGTTGGTGGGTGTCCCTGCTGACGTTCGGCGAGGGGTACCACAACTATCACCATACCTATCAGAGCGACTACCGCAACGGGCCCCGGTGGTACAATTTCGACCCGTCCAAGTGGCTGATCTATACGCTGTCCCTAGTCGGGCTCGCCTCGTCCTTGCGGACGGCTTCCGACGACCCTTCGTAATTCCGCCCCGATTCAACTTCCGTACGACGTCGGGGCCGCGAGACGCAGGGGCCTTGGGCCCCATCGCCACGACAGGCGCCGCGACCGAACCAGTCAACATGGCCTGGGCCGGGACCCGGGCTTTCTCGGTGGCCGGGATGTCGCCGGTGCTCTGCCCCAGGCAAAGCACCTTGCGGGCCTGGACTTGCGCGAAGATCACGGCGCCTCGGCCGATCAGCGCGGCGCGTACATTTCTTGACAGGGGCCAGGCGAATCCAGCAAGATGCGGCCCCCGATGCGATACCTGCAAACAGGTTCCAGCTACATAGTGCTCATGGTCCTGGCATGGCTGACCGGCTGCGTCTCGGTCCAGGTCGAACCGTTGTCGCTGGCGCCCTATCCCCCTCGCCCTGGCGGTCTGCCCGCGTCCTTGGAGGTCGAGCCGGCCCAGCCCCATGTAAACCTGGCGCGGTTCATTGCCACCAGCGACTCCGATTACGTGGACGAGGATACGTTGAGAGGGAAAATCCTCGCATCTGCCGGCCGGTATGGCGCCGATGCCGTGGTCATGGGCAAGTACGATCTGATCGAATCCAACGGACTGGGCCAGACCTACCAGTCGACGAACGCCGTCGGGGTGCAGAGTTCTCTCTTCGGCGGCATGGGGAGCGGGATGCCGTTTTTTTTCGATCCCTGGACCTACGTGCAGGCGCCGGTGGACCGGGTAAACTATCTCCAGTACCAATCGGGCGTGGCGATCCGATACAAAGACGGGGCGACGACCGGCCTCAATTGAGGCGGCCACCATCCTGACGAGCGCGAAAGGAGCAGCTATGCGAGAGCGGATCTATTTCACCCTGACGGCGGCCCTCCTGCTGGCCGGCTGGGGCTGCGCCGCGGCGATCCCGCAGCCCGAGGCGGCTCATCCGGCGGATCTGGTCGTGACCATGCTGGAGCGGCACCTCGGCCAGTTGAATGCCGGCGTTGACCGCTTGGACAAGCAGCTCGCCGATCTGCAAAAAGTGCCGGAGACCCAGGACCCCACGCTGCGCGAGATTCGCGCCCTGGATCTCAGCGGCTGGCAGATGCATCAACAACAGTTGAAGGTGCAACGCGAGCACTTCCGGTTCGCCCTGGAGCAGCTCCGGCAGGTGCAGGCCCATCCGGACACCAAGGCCCAACTCTTGGAGCAATGGACTAGGCACGAACAGGAGTACGAGCGCGCCCTGGACGACCTGCGACAGCAGCGGCATCAGTTGGAACAGCAGCGGCACAAGGTTGAAGCGCAAGTGGTGGATCGCTACTTGCGTTGATCCAGAGGCGACCCGCCGCGGCGCGCCGGTGCCTTGTGTCAGGGGTGCGATCGGGGTTGCGGCATCCGACGCGGTATTCGTCGACGGGATGTTATCGGAAAAGAGAACCATGATGCGCCGACACGGTCGATGCCTCTTCTCCCTGCTGTTCCTGGCGCTGGCCGGGTGCACCAGCGTGGATATGGTCCGGCTTACCAGCCAGCAGTTCCCACCGAAACGGTCCGTGGACAACGTGGAGATGTTGCAACGGGTCCCTGCCTGCCCGCACGTGGCCCTGGCTGAGCTTCGCGTCGAGGACACATCGTCCGGGTATGGGGCGATGCAGCAGAACATGTTGGAAAAAGCCGCCGGCCTCGGGGCCGACGCCGTCATCTTCGCCAAACCGGAAGAGCAGATCCAGCATCAAGTCGCCTATCAGCCGGGCATGATGATGGGAGGGCCCTTCGGGTATGGAGGGTTCGGTTACGGCGGGATGATGTACGGACCCTACCCCTACGGGATGGGCTACTATGGGGGATATCCGGCCTACGGCGGGGGCGTGGCCGTGCCCTACGACGTGGAGGTCAAGTCGCTCAAGGGCCTTGCCATCCGGTACATCCAATCGTCCGGGCCCAAATGCTGAGCTGGCGTTCCGGCTGGTTTCGCCCGCTTCCTTTGGCTCGGGCCAGGTCGGCCGTCTCCGCTTTCCGCAGCAGACGTCGGTGGGCCTTCGCCGCCGGACCCTTCCTTGACCGTCATCCGCCGAGTCAGTAGGGTGGGGCAGAAAAAGGACGTAACTGCCCCATGCCAGGCAAGACCCACCATCGTTCGTCGGAAGAGCTGGCCGCCCACATCCGCGTGGCCCGGGGGCTGGAGCCGGCCGACCTCGTCATCAAGCATACCCGCTTTCTGGATGTCTACACCGGCGCATTTCTGCCCGGGGACGTGGCCGTCTATCGCGGACGCATCGTCGGCACGCAGCAAGCCTATCGGGGGCGGCGCGAGCTGGACGGTTCCTCGCTGATGGTGGTGCCCGGCTTCATCGACGCCCACGTCCATATCGAAAGCAGTCTCCTGACCCCCGCCCGCTTTCAGCAGGCCGTGCTGCCCTCCGGCACGACCACCGTCATCTGGGACCCGCACGAAATCGCGAATGTCCGCGGCGTCGACGGCTTGCGCTGGGCCCTGGCGGCGACCGAAGGCTTGGACTTGGACGTCTTCGTGATGCTGTCCAGCTGCGTGCCCTCCACCGGCCCCGAACGGGAGTTGGAGACCAGCGGGGCGGAGCTGCACGCCGACGATCTGACGGCCCTGTGCGGCCATCCGCGCGTGCTTGGCCTGGCCGAGATGATGAACTATCCGGGCCTTCTGGGCGGGGAGCCGGACGTGCTGCGCAAGTTGCTGGCCTTCCAGGGCCGGCGGCTCGACGGCCATTGCCCGGGCTTGCGGGGACGGGAGTTGAACGCCTACGGCGCCGCGGGCATCCACAGTTGCCATGAATCCACGACATTGGACGAAGCCCGGGAGAAACTGCAGAAAGGATTCCACGTGCTGATTCGGGAGGGGTCCTGCGCCAAGGACGCCGACGCGCTCCTGCCCCTGCTGGACGACTATTCGTCGGCTGTTGTCGGCCTCTGCAGCGACGACCGCAATCCGGCCGACATCGCCCGTGAAGGCCACATCAATTGGATCGTGGATAAGGCGCTCCGGGCGGGCCACAAGCCGGAGGTCATCTTCCGCGCGGCCGGCTTCGCCGCGGCGCGGGCCTATGGGCTGGAGGATCGGGGTGTGGTGGCGCCGGGATTCCTGGCGGATGTCTGTTTGGTCCGGCCGAAGGAATCCGGCCGCTGGTCGTCTGGTCTGGCGGTCGAGGCGGTGTACAAGCGGGGCCGGCTCGTGGAGCCGGCGGCGCTGGCAGCCGCCTCCGTCTCCTCACGGACCCAGGTCTTGGACGGCCTGGGTCCCAACCTGCGCCTCGCCGCTTGCACGGAAGCCGACTTTCAGGTTCCGGCCGCCCCCGGTCTGTCGCAACAGAGGGTCCTGGTGATCGGCGTCCGGCGCCGGCAGATCGTGACGGATGCGTTGGAGGCTATGGTCCCGGTCTCCGCCGGGCGCGTGAGGATGGATCTGGATCAGGATATCGTGAAGGTCGCCGTGTTCGAACGGCACCGCGGCACAGGGCGGCGTTCGGTCGGCTTCGTCAAGGGCTTCGGATTGCGGCGGGGCGCGATCGCCACCTCGATCAACCACGATTCCCACAATGCGATCGTGATCGGCGCGGATGAGGCGGTCATGGCCGCGGCGCTGAACCGATTGCGCGAGATCGACGGGGGCATCGTCGTGGCGTCGGACGCCACGAGCCTCGAGGTCTTGCCGCTCCCGATCGGCGGGCTCATGTGCGACCGGGCGCCGGATGAGGTGGCCGCCTCGCTCGAGCGATTGCGCGGGTTCGCCAAGACCCTCGGGTGCACGTTGGAGGAGCCGTTTATTCAGCTCTCCTTCCTGGCCCTGCCGGTCATACCCTCGCTGAAGATCACGGATCGGGGGTTGGTGGATGTGGAACAGTTCCGGCTGGTCGGCGCGGTGCTGTAGCAGGCGGTTGAAAAAGGCCCGGGTCAGGGCGGCGCCTGGCTAGAGGCGGGTCTTCATGTAGGCGAGCAGCGCGTCCACCGCCCGATCCTCGGCGGCGCGGTAGCTGTCCGGCGAATCCGCCAGGCCCTTGATGGTGAGCTTGCCGAGGACTTGCTGCGACTTCTTGTCCACGAACTGCACGTCCACGAGCAGGAATCCGTCTCCCACCGTGCCGGACACGGTGCCGATTTGCTGTTTCGCGTAGGATTCGTAAATCCCGCCAACGAGCTCCGTCACGGTGCTCATCCAGCGCAGAAACCGGTTGCCCGTGTCCCACCTGCTGACGGTGGTCTGGATGACGACGGTCTGCTGGTTGGCCCCCGTGATGGCGGCGGCGACCCGGCGGAACTTGCCCATCGTCCCGATGTTCAGCAACAGCTTCTCGTGGAGGTCGTGGGTGATTTCGGCCGGGGAGGCGGGGTTCTTCGGCTCCGGAATCTCCACGGAGTTGTAGGCGGTGAGC